>NZ_JBQEMS010000003.1:78036-440669 GCF_052044265.1 Sinorhizobium sp. 22678 | reverse complement strand
CGAATGCTCTCGCCGGAATGCATGAGCTCGAACCCCTTGTTGATGTCCTCGAGCGGCATGGTGTGGGTGATCATCGGATCGATCTCGATCTTGCCCTCCATGTACCAGTCGACGATCTTCGGCACGTCGGTGCGCCCGCGCGCGCCGCCGAAGGCGGTGCCCATCCAGGTGCGGCCGGTGACGAGCTGGAACGGCCTGGTGGCAATCTCCTGGCCGGCGCCGGCGACGCCGATGATCACCGACTTGCCCCAGCCGCGATGCGAGGCTTCGAGCGCCTGGCGCATGACCTTGGTGTTGCCGGTGCAGTCGAAGGTGTAGTCGGCGCCGCCGATCTGGTCGGCACCGCGCTTCGTCAGGTTGACGAGATAGGGCACGATGTCGTCGCCGACCTCCTTCGGATTGACGAAGTGGGTCATGCCGAACTTTTCGCCCCAGGGCTTCTTGTCGTTGTTGAGGTCGACGCCGATGATCATGTCGGCGCCGGCAAGGCGAAGCCCCTGGATGACGTTGAGCCCGATGCCGCCGAGACCGAAGACGATGGCGGTGGCGCCGATCTCGACCTTGGCGGTGTTGATCACCGCGCCGATGCCGGTGGTGACGCCGCAGCCGATATAGCAGATCTTGTCGAAGGGAGCGTCCGGATTGACCTTGGCGAGCGCGATCTCCGGCAGCACGGTGAAGTTCGAAAAGGTCGAGCAGCCCATATAGTGGTGGACCTTGTCGCCGTTGATCGAGAACCGCGAGCTGCCGTCCGGCATCAGCCCTTGCCCCTGGGTGGCGCGGATGGCGGTGCAGAGATTGGTCTTGCGGCTGAGGCAGGAGGGGCAGGAGCGGCATTCCGGCGTATAGAGCGGGATGACGTGGTCGCCCTTCTTCACCGAGGTGACGCCCGGGCCGACATCGACGACGATGCCGGCGCCCTCATGACCGAGGATCGCCGGGAACAGCCCCTCCGGATCGGCCCCCGACAGCGTGAAATCGTCGGTATGGCAGATGCCGGTCGCCTTCACCTCGACCAGCACCTCGCCGGCCCGAGGGCCTTCGAGCTCGACTTCGGTCACGACAAGGGGTTTTCCGGCCTGAACGGCCAGAGCAGCGCGAGTGCGCATGGATTCCTCCGGTACTACGTTATGTAAGGGCCCTTATGAGGGCTTGTACACAGATTACAGACGGGCCAAAGCACAAAGACAATTGCGACCTTAGTGTGTAAAACGCGACCTTTGGCTTCGTCCCCGGTCACCCTATACTGACGCCCGTGAGAACACGGAGACATCAAGAATGAGAGTCGCCTGTCACGCGCTTCGCCGGATGCGCGGTTTGCCGCTCAAGCTGGCGTTCGGTCTGGCGCTTTGCCTGACGCAAGCCCCCGGCATCGCAGCAGCAATGGATTTTTCCGATCCCGACTGGCCCTGTATCCAGCGCAAGGTCGAGAACCTGTCAGCGAGCCTGATGTGGCCCGCGCCGGTGACCCGCACGCCTCTTTCGCCCGAAGCACACGATCTCGTGGAAGCCTTATCGCTTCGTCGGGTCAGCCTGGAAGAGGCCGACGCGCATGTCAGGGCTTTCGTGGAGCGGAACAAGCAGGTCGACGGTCAACTGCTCGGCAACATCTTCTACGGCGTGTTCGACAATATCGCCGCGACCCGCCAGCGGCTGATCGCGGGAATAGCCCGCTATTCCCGCAGCCAGATCGCGCTCTCGTCCCGCATCGAGGGGGCGCGCGTCGAGATGGCGAAGCTGTCGCGGGAGAAAAGCCCCGACTTCGACCGTATCGACAAGCTGGAGGAACAGATCGACTGGGACGAGCGCATTTATCGCGATCGCTCGCAGGCGCTCACCTATGTCTGCGAAACACCGGTGCTTCTGGAAAAACGCGCCTATGCCATCGCACAGATGCTGCGGAAGCATATGCCGGACTGACGCCTGAACGCATCGGATCCGCGCATCGTGCCTTCCGAAAAGCGATTCCGCTTTTCTCACCCCACGCTTTGAACCTGGTCACTTCCGCACGGAAGGCCGTACGCACTTTTCCTGGGAGTGTTCTAAGGATCCCATTCCATCTCCGTATAGGCGGACGTGGCGTTTTGCGGGTTCAAGAGGTCGAACAGGCGCCATCGGTCCGCTTCGCTTCGACCGATGACCTCGCTTGCTTCCCCGAGCGCCAGGCCGTCGTCGAGCGCTTTCTTCGTATCGGACTCCAGAACATGGAGGTAGCGTTCGAGCGGCGCGGCGGCCTCAGGCCAGTCGAGCAGCGGCCCTCCATGGCCCGGCACGACCTTCCGCGCGCCCAGCCCCTTCATCTCGGAAAGAGCGGCGAGCCAGCCGCGCAGCGATCCGTCGAGGGCCGGCGTGTGCCTGTCGAACAGCAGATCGCCGGCGAAAAGAATGCCGGACGTCCGGTCGAAGACGGTGAGGTCGGTCGAGGTGTGCGCCGTTGGCCAGGCGCGCAGTTCCAGCACCCTGCCGCCGAGGTCGATTGCCTCCTGCTGCGCTATCGCCCGATCCGGTGCGACTATGCGGCTGCCCAGGAAGGCGGCCTCGCCGATCCGCCGGGCGTAGCTTGCGCGATAGTTCTCGGCGCGGTCGGCGAGCGCACGCGGCAAATTGGCCTGGCCGACCACTGCCGCGCCTGCCTCGCGGAGCGGCTCGGCGCCGAAGACGTGGTCCGGATGCATGTGCGTCAGGATCAGATGACTGATCGGCAGGCGACTTCGTTCGCGGATCGCCAGATAGATCTCTTCTCCGAGCTTGCGCGCGCCGCCGGAATCGATCACGGCGACGCTGCGCGACCCCACGACGAAGCCGAAGTTGGACATGTCGCCGCCGTTTTCCGCATCCGGCTCCGCCACCCGGCCGCGATGCAGGAAGACCCCTGGGGCCGCCTCGCTGAAGGAGAGGGCCGAGTTGGGCCTCGGGGCACAAAATGGCGGCTTCTCGGTCCAGTCGCCCGGCTTGCGCTTGACGGAATGCAGCGCATGCTCGCACCCCGCTTTCGTCTCCGCCGCAAAGCCGGGCAGCAGTGCCACCCGGCAGATCTCGCTCGGCGGCGCGTCAGGTGCTGCTGCAGCAAGGATGCACATCGTCACGAATGCTTCGAACACCTTGAGCCCCCGGCTTTTCGAGAAAGTGGGCAATACACAAACCTGGCAATCAACAAGATTGCGGCCGCCGGTCGCGTCAGACAACATATCCGAAAGGCTCGCTTCTGCTCCCGGGCATCTCGTTCTATGCTATAAGATACTCGCAGCCTGTCCAAAAAGGGGGCTTTGAACCATGAAGCTCATTCTCGCGCTTGTTCCCGCCATGTTGTCGGCAAGCCTCGCACTTGCCGAGCCGGAGAAGCCGAACAACCCGCTAGCAGACGGCGCGACATGGCACGATTTGAAGGGTGACGTCGTCGGCGAAGCGGCCATTCTCGACGGCGCGGCCCTGTTCTCCGTCACCGCGCCCTACCGCGCCAACGACGCCGCGACGGTGCCGGTCACGATCGAGCAGACGGACGCCGCGGCGGATCCGATCGAATCCCTCAAGCTGGTGATCGACGAGAACCCGGCGCCGGTGGCCGCCGAAATCCGCTTCGGCCCCGCAATGGCACCGCTGAAATTCGAAACCCGCGTGCGCGTCAACCAATATTCGAACGTCCGGGCGATCGCCGAAACGCCGCGGGGCATTTTCATGAATGGCCGCTTCGTCAAGGCATCCGGCGGCTGCTCGGCGCCCGCCACAAAGGACCCGGTCGCGGCGCTGAAGGATATGGGAGAAATGCGGCTGAAGCTCTTCGACGGCAAGGGGGACGGACAGAAAGCCCGCCGCGAGGCGCAGATCATGATCCGCCATCCGAACTATTCCGGTCTCCAGCGCGACCAGATCACCCAGCTCTTCGTCGGTGCGAAATTCATCACCGAATTGGTCGTGAAGCAGGGAGACGAGCTTCTGTTCTCGCTCGACGGCGGGATATCGATCAGTGAAAATCCCGTGTTCCGTTTCAGCTATACCGACAATGGTGCCCCGGACTTCACGGTCCATGCGGTCGATACGGACGGCAATGTCTTCGACCGCGTCCTGCCGAAGACGCCGCCCGCCTGAATGCGAGCTGAATTAGCCTGAGGTCGCGCACTTCCGGACGGAAAACCGTTACACACTTTTCCTGGAAGTGCTCTAACCCTTTGGTTCAACGCACTTCCGGACGGAAAACCGTTACACACTTTTCCTGGAAGTGCTCTAGAAGCACAGCATCTCCGCCTCCGCCTGGGCGCGTCTCAGATCCGCGACCATGGTGCGTGGCACGACCGCCGACTTGAACATGGCCAGCTGTTCGCCGCTCCCCTGCTGGAGAGACAGCACCGTTTCGGCCTGGACATATTTGTCATAGGGCAGGATCGATGCGATCACATCGATCGAGCAGGCGCATTTGCTCAAGACTTCCCGGCTCTGGCCGTTGGCGGCCATGCAGCCGAACACATAGTCGGCCCGGACCTCGGTGGGGTAATCGTTGAAGCGCTCAGACACGCTCTGCCCGCTTGCGGGGATTGCCGCCGTCGCGATTGCGAGCGCGGTCAGCGCGGCGCGCATCATGGCCGGCCGCCCTCCGCAGCTTCTTTCAAGGTGATCGCGTGGGAATAGCCGGCCTCGGCCCCGCCCGCCGCCGAAGGAACGGTGGCCACCAGCGCATAATACCAGCCGGGAATCTCTTCCGACACGGTGACGGCGAGCGACAACTGCGAGATCCGCCCCATTTGCGCGCGCGCCTTGTCGTGTTCGAACGGCCGGATCGTCACCTCGCGCGCGGCGATTTCACGGTCGTGATAGCGCAGCGATATCGGCTCGATCTGCGCATCCCGCAGCAGGGCTTCCTTGATGCGGTTGCGCATGTAGAAGGGACTGCCGCCGGATTGTGCCGCAAGATCGGAAAGCACGCTTTCGAGAAAATACATGATCAGCGGATTGCCGACCGAGGCTGGATAGTTGCCGAGCCCCCGGGACTGGCTGCCCTGATGGAGCGTCATCGCGACATTGTCGCCAACCTTGAGGCCGATCGTGAAGCTGCCGGCTCTCTGCCCTGCATCGGCCCCCGACACGACCTTGTCGTAGACGAGCGAGCTCTGCTCGCCTACGGAACCGTCCTTCGCCACGGCGAGCCCTTTCAACGCCGCCGAATGGAAGAGGAGCTCGTAGGTCTCCGCAGCAGCCACGGGTCCGTGCCCCTGCCCCAGCAGGAATAGAGCGATCAGGAGAAAAATACGCATCGCAGATCCACCGTCCGATTGTGGCCCGTTCCGAGGCTCCGTTTACCGGTTTCGAGCCTAGCAGCGGCCCCGGCAATGTCATCGGATACCTTTGTCTGTGTTTGTCTCACGCCACGCGGGCCCGGGTCTTCCAGTCGATCAGCGCCCTGAGCCGCACCAGCTGCACCGGCTTGGTGAGCACGGCGAAGGACATTTCGTTACAAAGCTGCAGGAATTGCCGCTGCCGGTTGGCGGAAATGATGATCGCCGGTATTTCGGCTCCTGCGAGCGCGCGCAGCGTATGAATGGTTTCTATGCCGTTGTCCTCTTCGTCCAGCTGATAATCGACCAGCAAGATGTCGGGAGCCGTGCCGATTTCCTGCATCAGCGCCGCCGCATCCGCAGTCGAGTCCGCTGCCAGAACGCTGGCTCCCCAGCTTTCCAGAACCTGAGTCATCGCGTGCAGCTCGTCGGCATCGTTCTCGACGATCATCACGATCAGATCGAGGCTGCCGTCGAGCATCGGCTCCATCCTCGGATCCTCGCTGACGCTGGCATGGCCGGGCGCGGCCAGCGGCACTTCGATCGAGAAGACGGAACCCTGGCCCGGCCGCGATGCCAGCCGGATGGGGTGATCGAGATGCCGGCATGCCCGCTCGACGATCGACAGTCCAAGTCCCATGCCCGGACCCTTTGCCGCGCCGCTTGCCCGGGTGAACTCCTTGAATATCCGCGTCCGATCTTCCTCGGATATTCCGACGCCGGTATCCCACACTTCTATTCGCACGGCATCGCCCGCCAGCCGGCAACCGACCAGGACACGGCCGCGCTCCGTATATTGAATGGCGTTCACGACAAGGTTCTGGACGCAGCGCATCAGGTAGCGCTGATCGCTGCTGATCCAGCGTGAGGAAGGCACGATCCGAAGGTCGATCCCCCTTTCCGTTGCCAGGGGCGCCAGATCCTCGGCCACGCCCTGCAGCAGATTGCCGAGATTGAACGAGGTGACGTTGAATTCGGCTCCCGAGCTGTCGAGGCGCGAAATGTCGAGAAGCGCCTGCAGGAGCGATTCGATCGAGGTGAAGGATCGCTTCAGGCGCCTGACCACCTCCTCCGTGCCCGGCTGCCCCACCTTGTCCGTCAGCATCGACAGATAGAGTTTGGCGGCGTTGATCGGCTGAAGGAGATCATGACTGGCAGCCGCCAGAAAGCGGGTCTTGGATGTGTGGGCCGCCTCGGCAGCCTCCTTGGCGTGCCGAAGCGCCGCCTCGATCTTGGTCTGCTCGTCGGCGTGTATCTGCAGCAGGCGATTGGCCTCGGTTAATTCGACCGTGCGCTCCTGCACCCGTTGCTCCAGAAGCGCCGAGGCCTGCGTCTCTGCCGTCACGTCCATGATCGACACGATGAAACCGTCATCGGGCAGGGAATGGATGCGGATGTCGAGGCTCATGCCGTCGCGCCGGCGGAAGCGCTCCTGCACAGCCTCGCCACGGCGCACCGCCTTGAACCAGCCGGCGACCCTGGATCGGCGCCCTTCCCGGTCGAGAATCTCGTGGCGCTCGACATGTTCGACGATGCGCTGAAAGGGACTTCCCTTTTTCAGAAGCGCAAGCGGCACGCCGAGAAGCTCACCGAAGCGCTCGTTGCGAACCAGCAATTCGCCGCCTGACGAAAACGTGCAGACGCCGAGCGACATGTGATCGAAGGCCGCCTGCAGCAGATGGGACTGCTGGTCGATCAGGCGGTTCTTCTCGCGCCGGTTCTCCCGCACGATGTCGGTGATTTCGGTCTGCAGGACTGTGATATTGCCGGAACTGGTCTGCCGATAGGAAATCTGGAACCAGCGATCGTTCCGCAGCACCATCACGAAGGACGAAAAGCGCTGGCCGGATCCCTGCCCCTTCGCCACCGGCTGGGGCCGGCCCGCCAGGCCATTCTCCTCCCGGTTCAGATACTTGCTTGCGTTGACCGCTGCGAGATAGTCATCGAAACCGAGGCCGGGCTTGATCAGCGGCTCCACGTCGGGCAGCAAATTGCGGAACTGCGCATTGCAGGCCTGCAGTCGTTCCTCGGAAAACAGCGCGAAGCCGTCCTCCATCGCCACCATGGCATCGGCGAGATTTCTCTGAATCCGCTCCTGCGCCTGGTAGGCGACCTCGAGCTCGCTCGAAGCCCGGTCGAGCGTATCGAGAGCCTTTTCGAGATCCTTGGTCTTTTCCCAGACCTCCGCCTGAAGGGCGATGGCGGATTCGAACAGCGAATAGGCGGAACCCCCGACTTCGTGGCCGCGCTCGGCCCGGTTGACCAGCGCCTCGATGATCCTTGCCTGCTTGGCGATCTGAAGTTCGTAGGGCTCGTTCGGATCGATCATAGCGGCGCTCCCGCCTTCGGCCGGAAAAAGGCGACGCCGACAAAGGTCTGGTTCACGTGCACGCCGAGATGCTGTTCTCCATAGGTGTTGAAGCCGACGACCCGGCGCTGCCGCAACTGCTCGGAAACCTCGCTGTCCAGTCCCTTGCGCTCGATCTCGAGCTTGCGCAGATAACAATCGAAACCGAGGATGAAATCCGGGGCCTCACCGTCATGGCCGCTGACCGCCAGCCCCGTCTCGAGCGTTCGGATGATTTCCTTGCCGCGGCCGAGGCGCAACAGCAGACCATCGTCGATCGCCGACAGGAAGGTGAGCCCGTGCTCGCCTTGAATCTGCTGGATCGCCCGCACGTGATAGAGATTGCCGTTGCGCACCAGTACCGGATTCTCGGCGAAAACCATCGGCGACAATTCGCCGACCGGCACCTTGACCAGCCGGGCATATTCCTCCGCCGCCGGCGAACCGTTGATCTCCAGGACCAGCCGTTCCTCGGGGACCGCGCGGGTAACCACCATGCGTTTGTCGGTCGGCTGAAAATGATCGAAGCCGAGACCGCTGAACTCCAGATCGGTTTCGAGCAGCAGGAGGAGCGCGGCATTGCTGTGGAATTCACCGTTGCGAAGCACCTGGGTGCGCTGGAACCGCAGCCCGTCGCCGGCCGAACCGCCAAAGACGGGAATATCCTTCAGCCCCGCCTCCAGGGCCGCCACCAGAATATCCTCCTGCTTGGACAGTCCGTCGGCGAAGATCAGCGCCAGCCGCTTGCGGCCCGGCGTCACGCGGAACTGCGTGGCGAGCCGCTCGGTCTGCGAAACGACATCGGCAATCGAGACCGGCGAAATCGGTTGGAACAGGATCGAGGCCACCCGAAAATGATGCCGCTGGAAGGCGACCGCCAGCAGAGTATCGTTTTCATAGCCGCGCGGCGTGATCTGGCCGGCTGTCGTGCAGCCGAAGACGACCGTGTTCGGCAGCGACTTTCTGAGCGCAGCGGCAAGGTCTTCCGGCTGCAGCCGGTCCGGCACGAACAGAAAGATGAAGCTCGGCCTCGCCGTGGCGAGCTGCCGTCTGATTTCGGCGAGGGCGGTGAACGCATCATCGGCGCGTGATGTCGCGAGCCGCACCGCCTCGGCGGGTTTGCGGTCAAGATCGTCGACAGCCGTCATGCACCGTCACCCTCCAACTCCCATCCCGGCAGGCCGGGGCACACCTCACTGCAGGCTGTGGCGGATCGATACTTCGCGTACCAGCATCGCCGCCTGGGTGCGATTGTGGACGCCCAGCCGGCGCAGAAGCGCCGTGATATGCGCCTTGACGGTCGCCTCGGCCAGTTGCATCTCGTAGGCGATCAGCTTGTTCGGCATGCCTTCGCAGATCAGGCTCAGAATGCGGGTCTGCTGCTGCGACAGATGGGCGATCTTGCGCGAGATCGTCTCCACGGACTGGTCCGTGGCCGTCGCCCGCGCCGGCACCGCATAGCCCGGCGGCACATAGGTCTTGCCGTTCCAGATATCCTGCATCGCTTCCTGGAAGTTATGACGGTCGATGTCCTTGGGGATGAACCCCGCGGCACCGGCGGCGATGACCGATTGAACCACGTCCTTCGACGTGAAGGCGGAGATCACGATGACCGGAATATCGGGCATCTTCTCCTTGATTTTCAGAAAACCGCTCAAGCCGGATGCATCGGGCAGGTTCAGATCCAGCATGATCAGATCGGGCGAGAAGCGCATCCTGAGCTGCTGCAACGCTTCGCTCAGCGACGTCGCCGTTCTGATACGGCGCGTATTGAAGGTGCTTTCCATCGTCGCGGCCAGAGCATCGCAATAGAGCGGATGATCATCGATCACCAGGGCCGACTTTATTGAAAGCGAATGAACGGGCAAGGCTGTCCGCGGCATGGCTCTCCTCCCGAGATACTTCCAAGCCAACAGAGCGACTCAAGGCCACTCCGAATTCACCGAGAATATCTCTCTCCCAGGCCGTCGTGCTCTCCCCAGCACGACGCGAATCGTTGTCGCACAGTTTTCCACCCCGGGCAATTCCGAGATTTGCCATGCGACGCTACACTGTCGGCGATACGCTTGCGAGATTCAAGCGCCTCGTTCAGGGGCCCAGGTATTCAGACAGGGCGGCTCGCATCCGCAACCCTGCATCGCCACTTCTTGACGCGAAGCGCCGGATGCTGCTCGGACCATTCGGCGATGTACACCGCGGACTGGAACATGCATTGATTCAACGACCTCAGGTCCTGAAACTGCAGCGTTTCCTCCCGGCATTTTTCGGGTGCCATTGCAAGGCATACGGTCAGTACGAGCGTCACCGGGTCCATGACTTCTCCCGTTTCGGATGAAGCTTACGCACGGACTAATATAACCGCCCGCGCGGGAATGCGCCAGCCGCCGGCCGAAAGCGGTGGGCATGCGCGGCCGGGGATCATCATCATCGGGGAGGCGAGCGGAGCATCCGTAGCGGCAAGGCGCGCGTTTCTTTCAGATGATCGCAAAACAGATTCTTGAAATCGCGGAACTTCCTGAAACCGAGGTGACCCGCCAGACGCACGACCGTGGCCGTGGACACGCCGCACTCATCCGCTACCGAAGTCGCCGTGCCGAAGGCGATGATGTCGGGATGGTCGAGTATGGCGTGCATGACGCGCTTGCGTTCGCCGGCAAAGATCACCTCCTTCTTCGCGATCATGGTCTTCAGTTCGCGAAGGTTGGAGGGAGGCATTCTTCCGCGTCGGCAGCTCATTGCCTTGCGATCGGTTTCTTTCTCCTCGGCCGTTGCGGAAAGCAAAGCCATCAACGGACATCCTCGATCAGCCGCACCCACTCCGCCGCACGGGCTGCGGCCTGGATGAGAACGGGTTTCGGGGCCTTGTACCACTCTGCGCGCGCGAGTTGGCGGCGCTCGCGAATGTGCGCGATCGCGCCGGCAAGCGTCGAGAATTCCGAAGGAAGCGTCAGGTGCAGAAACAGCGCCATGACGATCACCGAACGCGATCGTCCTCCCCGGCAATTGACAAGCACGTTGCCACGTTCCCGCCTCGGATAGGACGGCTTCTCCGGCAAGATCTGCTCCAGGGCAGCGCGCAGAATGTAATAGGCCGCGACCATCTGCGTGTCCGGGTTGCCGGAACCGTCGATCAAGCCGATCTTGTAATAGCGGATCTCCCCGGGTCCGTAGGCGCTGCCTTGGTGATCCGATACCAAGTCAGCCTGCCGCACATAGTTAAAATCCAGGTTGACCGCACAATTGACCACGGTGGTGACGCCGTTCCGGCGCAGCAGATCGAGATCGCTCGCGCCTTCCTTGCCGCTGATGAAGAGATCGACGCCGTAGAGCGGGTGCTTATCGTAGACCAGGCTGAGCTTCGGAAGTTCGGCGTCGGTCGATTGCGGGTCTGTTTCCAACTGCTGCATGCTTTTTCTCCGGCTCCGACATAACGTCTCGCGCTGTGTCTGACTGCGTCGATGCGCCTGCTAATGTCCGGCCTTTGCGATCCGTGACGCCGAGATCGATCGGGCGACCCGCTCGAGGGTCGGATAATCCGCCCCCCTTCCGGTGGCGATATAGCCCGGACACATGAAATCCGCGGCATCGACCGCCACCTTGCCGAGGGTTAGCGGCTCGTATCGCCCGCCGGCATTCCTGAGGATGAGCGTTGCGGCGGCAACGTCCCAGGCATTCACGCCGAAGCCGGCTGCGGCGTCCGCCCATCCGGCCGCCACATGGGCGATGCTGAGTGCTGCGCTTCCGGGCCGGCGCAGTGTCGAGAAGGTTTCCGTCAATGCTCCGAAATTGGCAAGCGCCGCCTCGCGGCCGTCGAGCCGGAAATCACGCGCAACCGGGTAGCCCGTGATCAGAGTGGCGCGCTTTTCGTCACCGGCGGCACGCGAAGCGAGTGCCTTGCCGTTCAGCTCCGCCTTTTCGAGATCGGCCGAGAACATGAGGTCCGCCACCGGGTCGTAGACGGCGCCGGCGAGCACGGCCCCATCCTTGACCACGGCGACCGATACGCACCAGAAGGCAATTCCGCGCGCGAAATTCGCCGTCCCGTCGATCGGGTCGACATACCACTGGAACTCGCCGTCGCCCGTCTGGCCGCCCTCCTCGCCCATGACCGCCGAGTTCGGCTCATGCTCGAATATATAAGCTCGAATGATCGCCTCCGCCCGCCGGTCGTGGACAGTCACGATGTCGTGCAGATCGGCCTTGTAGTCCACCGACATTTCGAAACGGAACGCCTCGAGAAGGGGCGCTCGGACCGCAAGGGCTGCTCCCCGCGCGGTCTCCGCAAGGCGCTGCGAGAGAGCAACGGCACGGCGATCGGCGATCATCGGCCCGGAAGGCGGACTTTGCTGCATTGGATATCCCAGTCTGTTGGAGGAAAGCCCGGCGCGACGCCCGCGCCGGAACGCGGTCACCTGCTGTAATTGCTGCGCCAGAAGTCCTGCCACTCCTCGCGCCGGTCGAAGTCGCTGAGGCCGGTGGATGAATCGTAGCCGAAGAGCCGATCGGACACGGCCATCAATCCGGACGGCTCGTCGGCGGGCATCTTGATGTCGATGTTGGTCGGCAGCTTGCCGTCCTTCATCTGCGGGCCGATGCCTTCTTCCGTAAGGATATAGTGGACGAAGAGCCTGGCGGCGTTCGGGCTCGCTGTCTTGGAGGCGATCAGCCCGAGCTTGACGTAGGTCCAGCCGATCCAGGGGTCGAGGTCCTTGCAGATGCCGAGCTTGTATCCCTTGGCTTCGTTGTCGCGGAACTTGGCCGAGCTCAGGAGGCCGAAGAACGGCGCCTTCTGCCCCGGCGCGCCCACGGCCTCGGCCACGGGATCGTCGCCGTCCGTCGCTAGCGGCGCATTCTCCGCCAGCGCCTTGATCCAGGCGGCGGATGCGCTTTTCTCCTCCGTCTGCAAATCCTTGCCGAAATGCGCCTTGTAGGCGGCGGCGACCTTGTCGTCGCCATGCGCCTCCATCTGGTTGAACCAGTCGGTATAGGTGCTCTTCGTCAACGGGTCGACGAGCGCGACCTTGCCCTTCCACTTCGGCTCCGTCAGTTCCCATATGTTGGAGACCGGGCATTTGTCATAGGCTTCGGTGTTGTAGGCCCAAACATTGGCATTGGTCGAAATCGCCAGCGGATTTCGAAACTCCGCCGGTATCTTGGCAGTCATGTCCTCCGGCAGATAACTCTGCACGAATTCCTCCGGCAGAAGCTGCGCCAAGGCTGCCGGCGCGTCGGTGATCAGGACGACGTCGCCCTGCACATTGTCCGCCTGCGCCTCGCGGATGATCATTTCGAGCTGGCTGTTCGCCGACACCTTCATGCCGGTCGCCTTCAGCCCGTATTTGGCGCTGAAATTTTTCGCCATCTCGACGATCTTGCCGGTGCTGTCATAGATGGTGATCGGTTTTTCGTTCCTTGCCGCCGCGATCACGCGATCGAGGTCGAATCCCTCTGCCGCAACAGCCGTGGCCGAAATGACTCCGGCTGCGAGTCCGAGCGCGGCCACCGCGGTCCGCCCTATCCTGTGAATATGCGCCTTCATCATCTCCTCCCGCTTCCGGCTTCTATTTTTGATAGTGCACGCGCCAGAAATCCTGCCACGTCTCACGCGCGTCCCAGTCGTCGAGGCTGGTCGCCATGCTGTAGGGCAGAAGCTGGTCGAGAACGGTCGCTATCCCCGACGGTTCGTCCGCCGGCGGAGCCACTTCCCTGTTGGTCGACATCTTGCCGTCCACGGCCTGCGGAGCGATCCCTTCGGCCGTCATGACGTAGTGGATGAAGAGGCGCGCAGCATTTGGGCTGTCCGTGCCCTTGGTGATCAGCCCGACGCCCGGATAGAGCCAGCCGACCCATGGCTTCAGGTCCTTGCAGAGGCCGAGCTTCATGCCCTTTTCCGCATTGTCGCGGAACTTCGCGGAGCTCATCAGTCCCATGAAAGGTTCGGATTGCCCGGGCGCCCCGACCGCATCGGCCGCCGCGGCGTCCGCATCGGTCAGGAGCGGCGCGTTGGCTGCAAGCGCCTTGACCCAGGCCGCAGTCGCGCTTGCCTCCTCGGTCTGGATATCCTGGCCGTAGAGCGCCTTATAGGCGGCAGCGATCTCTTCGTCGCCGTGCTTCGCCATCTGGTTGAACCAGTCGACATAGGATGCCTTCCCGAGCGGATCCTGCATGGCGACCTTGCCCTTCCATTCGGGCTCGGTCAGCTGCCAGATATTCGTGACCGGGCATTTGTCGAAGAGCTCGGTATTGTAGGCCCAGACATTGGCGCTGGTGACCACCGTCAACGGGTCCTGGTACTCCGCCGGGATGTTCGCTGCGAGATCCGGGGGCAGCCAGCTCTCGGCAAATCCCTGCGGGATGAGCTGCGCCATGGCGGCCGGAGCGTCGCTGATGATGGAGACGTCGCCCTGGATGTTGTTGGCCCGGGCCTCACGGATGATCATCTCGAGCTGCGCAGATGCCTTGACCTTCGAGCCCTCCGCGCCGACGTCGTATTTGTCGGCGAAATTCTTCGCCATCTCGACGATTTTGCCGGTGCTGTCATAGACCGTAATCGGCTTTTCCTTGCGGGCCGCCTCGACAAGGGTGTCGATATCGAAAGGTTCCTCCGACCGTGCTCCAGTGCCAAGCACGGTCAGCATCGCCGTCGCGCAAAGCAAAAATCTGCCGCTTCTCACATTCCGCTTCATATTTTTTCTCCCTCCGCAGGTTTTTCCGGTTTGTCGGATATCAGTTGTAGGCGAGGCTTCTCAGTCGCGCGTCCGCCTCCGCGATCCGGCGGCCGTCCGTATCGAAGACATGCAGGGCCTCCGGCGGCGCGAAGAAAAACACCCTGGCGCCCTGCTCGATCCGCGGCAGAACATGGGTCGTCAGGAACAGGGTGTGGCTCTCGCTCCTGAGCTCCAGGATCCAGTTGCCTCCGGTCGGCAGAACGCCGGTCACGGTTGTCTCGCCGGAGAAGCTGCCCTTCGGCACATCCTCGATCCGCGTTGCATAGCCGATCGCCTCCGGGCGGATGCCGACGGAGCCTACCCCCGTGAGGTGCGGATAACGCGTGGCAAGATAGGCCTCCGCCTTGTCGGCCACGTCAGACGTGCCGGGCTCGCCGAAGGTCAATATGTTGATCGGGGGACTGCCGACGAACTCTGCGACGAAACGGTTCGCCGGGCGATCGTAGATGTCGTTCGGCGTGCCCATCTGCTGCAGAGTGCCTTCGTTCATGACGGCGATCGTCGTCGCGAGCGTCATCGCCTCCCATTGATCATGGGTGACGAAGACGATGGTGGTCTTGAATTCCTTATGCAGCCGCTTGAGCTCCGCCCGCATTTCCAGGCGCAACCGCGCATCCAGATTGGAGAGCGGCTCGTCGAGGAGCAGCACGCCGGGGTTGATGGCCAGCATGCGGGCAAGGGCCACTCGCTGCTGCTGGCCGCCGGACAGTTGCGACGGATAGCGGTCCCGGTATTTGGCGATATCGAGCGCCTGCATGACGCGCTCGACGCGCTCCTCCCTTTCCGCTTTGGGGAGCTTCCGCAGTCTGAGGCCGAAATCCGTGTTGCGCTCGATCGTCAGATGCGGCCACAAGGCATAGCTTTGGAAGACGAGGCCCATCTCCCGCTTCTCCGGCGGTACGAAGACCCCGCCGGCCACGCAGTCGACCACACGATCGCCGACCTTGATTTCGCCGCCCGACAGGTTCTCGAGGCCGGCAATCATCCGGAGCGTCGTGGTTTTCCCGCAACCCGATGGCCCGAGGAGGCACATGAATTCGCCATCGCGGATCTCGAGATCGAGGTTGGACACGGCGTTTGCGGAATTCACGCCGTAGTTCTTCTGCGCACCGCGCAGGTTGATCGTTGGCATCAGCTTCCAAGTCCTTCTGCAAGATTTGTGCGGGTCAGCTTCTGGGCGATGAGCGTGCCGCCATAGGCGATGGCGGCGATGATGAGCACCACGGCATTCGCGGCCTGCGTGTAGTGGTAGTCGACCAGCCGCAACGAATAGGTGGTCAGCACATCCGTGCTCGGCACCGCCAGGATGACGAAAAGGCTGAGGCCCTTGATCCCGGAGATGAACGGCAGCAGCACCCCCGTCACGAGCGAGCCTTTCTGGATCGGAATGACGATCGAGATCATCCGCCTGAGCCAGCCGGCTCCGGCGACCTGGGCCGCCTCCTCCGGGTCCTTGCCGAGCTGCGTCATGGCCGAGATGCCGGCGCGCGAGGCGTAGGGCATCTGGTCGGCGATGAGCGCGAGAATGAGGATGATGACCGTGCCATAGAGCGCCGGCAATGGGCCGCGGGGAACCGCGAAAAGCGACAGATAGGCAGCGGCAAAGGCGATGCCGGGTACCAGATAGGGCAGGAAGGTCACCTGCCGAAGATAGACCGACAGGAGGCGCACCGGCGTGCGGATGACCACGTAGCCGACCAGCAGGCCGAGAATGCCGGAGGTTACCGAGGCGAGGCCGACGATCGTCAGCGTGTTCTTTGCAGCGTCCCAGAGATCGGGGCTCAAGAGGATGCCGGTCTTCAGGGCAATCGTGTCGAGATCCCGACCGATCCAGTAGTCCAGCGTGAAGTTGTCGAGCGTGAACCTCGCAGGTATCTTCATGATCGTCGACAGCAACAAGGTGAGGAGCGGCAAGCCTACGCTCAACAGAAAGACCGTGGCGGCGAATCCCGCCGCCGGCAGACGCATGCGGCCAAGGCGACTCTGCCGGTTCATCGACCCCTTCGAACCGATCGTGACGAACCGCCGTGCCTCGCGCACCAGCCGTGCATCGATCCACAGAGTGATGATGCCTATCAGCATGATCGAGCCGGCGATCACCCCGGCGACGCCCGTCTGGCGCGAGGCGATGCTGCGGAAGAGCGACGTCGAGAGAACTTCGAACTTGACCGGCAGACCGAGCACATAGGGCACGCCGAATTCGCCCAGGCACTTGGCGAAGATGAGCACCATCGAGGAGAGCAATGCCGGGCGCATCAGGGGCAGGATGATCTGCAGCGCCACCTGGTGGCGCCCGGCGCCGAGAATGCGTGCCGAATCCTCGAGCTGGGAATCGAAGCGCCTGAGCGCCGAGCCGAACAGGAGAATGACGAAGGGCGTATAGTGCAGCGCGAGGATGATGGTGATCGGAATCCGGCCATAGGCAAGCCAGTCGGGCGGCGTCAGCCCCATCGCTTCCAGCCATCCGGGCTGACCCCCGACCGTACGGTTCTTGAAGAGCGTCGTCCAGGCGAGCGCGAAGGTCCAGGCCGGCAGCATGTAGGGCACGATCAGCGCGGTCGCGAACCAGCGGCGCCCGAACATGTCCGTCCGGCTGATGAGCCAGGCAAGCACAGTGCCGATCAGCAGCGACAGCGATATGGCGCCCACGGCAACCGAGAGCGTATTGAAGAGCGGTCGCCAGAACAGGTCCGCCGACACCGGCGAGAACAGCGCTCTGTCGAGATAGTAGAGCGTGAGATCGCCGACATCCTTGCTCAGACGCCGCTCGTGCCCGAACTGCACGCGAACTGCGTCCAGCACGATGGAAATGATCGGAACGACGATCAGGTATGTGAACAGCAGCGCCGTCAGAACACCGATCAGGGTCGTGGGTTCACGCAGGGCAACCTTGAGCCGATAGCGCCATGCCTGCCAGGCCGAAGGCGTGGCAGGCCGGTTTTCGGCTGCCGCCTTTGCCGGTTCACTTAGAAGAGCCATTGTTCCTCCCATGGCCGCTTATGCTTGCTTCGCCGGCATCGATGTCCGTTGCCGCGCGCTGAAATCGTTTGCGGAAAGCTCGCTTCTGCTGCACCGCACCGGCAGCCCGCCTCCGTTCCTCCCGGCCATGCCGTTGCTGCGGCGTCGCCGGCAACAGCTTCGCGGCGTCTCCTCCCCCTGAGACGAACCGCGCCGTCGTCCGGCCCGCTGACGGAATGAAAATTCCAAATTCCGTGTCTTTATGGAACGTATGATCGATTCAGTCCGCCCGTTTGTCAACAGAAAAATGCACACGTGATCAGTCATCTATCATATTGTATTTGCTGCATATTTTTGATAAGCACACGTGTTCATTTATATTCCCGCTCCGCAATGGGCTCGATGTGCCTGTCGGGCCCGGGAAAGGCAGCAGGGATTGAAAGCCGGCCGGCCGCGGCCCGAGCAATTTTCCGCTTGGAACTTTTCGCGGTTCATGGCCTCTGATAGAGGGCTGATCGATGCCGAAAGGAGGACGGATGGCGAGGACTTTTGTGACGGCCGAGGAGGTCGCAAAGCGTGCGGGCGTCTCGCGCTCGGCAGTATCGCGTACCTTCACCCCCGGTGCCAGCGTCTCGAAGACCGTCCGGCGCAAGGTCCTGAAGGCTGCCCGCGAGCTCGGCTATCGCGTCAATCGGCTCGCCCAGGTCTTGAACAATGACCGCTCCAACCTGATCGGCGTCGTCGGCGCCAATCTCTCCTCGCCCTTCATTTCCAAGCAGCTGGACCTGCTGAGCATCGGGCTCTTGCGCCAGGGTAAGCAATGCCTCCTTCTGAATGCCGCCGACGCCCGCCAGGACATAGCCCCTCTGATCGAGCTCCTGTTCGAGTTTCGCGCCCAGGCGATCGTCGTTCTCTCCGGCGAGCCGCCCGCTTCGATCGTCGATGAATGCATCGCCAATGGCGTGCGTCTCATCCTCATCAACCAGCGTCTCGACCGCACGGACACGAACATGGTGCTGAGCGACGACTCCCACGGCGCCGACCTCGCGGCACTGCGGCTGATTGAGGCGAAGTGCAAAAAAGTCGCCGTGGTCACGAGCGGCAGCCAGACCCCCGCCCAGTTGCGGCGGGCAAAGGCATTCACGCAACGAATGCAGGCCGAGGGCGTGGACGTCGTCGCCTGGTCGGGCGGTCCGACGAGTTACGAGTCCGGGCTGCAGGCGGGGCGTGAGCTTCTGGTCGACAAGGCGATCGACGGTGCCTTCTGCGTGACCGATCTTCTGGCGCTCGGCTTCCTCGACGCGGCGCGGCTGGAAATGAACCGGCGGGTACCGCAGGACGTCTCTATCGTCGGCTTCGACGACATTCCGCAAGCCGGTTGGAAAAGCTACGGGCTCACGACGGTTGCCCAATCCTTCCAGGCCCTGACGGAAAAGGTGCTTTCAGCCCTGGACAGCGACGAACCGGAAACGCGGATGCAGGTCGTGCCGGTAGCCCTGGTGGAGCGGCAGACGGCGCGCTAAGGCCTGTTGATTCGGGCACGTTCGGATGGAAGACGCTGCGCACTCTTCCTGGAAGTGCTTCAGCTTCAGACGGCCTGGCGGATGCGGCTCTCGATCAGGAGGCCGCTGCCGTCGAGGATCGGGTGGGCAACCGAAGCGACGTGGGCGTTGATCCGCTTCAGGTCGCGCAGCATGTCGAGATGCAGCGAACTCGTCTGCATGCTGTCCAGCCGCCCTTCGCGCAGGCGCAGAAGGTGGCATTCCGCCGATTGCTTCTCGAGCCGGCGCACCTCCTCCTTCACCTCCACGAGACGGCGTGCCAGCTCAGCGTCGCCGGTCGCGAAGACCGCCTGGGCCATGCGCAGGTTGTCGAGCGTGATCGCGAAGAGCCTTGCGAGTTCGCCCTGGCCGTCCTCGGAGAAGCGCAGGCCGAGGCTGATCTTCTTTGCGATCTCGGGATGCAGCCCCTTCTCGATGATATCGCCGATATGCTCGAGGTTGATGGCATAATCGACGATATGCCGGGCCCGGCGGTGATCGTCTTCCGTCATATCGTCCTTGCCCACCCTCGACACGTAGAGCTTGATCTCATGCTGGATCCGGTCCACCCGCCCTTCGAGCATGCTGATATCGGCAAGCATCGCGAGGTCGTTCGTCTTGAGCGCGTCCAGGGCCCGCACCAGCATGCTCTCGATCAGGTCGCCCACCGCCATGACCTCGCGACCGGCACCGGCAAGTGCGGCGACGGGTCTCGCGAGGGCCTTCATGTCCAGGTAGCGTGGCCCGTTGTCGCTCTCCGCCTCCTGCGGGATGAGGCTGGCCGTCAGCCGATAAAGGAGGGGCGACACTGGAAAGGCGATCAGCGCCACGGCCAGGTTGAACAGAAGATGGGCATCGACGGCGAGCTTTTGCGGCGAAAGCCCTGC
Source organism: Sinorhizobium sp. 22678 (assembly GCF_052044265.1). Taxonomy (NCBI): domain Bacteria; kingdom Pseudomonadati; phylum Pseudomonadota; class Alphaproteobacteria; order Hyphomicrobiales; family Rhizobiaceae; genus Sinorhizobium; species Sinorhizobium sp. 22678. The sequence continues at coordinate 420,941 of NZ_JBQEMS010000003.1, read as the reverse complement.
CAACTCCATGAATTCCGCACAATAGCCGGCCAGCGGCAGGGCGATGGCGCAGCCGGTTGCCCTGACGATGAGGTTGCCGATCGTTACGCGCCGCGCGCCTGCGGAAGCGCCGAGCGTCGCAAGCACCGGCGGCACGGCCCCGCCGAGGTTGGCACCTAGGACAAGAACGACGACGAGCGCGGTCGAGATGCCGCCCGCGGAGGCCAGCGACAGGATGAGCACCACGATGGCGAGACTGGAGGAGGCGAGAATGGCGAGTGCGGCGGCGAAGATCAAAGCCACCGGCCAGGCATTGTCGAGCATCGCCAGGAAGGCGCGGAGTGCCGGCGACTGCAGAAGCGGATCGGTCGCCGCTGAGAGCAGATGCAATGACAACAGCATGAGGCCGATGCCGACGACGGCGCTGCCGGCGCCGCTGCGCGCGCCGGACCGCGCTCGGGCGAGGGCAACCCCGGCGAGAATGAGCAGCGGCGACAGCCAGCCGAGGCCAAGCGCCACGATCCACGCCGTGGCGGCCGTCCCGACATTGGCGCCCAGCAACACGAGCTGTGCCATCGCCGGCGCGATCAGGTCCTTTTCCACGAACGAGGCGAACATGAGTGCGGTCGCAGTCGAACTCTGGAGGGCCACTGTGGCTACGAACCCTGCAGCGAACGAACGCAGTCCGCCGCGCGTGCCGGCGGCGAGGCCGGTCCTCAGCCGCGCGCCCCAGGCCCGCGACATGCCGTCCTTGACCTGTGCCAGTCCGTAGAGCAGCAGCGCGACCGCGCCGAAGAGATTGATGCCGACAATGGCCGATTCCATGAGCCCACCCTAACCTGCCTGCCAACGGGTTGACGCGACGGTGCGCCTCTCTTCCCGCGCCGCATAGGCCATCCGACCACTCACGCCGGAGCGTCTTGCTGCACGGGATCCGAGGCAACGACGATCTGCGCCTCACCATTTTCCGCGCGGTCCAGAAACAGACCCAACGCTCCAAGGAATATGGCAAGGAAGCCTTTCACCGAACTGTCGTGTCGGCTCCTCGGCGCGCATCCGAACCGTTCGGCCAGAAAACGATAGAGGGGCAGCCGCGATTTTTCGATATGCGGCAAAGCGAGCGATGCCCCCTGCCGAAGGCAGTACCAATCGGCGACGAGCTCGATCATCGGCAGGCTTCTCAGCTCGGCGATGTCGATCGCCGAAGCGTGCACCAAAGCGGACAGAATCGGAGCGCCGCCGGCGCTCTCTTCGGTGAAGAGACACGCGATCTCCTCGAGCGTGAGGTCTGCCACGCGCTTGACGACTGCCGGCGGCCATTCCTCGGGAAAATAGCGGTGGCTGACCAGTGCCCGCTTGTGTGCCCTGAGAAAGGCTCCGTAAGTGGAGCTTGAAAAGGCGGCTTCCGGCTCTTCGCCGAGCAGCGCGACTTCTCGTTCATAGGCGCTGCGGAGCCGCTGGTCGGCAGGCAGTCCGGACAGCTCCACCGTCTCCACGACGACGCTCCCCTCTCCCGGATGGGCGATCTTGAAGGCCGGCGGAAAGGCTACGAGCGACGGGACCGCAATATTGGTGAGCGACCGGTCGCCGCTGCCGCGGCGCGTGACGCCCTCCACATGAAGGTGCCCGCTGAAATGGAGCGACAGCCCGGCCGCAAGCAGCGCCCGCTCGACATCCTTTCGGGGTGTGCGCCGGGCGATGTTGGTCTCGCCGAACAGCGCTGCCTCGGCGCCGGTCGCGCCATCGAAAGGGTCGAGCACCGGATAGTGCGAAAAGGCAAGCAGAGTCTTCCCGAGCCTCCGTGCCCGTGCGCAGACGTCGGCGATCCAGGAGACGACAAAAGGCTTGCAGCGGATCATCGCGTTCCAGCCGCCCGAGGTGCTGTCGATGAAAGCCGCTTCCTCACCCCATTCAAACGTCCCGTTTACGGGTTCGAAGACATTGGCATCGATCATCAGCAGCCAGAGACTGGGCTCGGGTTCGACCAGATAGGACGCGTCCATCAACTCGTAGCGATTGCTGCCGTCCGGTGAGGCCACCCCGTATCGGCGGTCTTCGACCGCATCGGAGGAGCCGAACGGGGTCTCCCAATGGAGATATTCAGGCCTGCGGAAATAGCCGAAGGCCGCCATCGGATCGAGGCCCGCCGGATAGCCTTCGCAATACATGCGGTCACTGACGGTGACGCCGCTGGCCACGCCGTTCGCATCGCTGGTGACGAGAATGCCCCGGCCGTCGCGGCCGAGGAATTGCTTTGTGTGATGCCTGCCCCGCGGTCCGAAGATGTCGTGATTGCCGGGAAGCGCATAGAACGAGATGTCGAACCCATCGGCGTGCTCATGGAGAATGTCCCGCAGAGCGCTCGTGGTCGCGCGTTGGCCGTCGTCCGTATAGTCCCCGAGCAGCACGACGTGACGGATGCCGCGCCGGCGTACCTCGGCAAGGGCCGCCAGAAACGCCTCCGCACTTTCATTGAAGACGCGTGTGGATTGCCGGGTGTCCGCCCAGCTGCGCATGGTGATTTCCCGACCCTCGACGGCCACTCTCGCAAAGCCGAAATCCGTTTCGACATCGTGGAAATGGGCATCGGCGATTACGGCGACGGCCGGCAGGGTACGCTTCAGCATGGCCTCTCCTTCTGCCGTTCGCGCTCGATCATGTCGATCCAGGCGGAGGCCCTCCTTGCTGCCTCGTAGAGCATCGGCTTCGGCGTCTCGAACCATTCATCCGGCATCAATTGCCTGCGCGTGCGGATCGCCGCCACGGCATCTTCAAGCGTCGGGTAAAGGTTCGGTTGCTGCTTGTGGAGGAAAAGCGCGACGAGCGAGACGGAACGGCTTCGTCCGCCGCGGCAGTTGACGAGAATGTTTCCGCCGTCCCGGAACGGATAGGTGGGCCGCTTCGGCATCGACTGGCGAAGCGCACCGTCGAGTATGTAATAGGCTCCCAGCATCATGGTTTCGGGGCTGCCCTCGTCATCGATCATGCCGATCTTGTAGTAGCGTATTGCCGCGAAGCCGGACGCCCTGCGCTCGCCATCGGCCTCGTCGGAAGGCCCCTCGACATAGTTGATGTCGAGGTTGATGGCACAATTGACGACGGCCGTGATGCCGTTTTGTCGCAGAAGCCCCAGGTCGCGCGCGCCTTCGCTGCCGCCGATGTAGAGAGCGGAGCCGTGCGGCCCCAGTCCCTCGGCAATCAGGCTGATGGCCGGTCGGGTATGGACAGGTGCATCCATGCAGTCTCCTCTTCGCGGCCACGCCGCGTCAGCCTCCAATACGCCAATCGGCCGGTCCGCGCGCTGCTCAGGCCGGAGCCGTCTGCCGGTCCGTCGGCATCGCATATGCGGCCAGGGGTATGTTCGAGGCGCGGCTCGTGTCCGATGCGAGGCCGGGCGCCACGGCAAGAGCCGGGCCACCGGCATCCAGGCTGCCGATCTCGAGGTATGGGCAGACGACTCCGCCCGCCTCGCTCACGAGCAGAAGGCCGGCAAGGCAATCCCAGGAATTCATGTGCAGTTCAATATAGCCGTCCGAGCGGCCATCAGCGACGTAAGCGAGCGCCAATGCGCCGGAACCGGCGCGGCGAACATTGGCGCCCATCCCGAGCAGCGCTTCCATGACGCCGAGATAGGCCGTGTTCGGCACGCGCATCGACCAACCCATTTCCAGCGACGCAGCGTCGAAGCGGGCGGTTTGGGCGACCCGGATGGGAACGCCGTTCCGCGTCGCGCCCGCCCCTCGGCGCGCGAAGTAGAGCTCGTCCAGCGCCGGATTGTAGATCGCGGCGATCTCGGTCGCCCCGTTTTGGACAAAGGCGATCGAGATGCAGAAATGCGGGATGCCCCGCGCGAAATTCGCGGTGCCGTCGATGGGATCGACCACCCAGACCCGGTCGCTTATCGCTCCCCCACCCTCTTCGCCAAAGAAGCTGTCGCCCGGAAAATGCGCGGCAAGCGCGTGGCGGATATAGGCCTCGGAGGCGGCATCCACTTCGGTCAGGAAGTCCTGAGGCCCTTTCATCGAAACGTTCTGCCTGGCCTCGCCATGAAACCCTTTGAGGGTCAATGCGCCGGCTGAGCGAATGATCTCGCGACAAAGTTCTGCACGACTATCGAGGTCATCGGAATAAGGCTGTCGACTCACCGGCGCTTCCACTTCATTGCACACGCGCGCAATATTGCACACGTGTTCATCGCGTTCAAGCCCGATCGGCCAAAGTTCGCGCTCGGGATCTCGGCCTGCCTTTTTGCGGCCTACTGGACCCAACAAGCCCATTACCGACGTGGAAGGCGTGGCCGTAGGCCTCCGGACCACCTAGCCTGCATCCCCGAAGGCAATCAGCAGCTCACGCAACGGATCATTGTTGGACGTTTTCCCGCAAAGCAAGCTCTGTTCCAAGTCCGACTAGAATGGTGCCGCCAGCGCGGGAGACGAGGTGCGTTTTGCGGCATATTTGTAAATTTAAATTTGCAAATCCTTGCAATACATGTAGAAAATACGGCACGTAAGATAACAACAATCGGATTTGCAGCGTCTCCCCATGCTTGTCATTCTCGCCGATGATCTGACGGGTGCCCTTGATTCAGCTGCCCCGTTTGCGGGCCGCGGCCTTCATACGGAAGTCGCTCTCGCCCTGGACTCCGTGAATGCTGCACTGGCGGACGGACCGGACATCCTCGTCGTCAACGTGAAGTCGCGCGAGGTTTCCCCGGATGAGGCGCGCAAGGCAACATCTGACGTCCTGAAGCACGTCCCCGAAGATGCGCGGATTTTCAAGAAGGTCGACTCGCGACTGAAGGGCAGTATCGAGGCAGAACTCGACGCTACTCCTTTTTCGCGCGCTCTTGTCGCGCCGGCCATCCCCGATTTCGGCCGTATCGTGGTCGACGGCCAGGTCCGGGGGTTCGGTGTGGAGGCGCCTATCCCGGTCGCCCAAAGGCTCGGCCGGCATGCGGCTCGGGCATTGGTCCCCGATACCATGTCGCGCAAGGACATGCTCGCCGCATTGGCGAGCGCCGAGACGGCCGGCTGCGATCTCATGATCGGCGCGAGAGGTCTTGCCGATGCACTTGCCCACCGGATGACGGATAGCGAAACGCTGCCGCTGATACCGCTGCCCCGCAAGCCTATATTGATCGTCGTCGGATCGCGCGACCCGATCACCGTCGAGCAGGTCGACGTGCTGCGCGGTAACCGCCCCGCCGAGTATATCCCTGCGGTCGGAGGCAGGGTGCTGAAGCCTGGCACCCCGGCGACCGGGGCGGTGACGATCATTCAGGCGGTCGAAGGCGAGACGCCGCTCAGCCCGGCCGAGGTCTCCGCCAACCTGGCCGACAGCGTCGTTCCGGCCTTCACCGGCGCGGCCACGACCCTGCTTCTTACCGGTGGCGCAACGGCCGAGGCCGTGCTGGCAAGAATGGGCGTTTCCCGTTTCCGCCTCCTCGGCGAATGCATGCCCGGAATGGCGCTGGCCTTCGCCGACGGCCGCTATATCATCACCAAGTCCGGCGGCTTCGGCGGGCCGGATACGCTGAGCCACATCGCAAGGCAAATCACGGGGGAGGCGAGATAGACGATGGGACTGCAGGAAGGGACCCCCCGCAAGGGCCTGCCCGACATCGTGTTCGAAAGAATGCACCGCGCGATCAAGTCCGGCGCCTATAAGCCGGACGAGCGTCTGCCGACGGAGCATGAGCTGGCGACGGAGTTCGAGGTATCCCGGCCGATCGTCCGGGAGGCGCTGAAGCGCCTCAGGGACCAGGGGCTCATCTATTCCCGGCGTGGCGCGGGCAGTTTCGTGAGAGCCGTGGGCCTTCGCGAGCCGCTCGGTTTCGGCCAGCTCGAAAACGTCGCCGATCTCCTGAACTGCTATGAATTCCGGCTGACGCTGGAGCCTGCGGCGGCGGCGGCGGCAGCGCTCCGGCACGACGAGACGAGCCTCGCATCCATCCGCCGGGCACTCGAACTGCTGCGCGACGCCACCAACCGGCAATCCCACCGGGAGGATGCCGACTTCCAGTTCCATCTTGCGATCGCCCGTGCGGCCCAGAACAGCTACTTTTCGACCGCCATGGAGGCGCTGAAAGAGCACATCGCCGTGGGCATGAAGTTCCATGGCATCTCGGTGAAGCGAGAGGCCAGCGGCCTCTCCAGGGTTTTCGCCGAGCATGAGGCGATTGCCGATGCCATCGCCGCCGGCAGTGCCGAAGAGGCCCGCATGCTGATGCTGAAGCATCTGACCGGATCGCGCGACCGCCTGTTCCTGGCTTCACAGTAGAGGCAGAACCAGCCGGGGAAGGCGAAGGGAGAGAAGCATCTCCCCAATCGCAACAGGCCTTAGAACGCCGCCCGATAGATCTCCAGCACATCCGCCTCGCTCATGTCGACCGGATTGTTGTCCATCAGCCGCCGGATCGCATGCGCATCGGCGGCAAAGCGCGGCAGGTCGGCCTCCTTCGCGCCATTGGCGGCCAGAGACATCTCTATGCCGAGGCTGGCGCAGAAACCTTTCGCGGCCGACAGCAGATCACGTTGCGAGAGATCTTTGCCAAGCCCCAGGGCATCCGCGACTTCCGCCGTCTTTGCCGCGACGGCCGGCTGGTTGAAGGCGAGCACATGCGGAAAGATGATCGCATTGGCGAGGCCGTGCGGCAGATGCATCAGCGTGCCGAGCGGATAGGATATGGCGTGCCCGGCCGCCGTGTTGACGGGACCGAGGCATATGCCGCCGTAATAGGATGCCAGCATCATCCCCTCGCGCGCTTCGGTATCTTCGCCGTCGCGCACGGCACGGGCGAGATATTTGCCGACGAGGTTGAACCCCATGCGGGCGAAGCCGTCGATCATCGTATGGGCCTTGCGGTTGGTGAAGGCCTCGACGCAGTGGGCCATGGCATCCACGCCGGTCGCCGCGGTGACGGCAGGCGGCACGCTGTAGGTGAGTTGCGGATCGAGCACGGCGAGATCTGCGATCATGTGCGGACTTTCGACCGCGATCTTGATGCCCTTGTCCGGGTCGGTGATCAGCGAACGGATCCCGGCCTCAGAACCCGTCCCGGCGGTCGTCGCGACCTGCGCAAGGCGCGTGTTGCGGCCGGCCACGCGATTGGGCCCGGCGACATCGGCGAGCGATTGCTCGGAGTCCCAGAGCGACGCGACCAGCTTGGCGACATCCATCACCGAGCCGCCGCCAAGACCCACGATCAGGTCCGGGCGCGCTTTCCGCGCGGCATCCAGCGCCGCCTCGAGTGTCGCGATATCCGGTTCGCCGGGGATCGCGTCGAATAAATCGACTTTGCCCGAGAGCTTCAGGCTGTCGGCAAATCCGGACGTGACCGGCGTCGCGATCACCAGGGTGGAGCCGACCTGACCGGCCCAGGCGCCGACTTCCCCGATGCTTCCGGCGCCGACGACGAGTCGGCGCGGCTGATGGATCGTGATCATGACGCTGCCTTTCTGCTTGCCTTGCCGGCCACGAGTTTGCGCGCATAGGCGATCGCGGAATTCAGGTTGCCGTGATTGGCGATACCCTTTCCGGCAATATCGAAGGCAGTCCCGTGATCGACGGAGGTGCGGTCGATCGGAAGATCTACGGAAACATTGACCGCCGTATCGAAGGCGACCAGTTTGATCGGGATATGACCCTGGTCGTGATATTGCGCGACGACCAGATCGAAGCCTCCCGAATAGGCGCGATGGAACACGGTATCGGCGGAGATCGGGCCCTGCACATCGATGCCTTCTTCACGCGCGGCCGCCACCGCAGGCCCGATCTGATCATCGTCTTCCGTGCCGAACAAGCCGTTCTCGCCGCAATGGGGATTGATGCCGGCGACCGCGATGCGCGGGTGCTCGTAGCCGATGCGCTTCAGATGCGCGTTGCCGGCGCGGATCGTGGCAAGAACCCGCTCGGTGGTGGCGCGGCCGATCGCCTCCTTGAGCGACACATGGGTGGAGACGTGAATGACCTTTAGTCGCTCGGAGGCAAGCAGCATATAGGCGGCGCTCGATCCGGTCAGGCTGCGCAGCATGCCGGTATGGCCGTCGTAATGATGGCCCGCCCTGTTGAGTGCTTCCTTGTTGATCGGCGCCGTGACGATGCAGCCGATGTCGCCTGCCTGGGCATCGCGGACCGCGCGCTCGATGAACCGGAAGGCTGCGTCGCCTGCCACTGCCGAAAGGCTTCCCCATGCGAGCGGCGCGCCCTCGACCGGAAGGTCGACGACATAGGGCTGAAGCTCGACCGAGAGGCCAAGCGCCTCCCTGGCAGCCTCAAGCGTCGCGAGGTTGCCGTAGATGCGGGTCGCCTCCCGGTCCGCAGCCGACATCTCAGCAAGCGACCGGACCGTGATTTCCGGTCCGACGCCACAGGGATCGCCCATGGTGATGCCGATAATCTTGCTCATCAGTTTCTCCCCTCGTCGGCCCACCCGGGCGGCAGACGGACATATTTGATTGCGCGCCGATGGTAGGTGTAGGCGACGTGCAGACTGCCGTCGTCCCCTTCCAGGAGCCACGGATAGGACATTTCCTTGTTGTGTCCGTCGGTCGAATTGTTGGAAAGGCAGCTCCCCGGACCGTCCTCGATTACGATACGGTCGGGGAAGGTGCGCCCGCCGTCGGCCGACAGGCAGACGCTCACCGGCGCCCGCGGCACGCCCCAGATCGGCACGCATCCGCCTGAAGGATCGGCGTCGGGCCGGCCGTCGTCGTCTCCGAGCTCGTCGTAAAGCGATGCGCGCCGGTCGGCCGAAAGGGCCGCATTCACCGGATTGCAGATCATCGCCAACCGGCCGTCCCCGAGCCTGACGACGGCGATCGAGGAATTGTTGTTGGGCACGTCGGTCGGCGCCGGGAGGCTCCATGTCCGCCCGCCGTCGATGCTCTCGACTCGGTAGACCTGGTCCGCCTGGCGGCGGCGGAAGAAAGCCGCGTAGCGGGTGTCGCCGACAGCCACCGGGCTCATGTGCACGCAACCGATCGAACCGGCGAGGTCGGCGAGCTGCCAGCTTCGGCCGCCATCGGTCGAAATGCCGACGGCCGCATTGTCGTGACTGCCGTTCCACTTCTGACCGGGGCGCTGGATGCAGCGAAAGATCGGCAGCAGCCATGCCCCGTCATCTCTGATGACGAGCGGCGCGCGGATGAAGCAGCCGCGCGGCAGGTCGAGATAGCGCCCCTCGGAAGCGGCAAGCCTGGTCGGATCAGCGGCATCCCTCTCGATTGCGGCCATGCGGATGCGGCATTCGTCCTGGTTGCCCGAGGGCTGCGACGTGTGGAAAAGCCAGAGCCGCCCGTCGGGCGCCGTGAACAGCACCGGATTCTGCTCGGAGTGCTCGGCATCGAAACTCAGCCGCTGCGGCTCGCCCCAGTGCGCGGCGCCGGGGGCGAGCACCGACGCGAAGATCGAAATGTCGGATTTTCCCTCGAGCGTCCCACCGAACCAGGCACAGACGAGACTTCCGTCCTCGAGCCTGTGCAGAAAGGCTGCGTGGTTCTGCACCATGGGCGAGGGCAGGAGCGATTCCAATCGCCCTCCCCCGGTCTCCCGGAGCTTGCCGGTCATTGCGTTTGCGATTTCGTCAGGCGTCATGAAAGCCTCCTCATACATCGGACAATCGCGAAATTTCGAAAGTTGTCAAGTTTTCTATTTTTAGACGGCGCATTCTTACCCGCGTTCGAATGTCTACATGCTACTGTTTTTACGCTATTTTTTCTTTTTCAAAATTTTTCATTCCAGAATGACGGCGAAAACAATTTGACAAACTTGATAAGAAATCGGATGGTCTGGGCAATTCGGCGGCAGAAGGGCGCTTAGCGGCGAGGAGGCTGATTGCCGCAGCCCGCATGGAGAGAGGCGAACGAAGTCGCCGCGCCACACACGAGATCCTAGAGGGAGGAGAATGCAAATGAAAAGAACACTGATTATGGGAGCCCTGATGCTGGGCTCCGCGCTCGCCCCGGCCTTCGCGGCATCCGGGCCGATCAAGATCGTTCTGCCGGAAGAGGCGGACCTGCTCGAGCCCTGCATGGCCACGCGCTCCAATATCGGCCGCATCATCATGCAAAACGTCAGCGAGACCCTGACCGAGCTCGACCTTCGCGAGGGCAAGGGCCTGATGCCACGCCTTGCCGAGAGCTGGGAGCAGAAGGAGGATGGCAGCTGGCGCTTTCACCTGCGCAAGGGCGTGAAGTTCTCCGACGGCACCGACTTCAACGCCAAGGACGTCAAGTACAGCTTCGACCGCGTGATGAGCGACAAGAATGCCTGTGAGTCGCGCCGCTATTTCGGCGGCATGAACATCAAGATCGACGTCGTCGACGACACGACCGTCGATTTCACGGTCGATCCGGTTCAGCCGATCCTGCCGCTGCTCCTGTCGCTGCTGACGATCGTGCCGGAAGAGACGCCGATGGAATTCGTGCGCGAACCCGTGGGCACCGGCCCATACAAGCTGACCGACTGGACGCCCGGACAGCAGATCGTGCTTTCCGCCCGCGACGACTACTGGGGCGAAAAGCCCGAGGTCACCGAGGCGACCTATCTGTTCCGCGCCGATCCTGCGGTCCGCGCCGCCATGGTCCAGACCGGTGAGGCCGATCTGTCGCCGTCCATCTCGCAGACCGAGGCGACCAACCCGGCCACCGACTTCTCCTATCTCGACAGCGAGACCGTCTATCTGCGCATCGACCATAATATCGAGCCGTTGAACGACGTCCGCATCCGTCGCGCTCTGAACCTTGCAATCGACCGCGAAGCCTTCCTCGGTACGCTGGTGCCCGACAGCGCCGTCCTCGCCACCGCGATCGTTCCGCCGCCGACGCTCGGCTGGAACCCCGACGTGAAGGTCTTCCCCTACGATCCGGAGCAGGCCAAGAAGCTCATCGAAGAGGCCAAGGCCGATGGCGTCAAGGTAGACACGCCGATCACCATCATCGCGCGTACCGCGAACTTCCCGAACGTGACCGAGATCATGGAGGCCATCCAGGCGCAGCTGCAGGAGGTCGGGCTCAAGGTCGAGCTCAAATTCGTAGAAGTCGCCGAGCACGAAGTCTATTATTCGAAGCCCTTCAAGGAAGGACGCGGTCCGCAGCTGGTTGCCGCGATGCACGACAACTCGAAGGGCGACCCCTCCTTCTCGATGTTCTTCAAATACGACTCCGAAGGCACGCAGTCGGGCTTTTCCGATCCGAAGGTCGACGACCTGATCGCGCGTGCCTCGGCCGCCGTCGGAGACGAACGCGCCAAGCTCTGGTCCGAGCTCATCGCCTACGTCCATGACGACGTGGTGGCGGATGTGCTGTTGTTCCACATGGTCGGTTTCTCGCGGGTGTCCGAGCGACTGGACTTCAAGCCCACGATGGCGACGAATTCCATGCTGCAGCTCTCCGAGATCAAGATCAAATGATCTGAACCGCGGACGAGCGGCCATTCGAAATGAAACTTCCGGCGGCGGGACCCCCGCCGCCTCATGCAAAATCGAGGGCTGCCATGCTCAGATTCATCCGCCAACGTGCGCTCGCAAGCCTGATCTCGCTCATCGGCCTGATCGTCATGGTATTCTTCCTGTCCCGGATGACCGGCGACCCGGCAGCCCTGTTTCTGCCCGTCGAAGCATCCGCCGAGATGAAGGAGCAGTTCCGCGAGCTGCACGGACTGAACGATCCGATCCTCGTCCAGTTCGCCCGTTATGTGGGCGATGTCGTCACCGGCGATCTCGGCGAATCCCTGCGCAAGGCCCGCCCTGCGCTCGATGTCGTCCTCGAAGCCTTCACCTGGACGCTCTGGCTTGCCGTCATCACGATGACGCTCGTCACGGGAGCGGCGATCGTCGTCGGCTCGCTGGGTGCCTTCCGCTCCGGCGGTTTCTTCGACCGGCTGTCGTCGATGGTCTCGCTCATCGGCGCGTCGGTTCCGGATTTCTGGCTGGCGATCGTCGCCATCGTCATCTTCTCGATCAACTTCGCGATCCTGCCGACATCCGGCACCGGATCGGTCGTGCACTGGATCCTGCCGATCGCGGTTCTCTTCGTCCGCCCCTTCGGCATCATCGTCCAGGTGGTGCGCGGCTCCATGGTCAGCGCGCTGTCCTCGGCCTATGTGAAGACCGCACGGGCAAAGGGCGTGAAGTCCGGGCCGATCATCTTCATCCACGCTCTGCGCAATGCGATGCTGCCCGTCATCACCGTGGTCGGAGACCAGGCGGCAAGCTTGCTTAACGGCGCGGTCGTGGTCGAGACGATCTTCGGCTTTCCCGGCGTCGGCAAGCTCATGATCGATTCCATCCTGCAGCGCGATTTCAACGTGGTGCTGGCGGCGATCCTCGTCACGGCCATTGCGATCTTCCTCATGAACGTGCTGATCGATCTCGCCTATGCGCTGCTCGATCCTCGCATCCGGCACTGAGGAGGCGACGGACCATGGCCCTGGCAACCACCGACAATGTCATCGCCGCAGAGCCGTCCTTTCCGATACGCATGTTGCGCATGCTGCTGGCGGACAAGTTCGCGCTTTGCGCCGCGATCTTCCTTCTCGTCATCCTCGTCATAGCCGTCATCGGCCCGGCCTGGCTGGGCGACCTGGCGACGAAGCAGAACCTGCGCGGCCGCAATCTGCCGCCATTCGACTGGACACGCGCCTGGGTCTGGTGGATGGGCGCCGACGCGCTCGGCCGTCCGCTCTTCGCCCGCATCATCGTTGCGGCCCAGAACACCCTGATGGTCGCCGCCGGCGCCGTGATCCTGTCCTCGGTGATCGGCACAGTTCTCGGCCTCATCGCCGGCTTTTCCTCGCCGCGCATGAGCCAGATCATCATGCGTCTCGCCGACGTGATCATGTCCTTCCCGTCTCTGCTGATCGCGGTGATCGTGCTCTATGTGCTCGGCTCCTCGATCCTCAACCTCATGCTGGTGCTCGCCATCACCCGCATTCCGGTCTATCTGCGCACCACGCGGGCCGAAGTGCTGGAGATCCGCGAACGCATGTTCGTGCAGGCGGCCCGGGTCATGGGCGCCTCCAGCAAGCGCATCCTCTTCCGCCACATCCTGCCGGTCGTGCTGCCGACGCTGACGACGCTCGCCACCCTCGATTTCGCCTATGTCATGCTGGCGGAAAGCGCGCTGTCCTTCCTCGGCATCGGCATTCAGCCGCCGGAAATCACCTGGGGCCTGATGATCTCGCAGGGCCGGCAATATCTCACCAATGCCTGGTGGCTCTCCTTCTGGCCCGGCCTTGCCATCATTCTCACCACCATGTCGCTCAACCTGCTGTCCAACTGGATGCGGATCGCGCTCGATCCGGTACAGCGCTGGCGTCTCGAAATGAAGGGCGGCAAAAATGGCTGAACATCTGCTCGAGGTCCGTAACCTCTCCGTCGAGTTCCACACCGCGACCGGCGTGGTCCATGCGGTGAAGTCTATCTCCTATCACCTCGACAAGGGAGAGACCCTCGCGATCCTCGGCGAAAGCGGTTCCGGCAAGTCCGTCTCCTCCTCGGCGATTATGAACCTCATCGACATGCCGCCTGGCCGCATCAGCGCCGGCGAAATCCTGCTCGACGGCAGGGACCTGCTGACAATGCCTGCCGAGGAACGGCGCGAGGTCAACGGCCGCCGGGTCGCCATGATCTTTCAGGATCCGCTCAGCCATCTCAATCCGGTCTACAGCGTCGGCTGGCAGATCTCGGAAGCCATGACCACGCACGGGCTCGCCGGCAGCAAGGCGCGCGAAGAGGCGCTGCGGCTCCTTCGCCGCGTCGGGATTCCCGAGCCCGAGCGGGCAATGCGCAAATATCCGCACGAATTCTCCGGCGGTCAGCGCCAGCGCGTCATGATCGCCATGGCGCTGGCGCTCCGGCCGGACCTCCTGATCGCCGACGAACCGACCACCGCGCTCGACGTGACCGTGCAGGCGGAAGTGCTGAAGCTTCTGAAGGAGCTGCAGCGCGAAACGGGCATGGCGGTGCTGATCATCACCCACGATCTCGGCGTCGTCTCCGAGATCGCCGACCGGGTCGTCGTGATGGAAAAGGGCGCCATCGTCGAAGCGGGAACCGTGCGCGAGATCTACAAGAACCCGCAGCATCCGTACACGCAGAAGCTCATCGCCGCCGCCCCCGGCAAGGGCGCGATGCACGAACCCGGCGCGCGCGCCGAACCCCTGCTCAGCGTGCGCGACGTGCGCAAGACCTACGGCTCCTTCGAAGCGCTGAAGGGCATCTCGTTCGATCTCATGCCCGGCGAGACAATGGCTGTCGTCGGAGAAAGCGGCTCCGGCAAATCGACGCTTGCCCGGGCCCTCTTGCGTCTCGACGAGCCGGATGGCGGCACGGCGCTCTGGAAGGGCCGCGACCTGTTCGCGCTTTCGCCGGCTGAGCTCTACAAGCTCAGGCGCGACCTCCAGATGGTGTTCCAGGACCCGACCCAATCGCTCAACCCGCGCATGACGGTCTCCCAGCTGATCTCCGAGGCCTGGGTCATCCATCCGGACATCCTGCCCAAGGCGAAATGGCGTGAACGCGTCGCGGAGCTCCTGGTGCAGGTCGGCCTTTCGGCCGAACACATGAGCCGCTATCCGCACCAGTTTTCAGGCGGCCAGCGCCAGCGAATCGCCATTGCCCGGGCGCTTGCGCTCGAGCCGCAGCTGATCATCTGCGACGAGGCCGTTTCCGCGCTCGACGTCTCCGTCCAGGCGCAGGTGATCGAGCTTCTCGACAGGCTGCGCCGCGAGATGGGGATCGCCTTCATCTTCATCGCCCATGACCTGCCGGTCGTTCGCGATTTCGCCGATTACGTCATGGTCATGCAGCAGGGAGAGGTCGTCGAGCTCGGCACCGTCCGCGAGGTCTTCGATACCCCGCGGCAGGCCTATACCCGCGCCCTTCTCGCGGCCAGCCTCGATCCCGATCCGGATGCAAAGGCCGGCCACCTCGCATCGGTGCCGGCCGAGGCTGCCGACATTCCCATCCCAAAGCGGAGTCACTGATGTCCAAGAAAGCCTTCGTCGCCCTCGTCACCTGCTTCAACGAGGACGAGACCATCAATTACGAGGCGACCCGCGCCCAGGTGCGCCGTCAGGTCGCCGCCGGCAACAATATCATGTGCGCCGGCACCAATGGCGATTTCACTGCGCTCACGCACGAGGAGAAGATCCGGCTCACCGAGGAAGTGGTCGACGAGGTCGGCGGCCGCGTCGATGTCATCGTCAATGCCGGCATGCCCGCGACCTTCGAGACACTGCAGCTCGCGCGCGCCTTCGACCGCATCGGCGTCAGCGGCATCGCCGTCATCACGCCCTTCTTCATCGCCTGTACGCAGGACGGCCTGATCCGGCACTTCTCGACGGTCGCCGATGCCGTCGAGACCCCCGTCTATCTCTATGACATTCCCTCCCGCACCCAGAACCATATCGAGCCGGAGACGGCTCTGAAGCTTGCCTCGCACGGCAATATCGCCGGGATCAAGGATTCCGGCGGTGCGCAGGATACGCTCGAGGCCTATCTGCAGGTGGCGCACGACGTGCCGGGCTTCGAAGTCTATTCCGGGCCCGACCATCTGGTTCTCTGGTCGCTGCAGAACGGTGCGGCCGGCTGTATTTCCGGCCTCGGCAATGCAATGCCGGAGGTCCTCGCCGGCATTCTCAGCGCGTTCAACAACGGGAACATTGCCGAGGCGGAACGCCAGCAGGCACTCTACACCGCCTTCCGCACCGAACTTTACGCCCTCGGCTTCCCGCCGGCCCTGGTCAAGCGCTCGCTTTACCTGCAGGATCCCTCCGTCGGGGCCTCCCGCCAGCCGGCGCTGCTTCCGAGCGAGGAGCAGGACGCAAGCATTCGGGAGATTCTGGTGCGACACCGGCTGTTGTGAGGCGCCCCGAGCCGTTCATCTCGAACGCTCTCGTTTACCGGACCTGTACAGGACCCATCCGGCAATCAGCATCGAGGCTCCCCAGAGCAGAAAGCCTGTGTCCCAGTAGACCCATTGGTCGCGCGGCACGGTCTCGTTGACGTGATGCAGGCCGAGAATCTGGTGGTTGACGGTGCCCTCGATCAGGTTGAGGGCGCCGAAACCGATCAGAAAGCTGCCACCCATAAGCCTGGCCGACCAGAACCGATGGCTTCTCCGCCCACGGCGCCACAGGACGATCAGGCCCAGCACGACGAAGACGTATGTGGCCACATGGAAGAGGCCGTCGAAGAACGTATTCAATCTCAGATTTTCGAGGCTGTCGGGGGGAAAGCCTGCGCTGCTCAGCATGTGATGCCACTGCAGCACCTGATGCAGAACGATGCCGTCGAAGAAGCCCCCGAGCCCCAGCCCCAGGAGTATCCCGGCCGCAGCGGGAAATTCTCCGTTTTCTTTTGCGGTGTCGTCCAATATCTGTACTCCGCTCAGCAACCACTCACAGAATGCATTCTTTCGAAATATTTATTAATTGATCAGTTTGATGAAATGTACTTTTCATTCCGCCTAAGCTGTCTTAATATTCTCCACGTCAGTAGAAGCGGTCAGCCGCGTTAGTATCTCACGATACAACATCCGGTCGGGAATTGCTGGCATGCGATCGCGCAGACCGCAGCCCGACGGATCTTTCTGACCTCGCCTTCAGCAAAGTTGACGTCGAACTCCGGGGCGCTTCGCTCACGGACAATCCGTGAATTGGATTGACGGCAACTTTGGAGAGACTGATGATTATCGACATTAGCTGCTACCCGACCAAGATTGTGGATCTGGCCTGGCGGCACGATGGCGAGCCTTTTACAGGTGAGCGCCTCCTCAAGATGATGGACGGCCCTTATTATGTGAACGGGAAGCCGCGCCGCATCGACAAAGCTTTCATCCAGCCCCCGCAGGGCAACACCATTTACACCGACGGCTACGGCGATCTGACCGGCAAGGCGGCGATCCGGGACTACATGTCCTACACCGTCGAGCTCGTTCAGAAATATCCGGACCGCTTCCTCGGCTGTTTCGTCTACAATCCGCGCTACGGCACCCAGAACGGCGCCGAAGAAATCGAGCACCACGCCAAGGAATACGGCTTCAAGATGGTGCAGCTTCAGGCGAACATGCACGCCTACCGCCCCGACCGGGCGCTCGACTGGCTGCGACCCGCGATGCGGAAATGCGCCGATCTCGGCCTCATCGTAAAGGTGCATACCGGCGACGGCCCCTACAGCATCCCGACCGAATTCTATCCGATCATTCGAGAGTTTCCGTCGGTCAATTTCGTCCTCGGGCACTTCGGCGTGCAGACGGGGGGCGTCTATGTCTTCGAGCCGTTCCAGATGGCGATGGATGCGCCGAACATCTATGTCGAATCCGGCTGGTGCCTGCAGTCGCGCATCGTCGAATTCGCCAAGGAGCTGCCGAAGCACAAGATCCTGTTCGGCACCGACACGCCCCCGAACGAGCCGGGAATGTGGCTGCGCCTTCTCGAGGTGCTGTGCCACGAGCCGCCCCAGGGGCTGAACCTCGACGAGGATACGCTCGAGGACTACCTCGGCAACAACATCGCCCGGATGATCGGTCTCGATCCGACGCCGCCGCCGCGCAGCCTGGAGGAGGCACAGGCCCGCCTCAAGGGCACCCATGCCAGCCTTCAGCCGGCATGAGCCTTCCGCACGCGCGTTTCATGAAATCGGAGAAATAGCATGATCATCGATACCCACCTCCACCCGACCAATCTGGTCGACGAGGCATGGCGCCACACCGGCACGCCCTTCAACGGCGAGCGCATGCTGAAACTGATGGACGGACCCTATATGATCAACGGCAAGCCTCGCCGGATCGACATGGGCTTCATCCAGCCGCCGCCCGGCAATACAGGCTATCGCGACGGCAACCGCATGGGCCGCGAAGGCATCCGCGATTACATGGCGTATATCGCCGAACTTTGCCAAAAATACCCGGACCGCTTCATCGGCAACTTCAACTACAATCCCCGCTGGGGGCCGGAGAACGGCGCGGCCGAGCTCGAATTCCATGTCAAGGAATACGGCTTCAAGATGCTGAAGCTGCATGCCAACATGCATGGTTACCGGCCCGACCGGGCCCTCGATTGGCTTCGCCCAGCGATGAAGAAGTGCGCGGAACTCGGAGTGGTCGTGCTCATCCACACCGGTGACGGGCCCTACACCATTCCGACGATGTTCTATCCGATCATTCGCGAGTTCCCGATGGTCAATTTCATCATCGGGCATTTCGGGATCCAGACCGGGGGCAACTACTCGTTCGAGTCTTTCTGGATGGCGATGGATACACCCAACGTCTACTGCGAGTCCGGTTGGTGCTTCCAATCCCGAATCGTCGAATTCGCGAAAGAGCTGCCGAAACACAAGATCGTCTTCGGTACGGACTCGCCGCCAAACGAACCCGGCATGTGGCTGCGCGAGCTCGAGGTTCTCTGCCACGAACCGCCCCACGGCCTCGGGCTTTCCGAGGACGATCTCGAGGGCTATCTCGGCAACAACATCGCCAAGCTCGTCGGCATCGACCCGACCCCTCCGCCACACAATCTCGAGGAAGCTCAGGCGCGCCTGACCGATACCTATGCGGGTCTGAGGCGAGAGGAGCGCCAGCCTACTCCTGCCTGATCGGCCCCGGTCGATCCCCAGTCAGAGCGGGATTCGGGCGGAACATCGCTCGCATTTTCCTCATCCCGCTCCAGGGCAGCGGCTCCCTCCAAGGCCGCTGCCCGCTCATGTGAAGTAACGACACCGCGAAGGGCAGTATTATGGAGTTCGGCAGCCAGGACGTCCGCTACTTTCTCCGGGAATACCGGAGGGCGTATCCCGAAGACGTACTCACCATCGAAGACCGTATCACGGACGACCAGGACGCATCGGCGTTCATCTGGAAGCTCAACCAGCAAGGCCGGGCGCCGCTCCTGCATTTCCGCAACGTCGAGGGCGTCGGCGGCGAAGTGATCGCCAACACCTTCGGATCACGCGAGCGGATCGCCCGGATGTTCGGGACCTCCCAGGACCGGCTGCACGAAGCCTATCAGGCACGCTCGCGGCAAGCCCTGCCGCCGCGGCTGGTCGACAGCGGACCGGTGACCGAATGCGTGGAGGAGCACGACATCGATCTAGGCACGCTGCCGATGCTGAAGCACTTCGCGACTGACAGGGCGAAATACATCACCAGCGGCATAATCATCGCCGAGCACCCCGACACCGGCGCCGGCAATCTCAGCTATCACCGCGCCATGATCCATTCGAAGAACGAGCTGGCGACGAGCCTGCATTCGCGCGGACATCTGTGGCGGCTGCTCAACATGGCCAAGGACCGCGGCGAGAATCTGAAGGTGGCCATGGTCATCGGCGCGCATCCTCTCTTCATGATCGCAGCCTCGGCGCGCCTTGCGTTCGGTGAGGACGAGCGCGACGTCGCCGGCGGCCTCATCGGCGAGCCGCTCGAAGTGGTTCGGACGCCGAAATACGGCATCCGGGTTCCGGCCTATGCCGAAATCGTACTGGAAGGGGTGATCGAGCCCGAAACGCAGGTTGCCGAAGGGCCTTTCGGAGAGTTCACGGGCTACTCGTCCGACCGATCGACGAACAATCTGTTTCGCGTCGAGACGTTGCTGCGCCGCAAGGACGCCATCCTTGTCAGCGTCGCCGGCGGCAACTCGTCCGAACATCTCAATCTCGGCCGTGTTCCGCGCGAGGCGGAGATGGTGGAAAAGCTGAAGCAGCGCTTCCCCAGCGTGACGGCAGTCCACTATCCGGCATCCGGCACGCATTTTCACGCCTATGTCGCCCTCAACCAGACGAGACCCGGCGAGGCCCGCCAGATCATGCTCGGACTGCTCGGCTGGGATGCTTATCTGAAGACCGTGATCGCCGTCGATGCCGACGTGGACATAACGCGGGATTCCGACGTGCTTTGGGCCATGTCTGCCCATTTCCAGCCGCACAAGGATGTCGTCATCATCGAAGGGCTGCCCGGCAACGCGCTCGACCCTTCGGCATCCGGTATCGGTACGACGTCCCGCATGGGCCTCGACGCAACCCGCGGGCCTGATTTTCACGGCGTGCTCGCCAGGATCGACGAGGCTGCCTTCGACCGCGCTTCGGCGATTCTCGCGAAATTCGGCCGTCCTTAGAGAAATTGGCGACGCTTGGAGGTGAGAGCGATGAAGGCGGACCGGGAACAGAGGAAGCGGATCATCGTCGGCATCAGCGGCGCCTCCGGCGTGATATACGGCATCCGGCTCCTGGAGATCCTGCGGGATCTGGACATTGAGACGCACCTCGTGATGAGCCGTGCCGCCCAGATCACGCTGGCGATGGAAACCGACTTCAAGGTCGCCGACGTCGAAGCCCTCGCCTGCTGCGTCCATTCCAACAAGGACATCGGCGCCTCGTGCTCCAGCGGTTCTTTCCGCACGCTGGGGATGATCGTTGCACCCTGCTCGATCAAGACCCTGTCGGAAATCGCGACCGGCGTAACTTCCGGCTTACTGTCCCGGTCGGCGGATGTAACGCTGAAGGAACGCCGCCGGCTGGTTCTCATGCTGCGCGAAACGCCATTGCACATCGGCCATATTCGTTCGATGGCCCAGGCGACGGAGGCGGGGGCGATCATCTGTCCCCCCGTCCCGGCCTTCTATGCCCGTCCGCAGACGCTGGACGAGATGGTCAATCATACCGTGGCACGCGTCCTTGATCTGTTCGATATCGATACCGGGCTCGCACATCGCTGGAGCGGGCGGCGCGCTGCCGTCCCTTCCCGCCCACGTGAAGATATCGAGGTGAAGATGAGGTGAGGAATACCGCCCGTTCGCCGGCCGGAGGAGGGTCGGGGTTCGGCGTCAGGCTCTTGGAAAAATAATGGGAGGAGCGAAATGAATACGGACTCGAAGTGCGATGCTATCGAAGAAATGTTTCCCGTGCCGAAACTGGCGGCGCTCGGCCTGCAGCATGTCCTTGTGATGTATGCCGGTGCCATCGCGGTTCCCCTGATCATCGGCAGCGCGCTGAATCTCTCCAAGGATCAGATCGCCATGCTGATCAGCGCGGATCTTTTCTGCTGCGGCATCGTCACCCTCATCCAGTGTCTCGGCATCTGGAACGTCGGCGCGCGTCTGCCGATCATGATGGGCATCGGCTTTACCGCGGTTCCCCCGATCATCGCCACGGGCACGGATCCGGACCTCGGAATGCCCGGCGTTCTCGGTGCGGTCATCGCATCCGGCGTGTTCACGCTTCTGGCCGCCCCCTATTTCAGCCGCTGGGTTCGCTTCTTCCCGGCGGTGGTCACCGGCACGGTGATGCTGGTCATCGGCCTGTCCCTGATGCGGGTCGGAGTAAACTGGGCGGCGGGTGGTCAACCCATGATAAAAGGCCCGGACGGGCTCATTCCCAATCCGGCCTACGGTCAGCCCTTCGCTCTTGCGGTCGCTGCCATCGTGCTGGTTTCCATTCTCCTGATGACCCGCTTTCTCAAGGGATTTCTCGCGAACCTGGCCGTCCTGTTCGGCATAGGGATCGGATTTGCCATCGCTGTGGCTTTCGGAAAGGTGGATTTCCAAGGGGTTGCCGATGCGAGCTGGATCACGGTCGTGACGCCGTTCGCCTTCGGCATGCCGATATTCGACCTGTGGGCGACGGCTGCGCTCTGCACGGTCATGATCGTCATGATGATCGAAGCGACCGGCCAGATTCTGGCCGTCGGCGACATGGCAGGCCGCACGATCAGCGAAGCCGACCTGGCGCGCGGGCTGCGCACGGATGGTCTCGGCAACATTATCGGCGGGATATTCAACACCTTCACATATACCACATATGCCCAGAATGTGGGCCTGCTCCAGATCACCGGTGTGATGAGCCGCTGGGCGGTTGCAGCGGGCGGCGTGGTCCTGATCCTTCTCGGCTGCCTGCCGAAGATCGCATTCATCACCGCGTCGATACCGAGCTATGTCGTCGGGGGCGCCGCGATCGTGATGTTCGGCATGGTCTCGGCGACGGGCGTCAAGATTCTCGCCCGCGTCAACTTCGTGGACAACCGCCGCAACCTCTACATCGTCGCCGTCAGCGTCGGCCTCGCGATGATCCCGGTCGTCGCCGACAAGATCTTTGCCCAGCTGCCGGAGTTCATCGACCGGTTCTTCCACAGCGGCGTTCTCGTCGGAACCTTCTCGGCGGTGCTGCTCAACCTGCTCTTCAACGGCGTTCCTGCGCGCGAGGAGGTGCAGCCGGATTTGCTCGGTGAGGGGGCCATGCGGCATCCCGGCTAGGCGCACCCGCAAGCGAATGCACGGCATGCACTGCCCCCGGCCATGGCCGGGGGCAGTGCGGTTTTATGCAATCAACGGCGGGTGAGGTTACCCCCTTCTGCCCTCGCCTTTTCCGGCCGGTTGCGGCAAGTGGGATCCGCTGTTCCCGCTCAAACATGACAAATCCGCCGAAGCCTCCCGGCCTCGGCGGATTGGCGTCATTCCCCCGGATCAATTATCCGTATTGCCCGCCGAGGCAAGGCAAAGCTCCAGTCCTTTTTCCAGCGCCGCCCGGTCGAGGTTGCGGCCGATGAAGACCAGCTTCGTGTAGGGCATGTCCTTCCCCCAGACATGGTCCGGACGGAAGTCCATCAGCTTGTGCACCGCCTGCAGCACGAAGAAACGAGGATCGCCGGCAATCGCTATGATGCCTTTGGTCCGGAAGATGTCGTCGCCTTCCTCCCGAAGCAGGCCCGAGAGATAGTCCGTCAGGCGGCGCTGGTCGAAAGGCCGGTCGAAGACGAAGGATTCCGAGCTGACCGTCGCGTCATGCAGATGATGGTTATGGTGGTGATGATCGTGGTGGTGATGGTGATCGAGGTCGAGCAGCTTTGCGCGTTCGGCGACGTAGGACGGCGCGAAGCCGGAAATGCCGAGAATGCTCGACAGCTCCACCTTGCCGTAGCTCGAGCGTACGATTTCGGCCGTCTGGTTGAGCTTGCGCATGCCGCGCTCGAGCGGAGCGATCTCTCCTTCCGATACGAGGTCGATCTTGTTGATGATGATGCGGTCGGCGGCGACGATCTGGTCGACGGCCTGGTTGTCGCGTCCGTCCAGGACGGGATCGTCGATATGCTGCCCTATGTGCTTGGCATCGACCAGCGTCACGATGCCGTCCAACGTTACATGCTTGCCGATTTCATCATCGATGAAGAAAGCCGTCGCGACGGGGGTCGGATCGGCAAGTCCGCTGGTCTCGACCAGGATGTGGTCGAACTTGTCCTTTCGGGCAAGCAGCTTCTGCAGCACCTCTATCAAATCGTTGCGCACATCGACGAAGCAGCAGATGCAGCCGTTCTTCATCTGGTAGATCTCTTCCTCGGAGGCGAGCACGAGATCCGAGTCCACATCCACCTCGCCGAACTCGTTCTCGATCACCGCGATGCGGTGACCGTGCCGTTCCGTCAATATGTGGTTCAAAAGCGTCGTCTTTCCGGCACCGAGGAAGCCGGTTAGGATGGTAACGGGAATTTTGCTGTCCTGAGGATGTTTGGTCTGCATCACTGCCTCGTTTCGTTGGCTTTGGACTTGAGGGCGTTCAACACTTGTTCCGGCGTAATCGGGTAGTGGTGGAAGCGGACGCCGATGGCGTCGTGGATGGCGTTGGCGATGGCCGGTCCGATCGCGATGATCGGATCCTCCCCGACGCCCTTGGCACCGTAGGGACCGCCGGGGTCCGGCGCCGTTTCGAGGATGATGGTGCGGATCGACGGCATGTCCATCGACAAGGGCATTTTGTAATCGACGAAGCTCGGATTGAGGGAACGGCCATCGGTAAGGTCGATGACATAATCCTCGCTGAGGGTGTGGCCGATGCCCTGCTGAATGCCGCCCTCGATCTGTCCGGCCGCGGCGATCGGATGGATGACCCTGCCGATCTCGTGTACCGGCACGACCTCGATAACGGCGACCTCGCCGGTTTCGGTATCCACCTCGACTTCGGCGAAATGGGCGGCGAAGGAGTAGGACTTGGTCGGCATGTAGGTGCCTACGCCGACCAGTTGCACCGCCGGCATTCCCCGTTGCGGCCCGACGGCCTCGCAAAGCCGGATGCTGCGGTTCGAGCCGTTGGTGACGACCACGAAACCGTCCCGGATCGCGAGATCCTCGGGCTCGGCCTTGAGCAGGGGCGCGGCGTGTTCGAGCACTTGTCTGCGCACGTCGGCGGCTGCGAGCTGAGCCGCCCGCCCGCCGAGATAGGTCGTGTGGCTGGCGAAGGCGCCGATATCCCAGGGGACGATATCGGTGTCCCCTTGGACGACCGAGACGGCTTCGAAGGGCACGCCGAGTTCCTCGGCGACGATCTGCGACAGCGCCGTATGCGCGCCGGTGCCGAGGCCGGCGGTGCCGGTGATCAGCGTCACCGTTCCGTCCTCGTTCATCTTCACGATCGCGTTGCCCTGTTCCTTGATACCCGGATAGGCACTGGATCCGTGCATTTCGCAGCCGATCCCGATCCCGCGGCGCCTGACGCTTTCCGGCTTCTCTCGCATGCGCAAGTCGTGCCAGTTCGTCTCCTGCATGACGCGGCGGATGCAATCCCCGAGGCCATGTCCGACGATCGGGTGCCCAGAGGGTGCCATGTCGCCCTCGCGTACGGCGTTCATCAGCTTGAACTCGGCCGGATCGAAGCCGAGCTTCTCGGCCGCCTCGTCCATCATGAGGTCGAGCGCATAATATGTCTGAACGACGCCGTAGCCGCGAAAGGCGCCGGCAATCGGCGAATTGGTATAGATGCAGCGGCCTTCCAGCCGCACATTCTCGCAGCGGTAGAGCGAGGTCAGCGCTGCAGTGCCGACATTGGTGACGCCGGGACCGTGCGAGCCGTAGGCGCCGGAGTTGAAGGTGACCCTGGCTTCGCGTGCGACGATCCGGCCGTCTTTGGTGAAGCCCTGCTTCAGCCATATCTTGCCGGGGTGACGCGAGCGGCCGCCGAGGAAGGTTTCCTTGCGGCTGAACTCCATCCTGACCGGACGCCCCGTCTGCCGCGCAAGCAGGGCGCAGAGGAATTCGTTCTGGAAAAGATCCTGCTTCGCGCCGAAGCCGCCGCCCATGTGATCGACGATAACGCGTACCTTGTTCAGCGGTACGCCGAGCACTTCGGCAAGCGTGCCGCGGACCATGAATGCGCTCTGGGTCGAGGTCCACATGGTGAGTTTGCCGTTGCCGTCCCACTGGCTCACACAGACATTGGGCTCCATATAGGCCGGTGTCGGGCGGCCGAGATCGTATTCGCGCTCGAGGATAAGATCCGCCTCGGCGAAACCCTTGTCGACGTCGCCGCGGGTGACGAAGACCGGCGGCAGCACATGGTTCCGGTCGAGACCGTTCTCATGGATCGGCGGAGCGCCGGGCTCAGATGCGGCTTCGATGGTGAAAAGGCCAGGCAAGGGCTCGTACTCGATCTCGATGAGCGCGACCGCGCGTTCGGCGATTTCCTCGCTGACGGCGGCGACGGCGGCGACGCCCTCGCCCCAATATCGCACCCTGTCATCGAGAATATACTGGTCCTTGGTAACGGATGCCGAGCGCGGATGCGGCGAGCCCGCATGCAGGACGCGTGGGACGTCCTGGTGCGTCAGCACCGCCTTGACCCCCTCGAGCGCCAGCGCCTTGCTCGTGTCGATGCTCCCGATGCGCGCATGCGCGACATTGCTGCGCTTCATCTTGGCATGGAGCATGCCGGGCAAGGCGACGTCGCCTGCATATCTGGCCGTACCCGTGACCTTCTCCAGCGTATCGGACCGCTTGACGCTCTTGCCCACGACGGTGAAGTCCCGGTCGGACAGGTCTCTGTCGATCCTTTCATAGGTGTTCATAGTGTCTCCGCCTTTCTCAGTTCCTCGGCCGTGGCCCGAACAGCGTCGATGATCTTGGTGTAGCCGGTGCATCGGCAGATATTGCCGGCTAGAGCGAAGCGGATTTCGTCCTCGCTCGGGTCCGGGTTTTCGTCGAGCAGCGCCTTGGCCATCATGATGATGCCCGGTGTGCAGAAGCCGCACTGGGCACCGCCGTGCTCCATGAATTTCTGCTGCAGCAGGTGCGGCCGGTCGTAAGCCGGCTGCAGGCCTTCGATGGTCTCGATCGTCGCGCCTTCGGCCTCGACGGCGAGCACCAGACAGGCATTGACCGGCCTTCCGTCCATGATCACCGTACAGGCACCGCAGTCTCCGACGTCGCAGCCTT
This sequence comes from Sinorhizobium sp. 22678, assembly GCF_052044265.1. NCBI lineage: Bacteria > Pseudomonadati > Pseudomonadota > Alphaproteobacteria > Hyphomicrobiales > Rhizobiaceae > Sinorhizobium > Sinorhizobium sp. 22678. The sequence goes on along the minus strand of NZ_JBQEMS010000003.1, from coordinate 394,775 downwards.
TCTTGGTTCCGGTGAGACTGCCTTCGTTGCGCAGCGCATCGAGCAGCGTGCGGTTGGGAGCAACCGCGAGTTCACGGGCCTCGCCGTTGACCGTCATCGAAACGAGCCGGTTCATTGTGCACCTCCCATGGCGTAGCCGATCGCCCGGCGCGTAAGCACGCCGACCATGTCGCGGCGGTAGGCCGCGCTTGCGCGCACATTGCCGATGGGAGTGGCTTCCTGCATTGCGCTTTCCGCAGCCTCGGCCAGCAGCGCCGCGTCGATCGTCCGTCCCCTGAGAAGGTCCTCGGTCCTGCGGGCGCGGATCACCGTCGGCGCGACGGCGCCGAGCGCGATGCGGATGTCCGAGCAGTGCCCGGCCGCGTGTTCGATACTGACGGCAACGCCGACGGTCGCGAGTTCCATCGCCTTGCGGCGGCCGTGCTTGATGTAGGCGCGGCCGCTCGTCGGGCGGGGCGCCGGCAGGGATATGCCGGTGACGATATCTCCGGGCGAAAGAACAGTCCGGCCGGGACCGGTGAAGAAGTCCTCCAGCAGAACGGTCCGCTCGGTGCCTCCATTATAGACGGTCAGGCTGGCACCGTCGGCGATCAGGGGCGGGATCGTATCCGCTGAGGGCGAGGCGCGACAGATGTTGCCGACCACGGTCGCCCGGTTGCGCACCTGAACCGAGCCGAGGAGGCTTACCGCCTTGGCGAGGTTCGGATAGTTGCCGATGACATGCGGCGAGGTCTCTATCTCCCGGACCGTCACCAGCGCGCCAAAGCGAAGCCCGGCGGCCGGATCATAGGTAAAATCCCTCAGGTTCTGGATCTTCTTGATGTTGACGACGTGAAGGACGCTGCGAAGCTCCTCCTTCATCTCGACCAGCAGATCGGTGCCGCCCGCGATGATGCTGGCATCCTTGCCCAGCCGCCTCAGCAGATCGCTGGCCTCCGCCAGGCTCGCCGGCTCGTAATATTCGAACGGTTTCATGCATTCCTCCTCCCAAAAAACAGCGGTCGCCGCCGCGTGCCGCACTGATTCAGTCGAAACCGGGGTCGCCATCCTCCCCTCGTGCGCTTTCGCTGGACCCGGCGTTAGCCTGAACGGAGCGAAACGCCTGCATGGCCGCTGCTCGATCGGCCACCAGTTCACGTTCCAGGGCCCGCAGGTGCTCCGTGTTGAGGCGGGCGGCCGTTTCGCCATCTCCGCTTGCTATCGCTTCGACGATCTCGGAATGCGCGTGATTGCCGCAGAAGCGCGGCTCGGTGTCCGGCCTTGACCAGGAGAGCAGCGGCTGGCGGTTGATGAGGTCACGTATCACCCCGGTCAGCACGTCGTTGCCGGCCATTTCCGCCAGAAGCAGATGGAACCGCCGGGACAGATGCCGGGCTTCTTCCATGCGGCCCTCTTCATAGGCGTTGCGTTCGTCCTCCACGAACGACCGCAGGCGCGCACGCTCCGCCTCGCCGATCGTGCCGGCGAGCTTCTCGACCGTCGCTGTCTCGATCACGATGCGCGCGTCGAATATCTGCCGCGCTTCGTCGGGCGAGCACATGGCGATGGACGCTCCCTTGTTGGGACTGAGTTCCACCAGCCCGGCATGCGCCAGGCGCATGAGCCCGTTGCGTATGGCCGACCTGTTGGCGCCCGAGGCGATGGCCAGCTCGCGCTCGATCAGCCTGGCGCCGGGGGCCACCCGATGATGCATGATCGCCTCGACGATGACCTGGACGACACGCTGCTCGGCCTCAGGCCCGCTCATCGCGGCCCCGGCAGGGGGACGGTATCTTGCACTCCTGAGAAAGGGCGACGCGGCCATCCGAAACACTCCAGATTAGATTGTCAACAATCTATACTTGGATGACCGGATGTCAACGTTATGTATCATTCGGCCATATCGGCGCTAATATCCATAACTTTGGCGTATTTGCAGCGCATACATTGCGGGTTTCCCGCCATTTCCGCCGGCTTACCACGCATAAATTCGGCTCAATGAAATCACTTTCGGAATTTCATCGGTTCCTGCTCCGGAGAAAAACCTGTTTTATCCGATTGCAACTGACTTTTGGGGGATATAATGGCGCTTACATGCCGTTATCTTATTTTTTTTCTTGCGAAGCCGTACGCTGCACTGAGCGATGCGGCGCTGCCGGATAATTCATAAGCAAATCGAAACAATATATATTTACTATGAAATTGCCTCAATAATCGCCGCTTCTTAGTCTCCATACAGATCGAATGGGCCAGACGGAATGGGCCAGACGGAATGGAGTCACTGATGCATACGGTTCTCGGAACCCGTCATGGCGGCGCTCGCCGTGCACTTCTCCTGCGTGGCTGCCGGATTGCCGGTGAAGCCGCGGCAGGCGCTGAGCGCGATATCCTCATAGGGGAAGACGGGCGCATCGCCAGCATCGGCCATCGCCTGGAAGCAGGCCCGGATGTGATCGGCGTCGATCTCTGCGGCGCGCTCGTCTCGCCGGGCTTCGTCGACGTCCACCAGCATCTGGACAAGACTAGCGTCCTCAAGTTCACGCCCAATCCCTCGGGAACCTTGCAGGGAGCGCGGGAGGCATTCGCCAGATATGCCCGCCAGGCGCCGGAAGAAGACGTGACGCGACGTGCGGCACGAACCATGGAACGCTGCCTTGCCCGCGGCACCACGGCGATCCGCAGCCACATCAATGTCGACAAGGATGCCGGCTTCAATGGCATCAATGCCTTGGCACGGCTGAGATCGGAATGGGCGGACCGGCTGACGCTGCAACTCGTCGCGTTCATGACGCCGCATCCCAACCAGGATATCGAATGGCTGGAGAAGAACATCGATGCCGCAGTCGAACAGGCCGACGCGGTCGGAGGCACCCCGGCGGTCGCCGAGGACCCGATGCGGTATCTCGACATCCTCTTCGCCGCGGCCGAGCGGCATGGCCGGCCGGTCGATCTGCACCTTGACGAACACCTGAACCCCGAACGGCCGCTTTTCGACGCCGTGTTCGAGCGGGTCCGGAGATTTGGCCTGCAGGGTCGCACCCTCCTCGGGCACGCATCCGTCCTGAGCGCGCTGCCGAGGAAGGAGTTCGAGCGCATACGCGACCAGTTGGTCGATCTCGACATCGCCGTCGTGACACTGCCTGCGGCCAATCTCTACCTGCAGGGCCGCAGCCACGACATGTTGCCGCCCCGCGGTCTGACGCGCGTCGCCGAACTGATCCGTTCGGGGGTCGCCATCGCGACCGCATCCGACAATATCCAGGATCCGTTCGTGCCGACCGGCTCGGGCGACATGCTCGAGATCGCGCGCTGGACGCTGCTTGCCGGGCATCTGCGGGGCGACGAGCTTGCCACCGCCTATGACATGATCACCGCAATACCGGCACGCATGATGAATCTCGGCGCCGATTACGGCATCCGCGAGGGCGCCTGGGCGGACCTCGTCGTCACCGATTGCGAGGATGTCAGCGCGCTCGTCAGCGGGGGTCCCGACTGCATGCAGGTCCTCGCGAAAGGCCGGCCGGTTGCAGCACCCGCATCGCCTGCCATGGAGGCCATACGCGCATTGGAAGATGTCCCCTGAACGGCAACACGCCGTCGGACGGGCATGATGAGGAGAGGAAGGGAGGAGCATCATGATGATTACCAGAAGAGGCTGTTTGGCGTCGGCGGTCGCAATGGCCGCGCTCATTGCCGCCGGGCCGGCTTTCGCCGGGGGCGCATCGTTCAAGATGGGACTGCTGCTTCCCGGCAGCATTTCGGAAGAAGGATGGAACAGGATAGGCTTCAACGCGCTCAAGGGCGTGGAGAAGGAACTTGGTGCCGAGGTCAGCTATGTCGAGCTGCAGCAGAACCCTGCATCCTTCGAGAAAGCCTTCCGCGACTTCGCCAGCCAGGGCTACAACGTCATTCTCGGGCACGGCTTCGAGTTTCAGGATGCCGCTCTCGAGGTCGCGCCGGAATATCCCGATACGGTCTTTCTCATTTCTTCGAGCTACATATCCGAGGGAAATGTCATCGGCCTCAACACGGATACGAGCCAACCTTTCTACCTGATGGGCGTGATCGCGGCCAAGACGGGGAAGAAGGCGGGTCTCGTCGGAGGGATGGAGATCCCGCCGATAAAGGAGGCCTTCGAGGGTTTCACCAACGGCGTGCGAAGCGTCGCGCCGGACTTCCCCGTCAGTGAAGTCTATATCGGCAACTTCACCGACGCGACCGCGACCAAGGAGGCAAGCCTCAGCCTGATTTCGCAAGGGGCCGACTTCGTGCTGCCGAATGCTTCAGGGGCGACGGTGGGGGGATTCCAGGCAGCCGCGGAATCCGGTGCCGACGTCAAGACGTTCAGCATCTTCAGCGACTACACCTCGGTCGCTCCCAAGAACATTCTCGGGCTTTACGTCGCCGACTATGCCCGGGGCGTCATCCGCATCGTCGGGGACATCAAGAACGGCAAAATGCCGACGACCAATGTCGAATTCGGCCTGAAAGATGCCGACGTCATGAGCTTCACCTATAATGAGCAGGCTGCAAATCCGGTGACGGAGGACGTACGCAAATACGTCGATGAGGTGAAGGGCAAGATCGCAGCCGGTGAAATCAAGACCCGGCAGAAATAACGCCCGCAGGTACAAGAAGGATGGGGTACTGCCCGAAGGATCGGGTCGGCCCGGCCGTTCGCATGCGCCCCATCCGGCCACGATAACCGCTTCGATCGATCGTTCGATGGAAAGCTTCAGGCTTTTCCTAATCCGAAGGCAGCAAACTCATGGCAAACAGTGAAAGCGGACAGCCGCTGGCGGTTGTCCCCCAGGCCTATGGCGCCCTCTGGCGAGGCCTGCTCGGTCCTTTACGCACGATCATCCAGCCGGTCGCCGCTGTCGTTGTGGCTCTCGCATGCGGGGCGGCGCTTCTTGCCTTGAACGGCTACGAAGCACGCGCCGTGATCGACGTGATGGTACTTGGCGTCTTCCAGGACACCCGCTCGATCGCCGAAATTCTCCTGAAGGCGACGCCCCTGATCCTGATCGGCGTCGGCCTTTGCGTCGCCTTCCGCTGCAGCATCTGGAACATCGGCGCCGAGGGGCAATTCTATGCCGGCGCCATCGCCGCAACCGCCGTAGGCGTTTCCTTCGACGGGTTGAGCGCATGGGCCTATGTGCCGCTGGTCATGCTCGCAGGCGCTCTTGCCGGTGCGGCATGGGCGGCGATCGCCGGACTTCTGAAGGTCTATTTCCGGGCGAGCGAGATCGTGACGACGATCATGCTGAATTACATCGCCATCATCATGACGAGCTATCTCGTGACCGGCCCGTTGCGGGATGCGGCTGCGGCCTATCCGCAATCCGCCCGGCTGGTCCAGGAGGCGTGGATGCCGCGCATCCTGCCGCCGACCCGCCTCCACATCGGCATCCTCGTCGCCCTCGCGCTTGCCGTCGTGATGTATGTTTTCCTGTTTCGCAGCACTCGAGGCTATGCGCTGAGGGTGGTCGGCATCAGCCCGGACGCCGCGCGCTATGCCGGGATCAGCGTTCCCAGGAACATCATGCTGTCGATCTGCCTGAGCGGCAGCATGGCCGGGCTCGCAGGTGCCTTCGAGATTGCCGGCGTCACGCGGCGGCTCTTTCAGTCGATCTCTCCGGGCTACGGCTTCGAAGGCATCGCCGTCGCTCTTCTCGCAAACAACAATCCGATCGGGGCGGTCTTCTCGGGGCTCCTGTTTGCAATCCTGCGAAGCGGCTCCGAGCTCATGCAGATCACGGCGCAGGTGCCTCAGGTTCTCGTGCTCGTGGTCCAGGGCATCGTCATTCTCTCGGTCGTGGGATTTGCCGTGTTGCGGATCCCGTCGATGCGCCCTTCCGAATAGGTGGACCCATGGAAGATGTAGCAAGCCTGAGCTTTCTCGCCGCGACCATTGCAGCCTCATGGCGGCTGGCAGCGCCGCTGATGTTCGCATCAATCGGCGAAGTGTTTTCCGAGCGCGCCGGCGTCCTCAATATCGGCCTCGAAGGCGTGATGCTGGCGGGTGCCTTTGCCGGTTTCGCCGCCGCCTTCACCAGCGGAAGCATCCTGCTCGGAGTCGCCGCGGCGATCGCGGCGGGTGTTCTCGTCGGCCTGTTGTTTGCGTTCTTCACCATCACGATCAAGGCGGACCAGATCGTGGTGGGCGCTGCCATCAACCTGCTCGGCCTCGGCCTGACGGCTTTTCTGTTCCGCGCCTATTTTTCCTCGGCCGGCAAGGGCATCGAGATCGCCAGGCCAATCAATCTGCCGTGGCTGAGCGATCTGCCGTTCTTCGGCGAAGCGTTCTTCCGGCAGAACGCCTTTGTCTACAGCACGCTTCCGGTGGCCGCGCTTGCCGTCTTCGTGCTCTACAGGACGTCGTTCGGCCTGACGCTTCGCGCCGTCGGCGAGCATCCCAGGGCTGTCGACGTTTCGGGGCGCAGCGTAGCTCTCTACCGCTACGGCGCGGTGCTCATCTGCTCGGTGCTCGCGGCGCTCGGCGGCGCCTTTCTGACGCTCGCCCACTCCAACCAGTTCGTCGAAGGCATTTCCTCGGGCCGCGGCTTCATCGCCCTTGCGGTGGTGGTCTTTGCGAGATGGTCGCCCATCGGCGCCTTCATCGTCTCGCTGCTCTTCGGGGTGTTCTATGCGCTGCAGCTGCAATTGCAGGCGCAGCCGGTGCTCTTCCTCCCCTATCAGCTCTTCCAGGCTCTGCCCTACGTCATGACGATCGCGGCGCTGATATTCGTCCGAAACCGGGTCGACACACCGAGCATGCTCGGCGTCGCCTACAAGAAAAGCTGAGGGGGAAAAATGACCGGCAAACAACTGCTTTTGATGGATGGCATCCATAAACGGTTCGGACCGCTCATCGTCAGCGCCGGCGTGACCCTCGACGTCGAGGAGAACGAGATTCACGCGCTGCTCGGCGAAAACGGCGCCGGCAAGACCGTTCTGATGAGCATTCTTTGCGGCGTTCTCTCACCCAATGAAGGGCAGATCGTCTTCAAGGGCCGGCCGCTCAAGCTGGGCTCTCCCCGCGAAGCGATCAAACATCGCATCGGCATGGTGCACCAGCACTTCATGCTGGTCCCCAACCTTACGGTCGCTGAAAACTACGTGCTGGGCCAGGGCTCGCCTTTCAGGATGATCCGCGACATGAAGGCGGTCCATGCGCGTATTCTGGAGCTCAGCGACCGCTACGGTCTCGACGTGGCGCCCGACGCGCTCGTCTCCAGCCTGTCGGTTGGCGAACAGCAGCGGGTCGAGATCCTCAAGGTGCTCTACCACGGCATCGAACTGTTGATCCTGGACGAGCCGACCGCGGTCCTGACGCCTCAGGAAACCGACCGCCTGCTGCATCTGCTTCGCCAACTCGTCGCGGACGGAAAGACGGTCATCTTCATTTCGCACAAGCTGGACGAGGTGATGCGCGTCAGCGATCGCGTCAGCGTCATGCGCGATGCCAAGGTGGTTCGTACCGTGAAAACGTCCGAGACGAACGCGCGCGAACTGGCGCGCATGATGGTCGGCAGAGACGTCCTGATGGATTTGCCGCGCGCACCTCTCGAGCCCGGTCGTATCGTGCTGTCCGTCGAGCATCTCAGCTGCGATGGCGAAGCCGGGCTTCCGGCAGTGCGAGACGTATCTTTCGAGGTCAGAGCCAATGAAATCGTCGGGATCGCGGGCGTCTCCGGCAATGGCCAGAGCGAGCTGGCGCTGGCCCTGACGGGGCTCCTTCCGGTGGGGTCCGGCAGCGTCACGCTCGACGGGATCCAACTGGCGGGCCTGTCGTCCCACGAGATAAATCAATTGCCCATGGCGCATATCCCCGAGGACCGCCACAGGATGGGCATCGTGTTGCCGCTGCCACTGACGGAGAATCTGATCCTCCAGCGGTTCGACAAGGCGCCCTTCTCCTCTCGTGGATTGCTCGACCTGAACGAGATCACGAAGCAGACCCGTGATCTCATGCGGCGCTTTAAGGTCAAGGCGTCGGGACCGGGGGACCGCATCCGGAACTTGTCGGGCGGCAATCAGCAGAAGCTCGTCGTCGGGCGGGAGCTGGACCGCCGGTTCGATTTCCTGCTGATCAATCAGCTTACGCGCGGCATCGACATCGGCGCGACCGAGCTGGTGATGCACAAGATTCTCGAGCAGCGCAGCGCCGGCAAGGCCATTCTGCTGATATCCACGGAGCTCGAGGAACTGTTCACGCTCTCAGACCGCATCCTCGTCATGTATGAAGGCCGCCTCGTCGGCGAAATTCCGCCCGACCGCAGCCGCCTGGAAGAGATCGGGTTGCTGATGGCCGGCAAATCTCCGCTGTCGGCAGCTTGACGAACCGGTCCAAGGCGATCGCGGGTACATCCATTGTTTTTGCGCCAGAAAAAAGGGAACTTGGCTCAAGCGGAACGGGAACAGGCAGCGCTGCTGCCTGGCGCGAGACAGAGAAGTACCGATGAATGTGACACTTCGCCAGTTGCAGGCCTTCATTGCCGTGGCCGAACTCGGGCGTTTCCATCTGGCGGCCGACCACCTCGGACTGACGCAGTCGGCGATCAGCATCCTGATCAAGGATCTGGAGGTTGCCCTCAAGCACCGGCTCTTCGACCGGCACACACGCATGGTCAGCCTTACGACGGCCGGAGCGGAATTTTTACCCCAGGCCCGCAAGGTCATGTCGGATCTCGAGATCGCGGTTGCGAATGTGCACGAACTGGCAAGCCTGCAGCGCGGCCGGGTCACGATCGCGGCGGCAATCGTGCTGGCCGCGACCTTGCTGCCGCCGGTCATCGCGCGCTTCGTCAAGCGTTATCCCGACATATCGGTACAGGTGCGGGACATGCCGGAGGAGGAGATCCGCTCCGCATTGAAGCGGAACGAGGCGGATCTCGGCATCGGCACCGTTTCCGCCGACGATCCGGAGATTCAGGCCAGCGTGCTGATGCGTGACCAGCTCACCTTGATCTGCCGCTCCGACCACAGGTTCGCGAAGGCGCGGCAGGTGAGCTGGGCAAGCCTCGCAGGCGAAGGCCTGATCGGACTGGCAAAGGACAACCCCCTGCGCGGGCTCGTCGATCGCGCGCTGATCGCCTCCGGTGTCGAGGTCAAGACGAGATACGAGGTGCGGTTCTCGACGACGGCGATCAGCATGGTGGCGGAAGGCCTGGGTATAGCGATCCTTCCGGAAAACTCCCGCCAGCTCACGACCAATGTCGACGTCCGGATCGTCGAGCTGGTGGATCCGGTCATCAGCCGCAACATCTCCATTCTGCAATACCGCCAACCGATGCTCTCGCCGGCGGCGGCGAAAATGAAGGAATTTCTCATGGGAGCGAGCCGCAAACTCTCGTGATGCAGGCCACTTCCAGGAAAAGTGCTGAGCGACCTTCCGACCGGACGTGCGTGTGTGAGGTCAACTGCCGACCGGTGCGGGGCGAAGACCTCGTCGAAGGTCGGCATGACGAGCCCGGCCGGGCGCCGGCCTGAGCCCCACGTCCATAAAGAACAGATCGGCGTCATCCGGCCGCGTCGGTTCGCCGTTGCTCTTGAAGCGCCCGGCGCATCGACTAGATCATAGATGTTGTCCGCCCCGGAGGTTCCCAACGGAGGCTCACAACGCTTCATGACTTCCCGATCCAAGGAGCGTCGCTCATGAAGATAGCCCAGATCGCACCGCTGTTCGAACGTGTACCGCCGAAGCTCTACGGCGGGACCGAGCGCGTCGTTCACCACCTGACGGAAGAGCTCGTCCGGCAGGGCCATGAGGTCACCCTCTTTGCGAGCGGCGACTCGATGACCTCGGCAAAGCTCGTTCCCTGCTCGGATATGGCGCTGAGACTGAACCCTGCGGTTCTGGACCCGATTCCCTATCACATGCTGATGCTGGAGGAAGTGCGCCGGCAGGCGAATGGCTTCGACGTCCTGCACTTCCACATCGATCTCCTGCATTTTCCCCTCGTTCGCAGCCTCGCCGGAAAGACGGTGACGACGCTGCACGGCCGCCTCGATCTGCCCGACCTCCAGCCCTTCTATGCCGCATTCCCGGATGTTCCCCTGATTTCGATCTCCGACGACCAGCGAAAGCCGATGCCGCCGGTCAATTGGGTCGCCACGGTCCATCATGGTCTGGCTCCGGACGTCCTTCCCTTCACCGGCCAGCCGAGGGGCGACTATCTCGCCTTCCTTGGCCGCATCTCGCCCGAAAAGCGGCCCGACCGCGCGATCGAAATCGCTGCCCGGGTCGGCATGCCGCTGAAGATCGCCGCCAAGGTCGACAAAGCGGACGCGGCCTATTGGCTGAACGAGATCGAGCCGCTTGTCCGGCGCTATCCGAACGTCGAATTCATCGGCGAAATAGACGAAGGTCAGAAGGGCGAATTCCTTGGCAATGCACGTGCCCTTCTCTTCCCGATCGACTGGCCCGAACCGTTCGGGCTGGTGATGATCGAGGCGATGGCCTGCGGCACGCCGGTGGTCGCCTTCCGCTGCGGCTCGGTGCCGGAGGTCATCGACCACGGCGTGTCGGGCTTCATCGTCGACAGCATGGAGGAGGCCGTGAAGGCGGTCCACGATCTCGACTGGCTCGATCGCCACACGGTCCGGGCGACCTTCGACAGACGCTTCACCGCCCGACGCATGGCAGATGACTATCTGGATCTCTATCGCGCCCTGGCAGGCGGCGCTCAAAGGGTCCTGCCGATCCATGCGGCGAACGAAAGCGGGGCGGGCCCCGGCTCTACCAGGGTCGCCTGATACCGGATCACGGATGAGTTCTGATCGACCTGAACGCATCGTGATCTACTCGAGGAGCGAAGCGGGATGCGCGTGGAAAACGGCACGCACCTCCCTCATTCTGCTCGCACGCAACGGAGACCGATCCGATGGGAAGCAATCTCTCCGGGGGGCCGGCCCAAGCCGCTCCCGACGTGACATCTGCGGACGACCTGGGGCCTGCAGCGGTTTCGCGTTACGAGCGAAGCTCCAGATCCCTGAAGCACGGCGATACCTTCGCCGTGTTCGATCACAACGGCGACGCTTTTTCCTCTCCTTCCAATCCGGAGGGGATCTTCCACCGCGACACCCGCCATCTGTCGCAGTTCGTGCTGACGTTGAACGGCGCCCGGTCGCTGTTGCTGAGTTCCACGCTCAGGGACGACAATGCCACGCTCGACTGCGATCTCACCAATCCGGCTCTCGTGCTCGATCCCGGTGGCGAGGTGTTGAAGCATGACCTCATTCACGTGCGCCGTACCCGGTTCCTCTGGCAGGAGGCCTGCTACGAGCGCCTGGTCTTCCGAAACTTCGATGAAGTGCCGAGAAGGCTGCAGGTCGAATTGTCCTTCGCCGCCGACTTCGCCGACCTTTTCGAGGTGCGGGGCACCCCCAGGCGGCGCCGCGGCACCCATCACAGCGCGCTGGTCGGCAACGCCCGGGTCGTTCTGGCCTATGACGGCCTCGACGGCCAGACCCGCAGCACGACGCTCCGCTTCGATCCGGAACCGGAGAGGCTCACCGGACAGGAGGCGAGCTTTGTCGTCGAGCTCGCGCCGCACCAGGCGCAATCGATCTTCATCGAGATCGTCTGCAACAGTGTCCGGGACAACCCGCACCCGCCGTCCTTCAACTTCTTTCTGGCGTTGCGGGATGCCAGGAGGGCGCTGCGCTACTCGGCCTCGCGCGCCGCTGCGGTGGTCACCTCCAACGCCGTCTTCAACGAAGCCGTCAGGCGCAGCGTCGCCGATCTCTACATGCTGCTCACGGAAACCCCCGAAGGTCCCTACCCTTACGCCGGAATTCCCTGGTTCAGCACCGTCTTCGGCCGCGACGCGCTCATCACCGCGCTCGAAACACTGTGGCTCGACCCGGCAATCGCGAAAGGCGTGCTCAGGCATCTGGCCGCCAACCAGGCGACCGATTTCGACCCCGCCGCCGATGCGGAGCCGGGCAAGATCCTGCATGAGATGCGCTACGGCGAAATGGCGGAACTCGGCGAGGTGCCCTTCCGGCGCTATTACGGCAGCATCGACTCGACCCCTCTCTTCATCATGCTTGCCGGCGCCTATCTCGATCGCACCGGCGATCTCGATACCGTGCGGAGCCTCTGGCCGAACGTGGTGGCGGCACTTGACTGGATCGACCGTTTCGGCGACCGCGACGGCGACGGCTTCGTCGAATATGGAAGCCGCACCGCAAAGGGCCTGGTGAACCAGTGCTGGAAGGACAGCCACGATTCGATCTTCCATGCAGGGGGCAATCTGGCCTCGGGGCCGATCGCGGCCGCCGAAGTACAGGCCTATGTCTTCGGCGCCTGGCAGGCGGCCGCCCGATTGTCGCGCAAGCTCGGCCATGCCGAGGATGCGCTGAGGCTCGAACGACGGGCCGAAGACCTGCGCATCCGGTTCGACACGGCCTTCTATGATGATGAGCTTGGAACCTATTCGCTGGCCCTCGACGGGGACAAGAATCCCTGCCGCGTCCGCTCTTCCAATGCGGGCCATGCCCTCTTCACCGGCATCGCCCTGCCGGAGCGCGCCGGCAGGGTGGTGTCGACGCTGATGGCGCAATCCTCCTTCTGCGGCTGGGGCGTGCGCACGATCGCCGCCTCGGAAGCGCGCTACAATCCGATGAGCTACCACAACGGCTCCGTCTGGCCACACGACAATGCGCTGATCGCGGCAGGCTTCGTGCGCTACGGCTTTCAAGCAGAGGCGGCGAGCATCTTCGAAGGGCTGTTCGCGGCCTCCACCTACACCGACCTCAGACGTCTGCCGGAGCTATTTTGCGGCTTCGCGCGCCAGCGCGCCCGCGGGCCCACCTTCTATCCGGTTTCCTGCGTGCCGCAGGCCTGGGCGGCGGCGGCGCCCCTCTATCTGCTCCAGTCGATGATCGGCCTCGGCTTCGATGCCGGGAGGATGCATGTGACCTTGCACGAACCGACGCTCCCGCCCTTCCTGGACGAGGTCGTGCTGAAACGGCTGCGGGTCGGTTCGGGGATGGTTGACATAGCCCTGAGGCGGTCGAGATCCCAGGTCGTGGTCGACGTCCTGGACCGGAGAGGCGGAGTGAAGGTGCTGACGACGCATTGAGTTGGAACGTTGCGGGAGCACCGCAGGCTGCTCCCGGCCCACCCGATCTACACTAATGCATTAGTGTATTGCGCCATGTTTCCCGGCATGCTACATCGGCGTGGAAGATCCACCTGTCGGGAATATCCAAGCCAATGACATCCACACTTCGAAGCGCACGGTGGTTTGCCCCCGATGATCTGCGCTCTTCCGGTCACCGCTCCCGCCTGATGCAGATGGGCTATGACGCCAAGGACTGGGGCGAGAAGCCGATCATAGCCATCCTGAACACATGGTCGGATCTCAATCCGTGCCACGCTCATTTCAAGCACCGGATCGAGGACGTGAAACGCGGCGTGCTGCAGGCCGGCGGCTTTCCCGTCGAACTGCCGGTGCAGTCGCTCTCGGAAAGCTCGCTCAAGCCAACGACGATGCTCTATCGGAATTTCCTCGCCATGGAGGCCGAGGAATTGCTGCGCGGCCATCCGATCGACGGCGCCGTGCTGATGGGCGGGTGCGACAAGACCACGCCTGCCCTCGTCATGGGGGCCATCAGTGCCGGCCTCCCGATGATCTTCCTGCCGGCCGGCCCGATGCTGCGCGGGCACTACAAGGGCGAGCATCTCGGCTCCGGCTCGGATGCGTGGAAGTACTGGGACGAGCGCCGTGCGGGAACGATAACGGATGAGCAATGGGTCGGCGTGGAGGAGGGGATCGCCCGCTCCTACGGCCACTGCATGACCTTCGGAACGGCAAGCACGATGACGGCGATCGCCGAGTCGCTCGGTTTGACGCTTCCCGGCGCAAGCTCCATCCCCGCCGCCGACGCCAACCACATCCGCATGAGCACGCGATGCGGCAGGCGGATCGTCGAGATGGTGCACGAGAAGCTGGGACCTGAGCAGATCATCACTGAAAAATCGGTCGCAAATGCGAGTGCAGTGGCGATGGCGACGGGCTGTTCGACCAATGCCGTGGTGCATCTCATCGCCATGGCGCGACGCGCCGGGGTGCCGCTGACGCTCGAAGATCTAGACCGGGTCAGCCGTACGACGCCGGTGATCGCCAATATCAGGCCCTCCGGCAAGCAGTACCTGATGGAGGACTTCTACTATGCCGGCGGGCTTCGTGCACTGATGGCCGAAATGAAGGAGCTCCTGCATCTCGACGCGATGACGGTGAGCGGATTTCCCCTGGGGGCGACGCTGGAAGGGGCGGAGGTGTACAATTCCGACGTCATCCGGCCACTTTCGAACCCGATCTACCATGAAGGCTCGCTCGCCGTCCTGAAGGGCAATCTGGCGCCGGATGGCTGCGTTGTGAAGCCGTCCGCCTGCGAGGAGCGGCTGCGGGTCCATGAGGGGCCGGCGCTCGTCTTCGACAGCTATCCGGAGATGAAGGCCGCCATCGACGACGAGGATCTCGACGTCACGCCCGACCACGTGCTCATCCTCAGAAATGCGGGGCCCAAGGGCGGGCCCGGCATGCCCGAATGGGGCATGCTGCCGATCCCGAAAAAAATCCTGAAGCAGGGCTACCGCGATATGCTGCGCATCTCCGACGCCCGCATGAGCGGGACGAGCTACGGCGCCTGCATCCTGCACGTGGCGCCGGAGTCCCATGTCGGCGGCCCCCTTTCGCTCGTCAGGACCGGAGACATCATCCGCGTCGACGTCCCCAACCGGACGATCGACATGCTGGTCGACGAAGTGACCTTGGCGAAACGCCGCGCCGAGTGGACGCGGCCCGCCGACAGATACGAGCGCGGCTATGGCTGGATGTTCTCGAAGCACATCAAGCAGGCCAATGAGGGCTGCGATTTCGACTTTCTCGAGACTGCCTTCGGCGCCGCTGTGGGCGAGCCCGACATTTTCTGATTTCACGAAATTCCAGGGAGGAAACATGACCACCTATGTTCTGTCCGACGAAACACGCAGGAAATTCGAAGGCGTAAGCTGCGCCACCTTATGCACCGCCCTCTTCAAGCGCGGCCTGCGCAACCAGTTCATCCAGGACGTTCGTCCGGTCTCGCCGAAGGCGAAGAACATGGTCGGCCAGGCCTTTACCCTTCGATACATTCCGGCCCGCGAGGACCTGAACCAGCTTTCCGTCTTTCAATATCCCGAACACCCGCAACGCGCGGCCGTGGAGAAGTGCCCACACGGTTTCGTCATGGTGATGGATAGCCGGAAGGATCCGCGGGCGGCTTCCGCGGGCTCGATCCTGGTTTCGCGGCTGATGGTGCGCGGCGTCGCGGGTGTCGTCACCGACGGCGGCTTCCGGGACAGCCCGGAAATCGGCGAACTCGACATCCCCGCCTATCACAGCCGTCCTTCCGCGCCGACGAACCTGACGCTGCACCAGGCGCTCGACATCAACGTTCCGATCGGCTGCGGCGACGTCGCCGTCTGGCCGGGAGACGTCGTCGTCGGGGATCGCGAAGGCGTGGTCATCGTCCCCGCCCATCTCGCCGATGAGATCGCCGCCGAAGCCGTCGAGATGACGGCCTTCGAAGATTTCGTCACCGAGGAGGTCCTGAAGGGCCGCTCCATCATCGGCCTCTATCCCGCCACCAAGGATGAGACGAAGACGGAATTTGCCGCCTGGCGCCGGGCCAAGGGACGCTAGGCATGACGATGCTTAGGGACATCACCATCCTTCAGGCCGCCGAACTGCCGGAAAAGACCGATCTGGAACTGAAGGAAATCTTCAATACCGTCCGGCTGCCGAAGGATGCCTCGGCGATCGGGCCGTTTCTTTCCGAATACGGAGCGCGGATTCGCGGCATCGCCGTCAGGCACGCCCATATCGATGCGGCCATGCTCGACCGCCTGCCGGCGCTGGAGATCATCTCCAGCTACAGTGCCGGTCTCGACGGCATCGACGTCGAGACCGCGCATGCCCGTGGCGTCGTCGTCCGCAATACCTCGAAGATCCTTGCCGAGGATGTCGCCGATCTTGCGCTTGCACTAAGCATTTCGGCCACGCGCGGCCTCATGCGCGGCCACGATTTCGTGCGCGAGGGCAAGTGGGGCGAGAGCGCCTTCCCGCTCGGCCGCTCGCTGAGATCGATGAAGACGGGGATCGTCGGGCTTGGACATATCGGCTCGGCGGTCGCCGCCCGGCTGAGCGTGATGGGAGCGCCGACCGCCTATTACGGCCCGAGACGAAAGCCTGTCGACCTTCCCTATTTCGACGGCATCGAGGCGCTCGCGGCCTGGGCCGATCTTCTGATCGTCACCTGTCCCGCCACTCCCGAGACGATCGGCCTCGTCGACGGCGCCGTGCTCGCAAGCCTCGGCCCGGAAGGCTATCTGGTAAACGTCTCGCGCGGCACGATCGTCGACGAACAGGCGCTCATCACGGCGCTCGCCGGAAACGGGATCGCCGGAGCGGCACTCGACGTCTTCGAAAAGGAGCCCTTCGTCCCGGAAGCGCTCCGCGCCGATCCGCGCGTCGTCCTCTCGCCGCACATGGGCAGCGGTACGCGCGAGACGCGGCAGCAGATGGGCGACAGCATGGTTGCCGCATTGGTGGAGCATTTCGAGAGCCGCCACGCGTGATCGTTTGTTCAACCGGGTTGATGGTCGACATTTTGGACCGGGATGATTGTCGACAGATTTTGGGTTGCGGCAGGTTCAGCGGGTTCGCGAAGCCCCGGACGGGGCGGAGCGAACCGGCTGAACCTGCCGCGGCGATCGATAAGGCCGATATCGAGGTCGCAGAAGCGCACGACGTAGTCGCCGGTCTCAAGTTCGGCGATGCCGACGAGCTCGCCGATCAACGCCTCGCTGATGAAGACGAGTCCGCCCTTCCACTTGATCTCGCCGGAGTTGCGAATGCGCCGGACCTGGTGATCGGCGTCATACCAGGGGTCTTCCGCCTGAACCGGCATCGGCCGCTGCGAGGGCTCGTAGAACTCGACCGGCAGCTGTTGCTCGAGCGCTTCATGCGGGCGCTCGTGATTGTAGTACCAGCGGAAGGCATCGAAACGGTCCTGCTGCTCTGCCGCACTCGCGGCTGGCGGGCGCGACGTGTGAGCTTTGAGCGTGCGGTGCATCCGTTCGTGCCGACCATTCTCCTGCGGTGAAGCCGGATTGATGAAATGCGGCTCCACGCCCAGCTTCAGCCACCAAGCCGAAAGCCGTGTCAGTCCGCCGGCCCCGCGTGATCCGAACGGCGCACCATTGTCACAGCGGATAGCCAGCGGCAGGCCGTAAACCCGAAAAGCCTCGGTGAAGACCGGGATGGCCCCTTCGATCGTCGGCGCAACGATCCGGACATCGATCAGAAAGCGGCTGTGGCCGTCTGTGATCGTCAACGGGTCGATCCGTTGCTGATCCGTGGTGCGAAACCAGCCCTTGAAGTCGGTACTCCATTCGTCGTTCACAGCCGTTACCGCTGCATACGGCCGCCGCTGGTCGATCGGCCGGCGGCGGCGCTTCACCGGCGAAACCAGTCCGGCCCCCTTGAGAATGTCTCCAATCGTCGACGCCGCCGGCCAGACTATCTCCGGCGCCTGACGCGAAAGCTTTGCCAACAGCTTGCGCGGCCCCAGATCGGGAAAACGTTGCCGCATTGCGACGATCTCTTCCTTCAGGCCCTCCGCGGTTCGGTGCGGGCAGTGCTGCGGGGCGTGCGAGCGATCCACAAACCAGTCCGAAACCCCGCTGTCGCGCCGACTGCGCCACGCGTAAAACGTATCGCGGCAAACACCGTATCGACGGCAAAGCTCCGAAACGCTCCAGTTCCCGCTGTCATAATCCGAAAGCATCCGAACCCGCTCTTCCATCCGACAAGTCTCGTTAAACGGCATCAAAAGGTCCCCCTCAGATGCCAATCTAACCTGTCGACAATCATCCCGGTCTAATCTGTCGACAATCTACCCGGTCTGAACCGTTCGCAAGAACCCCTCCCCACCCCCGCCCCACCTGTGAATGGGGTTGGGGAGGGGTTCGTTCCTTGCATTGCACGCTCGCGGCCCCGTCCCTATCCTCGCCTCCTCCCCTCGCGGTGAAAGAGCAACGCGATCGCCCCAAGGATGATCGCTCCGCCGATCACGACCTCCAGCCGGATCGGCTCGCCGAAAAGCACCAGGCCAAGAACGAGGGCGATCGGCAGCCGGATGAAGTCCACGATAACCAGCAGCGAAGCGTCGGCGAGCTTCATTGCCCTCGCGAAGGAGAGCTGGGCGAAAAGGCCGCCGATACCCTGCAGCGCCATGAGGGCGAGGCTGAACAGCGAAGGCGTCTGCCAGAAGGGCAGAGCCATGACGAAAGCCACGGGCACCGTCACGAGCAGGTTCAGCCAGGCGATGCTGAGCGGGTCCTCGCGCTCGGCCGAAACCTTCATCAACAGCGCGACGATGGCGAGACCGACCGCTGACGCCAGCGCCCAGGCCGCGCCTGACTGGAAGGTTGCGGCGCCCGGCCTGACGACGATCAGAATACCGGCGAAGCCGGCAATGAGGCTGAGGACCCGGGCGAAGGCAAACCGCTCCCCGAGGAAAAGTACCGACCCGAGCGCGACGAAGAGCGGCATGGTGAACGCGATCGCGGTCGCGGAGGCCAAAGGTATCTCGGTGACGGCAATGAAGGCCGCGACGAGCGCCAGAAGCTTGACGACGGCCCTGATCGCATGGACGGAGAAATGCATCGACCGGCCGCTGAATTGCGCGATGCCGAGCGGAAATCCGCGGCGGCACAGCATCAGATAGAGCGCGATCAGGCTGGCAAGGTTACGGAAGAAGACGATGCCGATCGGGTGGACCTCCCCGGCCACGAAGCGCACGATGACGCCGTCCATCGCCGCGACCAGGGAATTTGCCCCCATCAGCAGGGCTCCGGCGACGGCCGCAGGCAGGGCGATCTTCTTCATGCCGCGTCGGCGGCTGTCTGCCACTTCGGCTTCGGAGTCGCATTGATGAGCTGGCGCGTATAGGCATGTTGCGGGTTGCGGAAGATCTCTTCCGTCGTCGCGTGCTCGACGATCTCGCCGCTCTTCATGACGATGATGCGATCGGCAAAGTGACGAACGATCGGCAGGTCATGGGTTATGAAGATGTAGGCAAGGCCCAGCCGGTCACGCAATTCCGCCAGAAGGTCGATGACCTGCACCTGCACCGAGACGTCGAGCGCCGAGACGGCTTCGTCGCAGACGACGAGCTCCGGATCGCAGGCAAGCGCTCGGGCAATGGCGATGCGCTGCCGCTGGCCGCCTGAGAACTGGTGCGGATAGCGTTTGGCGTGCTCGGGGTTCAAGCCGACGAGCCCCAGCAATTCGGTGACCCGGTCGCGCCAGCGCGCCTTCTCCAGAATGTCCTTGTGGATGCGCCACGGCTCCGAGACGATGTCGAACACCGTCATGCGCGGGTTCATCGAACTGTAGGGGTCCTGGAACACCATCTGCACCTTCCGGCGGAAGGCCAGCAGTTGCTTGCGGTCCATCTTCAGCACGTCGCGTCCGTGAAACAGCGCCTGGCCGCCGGAAGCCTCGTTCAGGCCCAGAAGCACGCGCGCGACGGTCGATTTGCCGGAGCCGCTCTCGCCGACGATCCCGATCGTCTCGCCGGCTGCGACGTCGAAGCTCAGATTCTTGACTGCATGCAAGCGCGCCGGCTTCGCAAAAAACCCGGACGAGAGCGTGTAGAACTTGTCGATGTTCTTCACTTCCAGGATCGGTTTCCCGGCCGGCCGCGGCGGCCTCGCCGGCGCTCCATCGTCGGCATGCGGGAGGGCATTGATCAGCGTCCGCGTGTAGCTGTGGGCGGGATTTTCGAAGACGGCGCGGGCTTCGCCCTCCTCCACGATGCGGCCGGCCTTCATGACGATCACCCGGTCGGCCATATTGGCGGCGACCTCGAGGTCATGTGTGATCATGATGATGGCAAGGCCCTCTTCGGCCTGCAGTTTCTTCAGAAGCTCGAGGATCTGCGCCTGCACGCTCACGTCGAGTGCCGTCGTCGGCTCGTCGGCAATCAGGATTTCCGGCTTGAGCGCGATCGCCATGCCGATCATGATGCGCTGGCGCTGGCCGCCGGAAAACTGGTGCGGATACTGGTCGATGCGCTTCTCCGGCTCCGGGATGCCCACGCGCCTCAATATGTCGACCGCCCTTTGCCGAGCCTCGGCACCGGTCGCAACTCCGTGGACACTGAACACCTCCTCCAGCTGCCAGCCGATCGTATAGACGGGGTTCAGATGGGAGAGCGGGTCCTGGAAGATCATCGCGATCCTCCGGCCGTTGAGGTCCCGCCGCTCACCCTCCGAAAACGAGGAGAGATCGCGCCCGCGATAGGCGACCGAACCCGCGCAGATATCGCCCGGAGGCGTGTCGATGAGCCCCATGATCGCACTCGCGCTGACCGACTTGCCGGAGCCGGACTCGCCCAGGATCACGAGCGTCTCGCCGGCGTCGACATGAAAGCTGACCCCGCTCGTCGCACGGAAGGCACCTCCGAGCGACAGGAAATCCACGGTCAAATCCTTGACCTCGAGGAGGTGTGGGCCGGTCATTTGCGTTTCTCCGGAATGCCCTTCTTCGAGCGGGCGAGTTCGATCCGCCACCGCTGCTGCGGATCGGCATAGGTGCGCCACCAACTCGACAGGATATTGAGCGAAAGCGTCGTCAAAAGGATCGCCAGGCCCGGCCAGAAGGCGATCCACCAGGCGGTCGAGAGATAGCCGCGGCCGGTCGCGACCATGGCTCCCCAGGTGAATTCAGGCGCCTGGATGCCGAGGCCGAGGAAGCTCAGCGACGACTCGGCGAGAACGACGGTCGCGAAGTCGATGGCTCCGATCGTGACCAGCGTCGGCAGCACGATCGGGGCGATGTGACGGAAAAGGATGCGTGTGTGGTTGGCGCCGAGCGCGACGGCGGCGCTGACGAACATCCGCTCTCTCACCTCGAGCACTTCCGCACGCGTGGTGCGCAGATAGATCGGCACGCGGGTGATCGCCAGCACCAGAATGAGGTTGGTGACGGAAGGGCCCAGGCTGAAGAGGACGATCAGCGCCAGCAGCAGCGAAGGAAAGCTCATCACGATGTCAGCACCCCGCATGATCATCGTGCCGGCGGCGCCTCGCGAATAGCCGGCAATCAAGCCGAGCATGCCGCCGATGACGACCGAGCAGAGCACCGCAAAGAACGCAATGCCGATCGTGTTCTGCGCACCCACCACGAGGCGCGCGAGCAGGCTGCGGCCGAGCGTGTCGGCGCCGAGCACATAGGTCCAACCCTGAGACAGGCTGAACGGCGCCATGTTTCGCGCGCGGAAATTCGGTTTGTCGATGAGGTCGCCCATCAGCCACGGACCGAAAACGGCGCATGCGACCACGACCAGCAGGAAGATCACGGCGGCGAGCGCAAGCCAGTCCCGGCTGACGAGACGCAGTATCTGAAAACGCGAGACTTTCGTCTCGGGGGTATCGGCGGAAGTCGTCATGGCCGTCGCACTCATCTCGTTTCAAACCTTATGCGTGGATCGAGCCGCGCATAGACGAGGTCTATCGCGATGTTCAGGACGAAGATGGCAATCGCCGTCACCAGCACCGTCGCCTGGATGAGCGCGAAGTCGCGCCGTACGATCGCGTCGATCATGAGCTTGCCTATCCCCGGCCAGCCGAAGATGGTTTCCACGACGACGGCGCCGTTGACGAGGCTTGCGGCAAGGTCGCCGGCGACGGTGATGACCGGGAGGAGCGAGTTGCGCAGGGCGTGCCGGAAGACGATCCGGGACCGGTTCACACCCTTGGCCCGCGCGGTCTTCACATAGGGCGAGGCAAGCGCACCCATCATCGTGCCGCGAACGACCTGGACCAGCAGGCCGAAGGGTCTGAGGGTCAGCACGAAGATCGGCATGATCCAATGCAGCGCCGTTCCCGTCCCGGAGGTCGGAAGCAGGCCCAGTCCGACGGAGAAGACAAGGATCGCCACGATCGCAACCCAGAAATCCGGGGCGCTGGCGCCCGCCAGCGACGCGGTGCTCGCGATCTTGTCGAACAGGCTGTTCGGGCGTGCCGCGGCAAGCGACCCGACGACGACGGCGAGACAGAGAGAAAGAACGATCGCGATCACGGCGAGCTTCAGCGTTTGCGGAAAGGCCTCGAGCGCTACTTCCATGGCCGGCCGGTTGCGGCTCAGCGCGTCCCCGAAATCGAAGCGCGCGAGATCGACGAGGTAACGGCCGAATTGCACGACCAGGGGATCGTTGAAGCCGTGCGCTTCCGAGAAGGCCTGACGCTGCGCTTCGGAAGAATCGAGCGGCAGATAGAGATAGGCCGGATCGCCGGTAAGCCTCGAGAGGAAGAAGACGAGCACCAGAAGTCCGATCACCGCGATCAGGCTCTGGCCGGCGCGTCTGAGAATGAAAGCGAACACGGCGTTTCCTTTCCACCGTAATCAAGGAGGGCGCCGCGACGTGAGACACGCCGCGGCGGCAGGTCGGGTTCGTCAGTCCTTGAAATGGATCTCGGAGAGCGCGATTTCGCTGTTCGTCTTGAGGTCCGGCTTCCAGTCGAGGCGCGAGCCGACGCGGACATAGCCGATCATGTGGTACATCGGCACGTCTGCGACGATCTCGTCGTGCACCTTCGCGAAGACCTCCTGAAACAGCTTTTCACGCTCGTCGCCGGTCGCGGCCATCGCCTTTTTCAGCACGACGTCGAGGTCGGGATCGGCGATCGTCGAATATTGTCCCTCGCTCAGATACATGACCGGAGCGGTAAACCCGGCGTCGCCCGTGTTGTTGTCGTGCTGCTGCTGGAAGAGCGTCGGCCCCCGTCCCTCCGGGAAGGGCTTGTCGAGATAGCGCACCCAGTCGGCCGCTTCGAGCTGGCGTATGGAGACGTTGAGCCCGATTTCCTGCCACATGGACCGCATCGCTTCGAGGCTTTCGGCCGAGTTCGGGAAGAAGCCGTTGCGCCCGATCAGCACGATCTCCTTGTCGACCGGAGCACCCTCGGCCTTGGCTTGCTCGACCAGCTTCATCGCCTCTTCGGGATTGTAGGTCCATGGCTTGATACCGGGGTTATGACCGCGAACGCCCGGGACGACCATTTGCGAAGCCCGCAGAACGTCCTTGCCGAACAGCGCTTCGCCCATGCCGTCCCAGTCGATGGCCATGTTGAGCGCCTTGCGGATGCGGACATCGTCGAGCGGCGGAATCTGCGCATCGATGCGCATGCGCGTCGTCTCTGAGTTCAGATAGGCAAAGTCCGACTCGGCATTGGTCGCGTCCTGCACGGCGATGGATGGTGTCATGTCCGCTTCGCCGGATTCGACCATGGCCGCCCGGATGGCCGACTCGCTGCGCCAGACATAGGTCGCGCGCGTGACGTCCGGCTTGGCGCCCCAGTAGGCATCGTGACGCTTCAGGACGATCTGTTCGTTGGACTTGCTTTCGACGACATAGGGTCCCGTGCCCACGGGATCGTTGCTTTCCTTGTCGAACGGCATGTTGGGGGAGACGATCTGCACGGTGCCGAGCAGCGTCGGCATGATCGGCACCGGGCTGTCGGAGGAGATCTCCACCGTCTGCGCATCGATCGCCTTCGGCGTCAGTTTGACGTCGCCGAATTTCGAGCGGCTGTCGCAGGTGAGGTCGGGGTTCATCAGGCGATTGATGGACTTGACCACCGCTTCGGCGTCGAATGCCGCGCCGTCCTGAAACTTGACGCCGCTCTTGAGATGCACACGCCAGGTCAGATCGTCCACCTGCTCCCATTTTTCCGCTAGCCAGGGGCCGACGGTGCCCTTCTCCGTGTCGATGACAGTCAGGGTCTCGGTAATGTTTGAATTGATGATGCGGCCGATGTCCGACCTGATGGAGCGACAGGGATCGAGATTGGCCGGCTGCTCCGGCAACACGATCTTCACCTCGCCTTCGGCGGCAATCGCGACGCCGGAAAAGAGCGTCGCGGTCAAAAGCGCCACGGCGCGGGTACAATAGCGGATGGTCATTTCTTTCTCCTCCTCGATAAAGACCAGGACGTTGCGGCGGGCCGTTTTCGGCCTCGTAGTCCTCCGGCACCGCATCCGCACTAGCGCACTAATGTATTAGTGTGTCCACACGAAAGTGTCAACTCAGGCTGAAGCGGTCGCGGCTGCCTTTCCGGAGCGCCTCAGGCAGGCGGCTTCAGCCTGCTTCAAGCTCTCAACCGCTACGCCGACGGGGCCAAGCTTCGCAGCGCTCAGATTGGAGATCATCGGCATCAGCGGGCCCGTGTCGGCGATCCCCGCCAGCCGCATGCCGTCATGAAGCACCTGCAAACCGCCAAGGTCTGTGCGAACTCTCTCGAACTCCAGAAACGGCCGGCTGAGCTCCAATGCCTCGGCTCCGCGCCCGGCCTTGTAGAGCGTAAGGAGTTCCATCGCGGCCGAAGGGGCAATGCAGACCGCGCCCGAAGTATAGGTCGTCATTGCGCGGCGGCCGAGATGGTCGTGGATCGGCGTTTCGCCCATGCCGCTCGCCATCCGGTCTTTCCCGATCGCCGCCATGACGGCGTCGAGATAGGCGTCCTGCGCCGGATCGGCTCGCTCCACCGCATATTTGACGAAATCGACCGCGCCTTCTGAGACGAGGCGGGCAAGCTCGTCCGGATCGACATAATTCTCCCGCTTCAGATAGAGCACCAGGCCATGGCCAAGGACCGCCGCGAGGCGGCGCACGCCATTGGCGACACCGGCGGAATCTGCCGGAAACTGCGTCGGGAGCAGCATCAAGTTCTTGAAACCCAGATCGCGGGCGATCGGCACCTGCGCCAGGGCCTTGCCGAAGTCCGGACCGATCGACGTGACGAGAGCGGTCTGCGGTGCAGCGCCCGCAATCACCGCCTCCATCCCCGCGCGATAGTCGTCCAGGCCGAAATGGTAAAGGTTGGCATTTCCGCCATAGAGGAGAATACGCACCCCGCCTGCCTCGATATGGCGAATGATCGCCACGTTGGCGTCGGCGTTCACCGTCAGGTCCGCATTCAACGCGATGGGCGGGACCGCCACCACGGAAGCTGCGTAATCACGGGCGTCAAGTCGAGTTTGCATGAGAACCTCCTCCATAAGTCGGTTTTCATTACAACATACCCGATGATTTGTAAAATATATTTACCTATCAGGAGTCGATCGTTCCGTCCGTCATCCTTCGGCGCGCCTTGATGATGTGCGTTTCCATCGCCACCCGCGCCCATACGGCATCTTTCGTGCGGATCGCTTCGACGATCTCGGCATGTTCGGCAATGACCCGACGGGCGCGTGCCTGCGATCCGGACCGGGTGAGAGCAAGCGAGACATTCATGAAGCTGGTCAGCGAAACCTCCGAACCTTCCAGCGCCTTGGCGAAAAACTCGTTTCCTGTTCCCTCGCAGATCGCAAGATGGAAACGCCGGTCGCTTTCGGGAAGGAAAGCCCCGCGGCCGACCTCATGGGCGAAGGCCTCATGGGCTTCGAGGATGGCGGCAAGCTGCTTTTCCGTGCGCCGCTCCGCTGCCAGTGCTGCCGCCTGACCTTCCACGTAGAAGCGAAGCTCCTGATAGCGCAGGAAGCGCGAAATGTCTTCCAGGTCGGCCAGGTTCGGCAGATCTTGCGAGGGCCTGCTCAAGACATAGGTGCCGCTGCCGCGCCGCGCTTCCACGAGGCCGTCGACCCGCAGGCGCGCAAGCGCCTCGCGGACGACCGGACGCGAGACGCCGAAGCGTTCGGCAAGTTCGTTCTCCGTCGGCAGCCGCGCGCCCGGTTGAAAGATGCCGTTCAATATGTCGTGCAGGATGCGCCCGTAGACCTGATCGGCATAGCTCGACGGGCGGGTTTCGGCTAGGCTTTCGAGGATGGGCGACTTCGCGGGCACGGCGATCCTTCCTGTCCTGCCGGGCCGGCCGGCGAGATCCACTTCACACTAACACATTAATGCATTATTACAGGATCTGAAACCGTCCTGGAGGATTGGATTTTTGATATCGGAAGCTCCGGCTGCCAAACACCGCAGCGGCCTTGACCGCACCCGGCAGATCGCGCCGCAAATCGTCGAATATCTGCGCGAGAGGATCCTCGCACTCGACCTTGCCCCCGGTACGGCGCTCTCGCGCGTCGAGTTGCAGAAACAGTTCGGTCTCAGCCAGACGCCGGTGCGTGACGCGCTGATGCGCCTGGAGGAGGAAGGCCTCGTCACCGTCTATCCGCAATATGCGACGCTGGTGTCGAAAATCGATATCAATCTGGCACGCCAGACCCACCTCATGCGCCGCGCCGTCGAGCAGGAAGCCGTCTTCAATCTGGCGGAAAAGCCCGGCAGGCGGCAGATCGCAGACCGGCTGCGAGCGGCGAACACCAGGCTGAAAGCCCTCGCCTCCAAGGAACATGCGGAGTTTCTGGCGGCCGACCGTGCGTTCCACTTCATCATCTTCGAGGAAGCGGGGCTGGAGCATATCTGGCCGATCATCCGCCGCCACAGCGGCCATATCGATCGTCTGCGGCGTCTCAATCTCGTTAATGTCGGCACCAAACGTGTGGTGGACACGCACGACATGATCATCGAAAGCATCGAAAAGGGTGCGCCGGTCGAGGCAGCGCAGGCGATGAAGACCCACCTCTCCGGCACGTTGTCGATGATCGACGACATCGCGGCGCGTTATCCGGACTACATAGAACTCGGCTAACATGCCGGGAGCCACGCGCGGCCACCTCATCGATAGGTTCGCGGACGGCGGTCCCGCGGATCTCCTTGTCTGATCCGGCTCGCCTGAGGGCAAGTTCGACATGATGGATTATCTGCTCCTCGCCGCCTCGGGTTTCATCGCCTGGATCGTTTCGACGATCGGCGGCGGAGGCGGAGCCATGCTTCTCGTGCCGCTCATCGGCTTCATCGCCGGTGCCCAGGCCGTCGCTCCCGTGGCCGCGGTCGCCACCGTCATTGCGGGAGGCGGGCGCATCCTGGTGTTTTTCCGGGATATCGAATGGCGCGTCGTCGCGTGGGGTCTCCCCGGCGCGGCCCTCGGCGGCGTCCTCGGCGCCGCCGCCTTCTCCAACACCTCGGCGGAATGGCTTCAGATCGTCGTCGGTCTGTTCCTGATCTCGACAATATTCCAGTACGGCTTCGGCCGGCGGGAAAGGACCTTCGCGGTTGCAACCTGGTGGTTTTTCCCGGCACAATTCATCGTCGGATTTCTTTCCGGCCTCATCGGAGCCATGGGGCCGATCCTCAACACGCTCTATCTCAATGCCGGCATCACCAAGGAAAAGATGGTGGGGACCAAGACAGCAATCTCCCTACCCATGCATCTCGCCAAGATCGGCACCTATACGGCGTTCGGAGCATTGACAGGCAAGCTGCTGCTGTTCGGCATCGCAGCCGGGCTGGGTGCGCTTGTCTCCAACTGGCTCGCCAAGCGCGTGCTGACGAACATGAGCGAGCTGAATTTCCGCGCAATCGTGATCGGCTTCATGGCGCTGAGCGGAGCGTTGATGATCTGGGAGCAAAGAGAGACGCTCCTGCGGATTTTGCCGGGGAGCACTTGATCCCGCCGATCGAGTGCGCTCGGGTTCCACTCAGGATCCGGCCCGCCTACCGGGCTGCCGGGTGCCAGCCGGACTTCTCCGGCTGGCACTGCCGATCAGGATAGATGGTGGCGTTCCTGAAGGCCATAGACCGGCGTCGATATGCCTTCGCAGCGCGCTTTCAACTGCAGCGAAAGATATTGCGAATAATGCCGCGACTGATGCAGGTTGCCGCCGTGGAACCAGAGCGCCTCCTGCTGCGTCGGCTTCCACATGTTGCGCTGCTCGCCCTCCCATGGACCCGGGTCTTTCGGCGTATCGGAGCCCAGGCCCCAGACCTTGCCGACCTTGTCGGCGACCTCCTTCGAGATGAGGTCCGCTGCCCAGCCGTTCATCGAACCGTAGCCTGTGGCGTAGACGACGAGTTCGGCCGGAAGCACGGTGCCGTCCTTCAGCACCACGGCATCCTCGGTCAGGTGGCTGACGTCGGAACCGGACTTCAGTTTGATGCTGCCGTCGATGACGAGGTCGCAGGCGCCGACGTCGATATAATAGCCGGAGCCTCGGCGCAGATATTTCATGAACAGACCGGAGCCGTCAGCGCCCCAGTCGAGCATGAAGCCGGCCTTTTCGAGATCGGCATAGAACCTGGCGTCCCGCTCGCGCATTTTCTCGTAAAGCGGAATCTGGAACTCGTGCATAATTCGGTAGGGCAGCGAGGCGAAGATCAGGTCGGCCTTGCGCGTCGCCACGCCCGCGGCAAGCGCCCGCTCGGAATAAAGATCGCCGAGCCCGATCTCCATCAGCGTGTCCGATCTGACGATGTGGGTCGACGATCGCTGCACCATGGTCACATCGGCGCCGCCTTCCCAAAGTGCGGCGCAGATATCATGCGCGGAATTGTTGGAGCCGATGACCACCACCTTCTTGCCGCGATAGGCGTCGGGACCGGGATGCTGCGACGAATGTTGCTGCTCGCCCTTGAATATGTCCTGGCCTTCGAGCTTCGGCACGTTTGGCTTGCCGGACATGCCGGTTGCGAGAACGAGCTGCTTCGGCCTGAGGACGACCTCCTCGCCATTGCGCTCGACGACCACCGTCCATTCCCTGGTCGCTTCGTCGTATCGGGCCGACTTGCAGGTTGTGGAACTCCAATAATTGAGTTCCATCACCCTGGTATACATCTCCAGCCAGTCGCCGATCTTGTCCTTCGGCGCAAAGACCGGCCAGTTTTCGGGGAAGGGGATATAGGGCAGATGGTCGTACCAGACCGGATCGTGCAGGCAGAGCGACTTGTAGCGCTTGCGCCAGCTGTCGCCCGGTCGTTCGTTCTTCTCGATGATGATCGTCGGCACGCCGAGCTGCCGCAAGCGCGCGCCGAGCGCGATCCCGCCCTGGCCGCCGCCGATGATGACGGCATAGGGCTGCGTCGTGTAGCCGAGTTCGGCTGCTTCCGCTTCGCGCTTTTCCTTCCAGGTCCTGCGGTTCGGGTCATGACCGTGTTCGGCGCCGAGCGGCCGCCTGAGCCCCTTCGGCTCCTCGTGCCCCTTGAGCTCCGTCATCGTCGTCAGGAGCGTCCAGATCAGCCCGTTTTTGAGGCGGATATGGCCGTGGCCGCGCGCCACCTCGGTCTCGAACTCGAACCACCCTTCGGTGACGCCGTCGCCGGCGCTTGCCGGTTCGTTCTCGTCCTGGCGCAGGCGCGCCGGCTTGATCGCCGCGAGCTGCGTCGTCAGCATGTCGCGGATCTGGTCCTGCCCCTCCATCGTTTTGAGATTCCAGGTGAAGGCAACGAGGTCGCGCCAATAGCAGTCGGCTTGAAACAGATTGACGGCCGTATCGATGTCGCCCTGCTCAAGGGCTTTTCCGAGTTTGGCAAGCGCGGTATCGATGCGGGTGCCGGGACTTTCTTCAAGCATGGGTATCCTCCTCTTCGCTTGGATAGCACACGGGCGGCTCCTCAACCGCCCGCAGACGCCAATCGTCGAACCACCTTCTGCAATGACCGTGCCAAGGCAGAAAACCACGTATTTTCAAGGAGCAGAGAGCGTGGAGGTGTCGCATGAAGCGACGCGGCTGCAACATGTGTGGCGCCGCGCCTGTTGCACGGCAGCCACCGGGATTACGCCTCCCAACGGATATACGCGTCGAGGACTGCGGTGAGGTGTGACCGCCTCTGGCCGGCAGGCCAGGGGGTATCCCGGCTGCAGGGGGCGCCGCGCCTCAATGGCGGTGCGGCTTGAGGCGGTAGCGCTTGATCTGCCGGTGCACCGTCGAGCGATCGAGCCCCAGCCGGCGGGCAGCCTCGGAAATGTTCCAGTCGCAAGCGGCGAGCGTCAGGCTCAAGGCAGCGCTCGCCTCGCTTCCGCCGACAGTGCCCGCATTCGCCAGGAGGTGGTCCGGCAGGTCGCCGGGCTCCACGACGCCGTTCTCGGCAAGTGCCGCGGCGACGGCGATGACGTTGTCGAGTTCGCGGATGTTTCCCGGCCAATCATGAGCCTTGAGCGCAGCCAGGGCCGCCGCGGATAATATCAATTCGCCGTCACTGTGCCGCTTCAGGAGCCGCTCCAGCACCCAGTCGAAGTCCGGCCTGTCCCTGAGGGCCGGGAGCGAGAGGGTGGCGGCATTGAGCCGGTAATACAGATCCTCGCGGAATGCGCCTTGCGAGACGAGTTTCTGCAGCGGCCGATGCGACGCCGAGACGACCCGGATACGCACCTTCCGCGGCGCCGTCCCGCCCACCGGCAGCACCTCGCCTTCGGCAAGCACGCGCAACAGCCGGCTTTGCAGGGAAAGCGGCATGTCGCCGATTTCGTCGAGGAAGAGCGTTCCGCCGTCCGCCTGCTCGATCAGACCCTTGCGGCCCTTGGCCGACGCACCGGTGAAAGCTCCCGGCAAGTAGCCGAAAAGCTCGCTTTCGATCAGCTGCTCCGGAATCGCGGCACAATTGATGGCGACGAACTGGCCCTTGAGACCGCTGCCCTCGTGGATGGCGCGCGCGAGATGTTCCTTGCCCGTCCCGGTCTCGCCCTGAATGAGGATCGGCAATCGCGTCCGTGCAAGCTTTGCCGCCTTTGCCTGGAGCGCCGCGATCACGGGCGCTTCGCCGCCGAGCCGCCGCAAGGCCGGTGGAATCTGTTCGTGCAAAGCGAGCGGTGCGCGGACCTTCGAGTGCGGCTCGATCGCATGGGCGAAGAGCGCATTTCCGTCCCGGGCGAAGACGAGCCGCTCCTGGGTCGGACGCCGGCGGGTAAGGTCGGACAGATCATCGATCTCGATGTCCAAGAAGCGCGACACCGGCTCACCGATCAGTTGCCGTGGATCGCGCCAGTCGAGGCCTGTCGAGCGCGCTAGGACTTTCGCCCCTGCATGGGTCATGCCGGCGATCCGGCCAAGACCGTCGATCGAGATCGCCGCCTCCGGATCGACGTCGAGGAATTCGGGAGAGCGCGAGAATCGCAGGACCCATTGGTTGCGCGCTTGCGCCATGAGATTGGCAAGCTCGATGCGCCTTACGGTCGCCGTCACCAGATGCAGTGCAAGATTCTGGCTCGCCTTTAGGATCGGCGAACTCAGAAGCGAGATGTCGAGGACGGCGGAGAGTTCGCCCTGGATGTCGTAGATCGGCGCGGCCGTGCAGGAGAGCGGCGTGTGGGTGTTGTCGAAATGGTCGGTCTGGTGAATCGTCAGCGCCTCTCCCGTTTCCAGGCACGCGCCCACCGCACAGGTCCCGGCGCGCCATTCGGACCACTCCGAACCCAAATAGAGCCCCGCCTTGCGCAGGCTGTTGCCGAAGAGGGGATCGCCGAGGAACTCGACCGTCACGCCTTCGCGGTCGGAAAGCAGCAGCACGTAGTTCTGCCCCGCCACCTGGCGGAACAGGTTTTCGAGCCCCGAACGGGCGATGGCGATCAGATCCTCCGATTGCTGGCGGTGTTCCCTAAGTCGCGTTTCCGGGACGATATAGGCTTCACAACTCTGCGCCGGATCGAGCCGGTGATGCTCCAGGCAGCGCAGCCACGATTTCACGACGGTCTCGTCGCGGCGCACGGGAAGACCACGGCTGACGCGTTCGATTTCGCGGATATGCTCGGAATGTGAAACCATCGCCGCCTCCCAACGACCGCGCTTGCTCCTCCGGCAGAGTTTGCGCATGGCAGGGGCGAAAGTAAAGGAAGCGGCGGCTCGATGCACTACCGATAAAGTTGCGGATGAGCCCCATGAAGCGATTGTGACCGTTCCGTCTTGGGAGGAGCCCCCTCGAGCAGGCGGTCCACGATCATGCGGCCGATCGGAATGGCAGAGGTCGCAGCGGGCGACGGCGCGTTGCAGACGTGAAGCATCCTTTCGGTCTGTTTGAAGAGGAAGTCGTGGACGAGGCTGCCATCGGCCATGACCGCCTGCGCCCGGATGCCCGTCTGCGGGACCGCGAGGTCGTCTATCGTGAGCGACGGGCAGTATTTCCGGCACTCCCGCAGATAGCGGAACCGCGATGCCGAATTGGCGAATTCCGTGACCGCCGACCGCCAGTTCTTCGCGGCCATTTTCCAGAAGCCGGGAAACGCCGCCATGTTCGCCACATCGGTCGCTTTGAAGCTGCCCTTCGGGTAGCCCTCGCGGGCAAAGCCCAGCACCGCATTGGGGCCGACGGTCATGCCCCCGTCGATCGTTCGGGTCAGGTGAATTCCGAGGAAAGGCAGGTCCGGGTCGGGAATGGGGTAGATGAGGCGCCGGGTCACGCCGACCTTCGACGGCGGCAACACGTAATATTCGCCCCGGAACGGCACGATGCGGTGGTCAATATTAAGCCCGGCCATCAAGGCGATGCGGTCGGACTGCAGGCCGGCGCAGGCGATCAGCTTGCGCGCCTCGATGCGGCCGGATGCACTTGCGATCCGCACGCCGCCATCCTCTTCGGCAATGGCAGTGGCCTCGACCCCGCAGCGGATTTCGCCGCCTCGGGCTCCGATGCGCTCGGCCATTGCCCGGCAAACTGCCGAATAATCGACAATCCCCGTCGTATGGACGAGAAGCGCGCCGAGGCCGGCGATGTTAGGCTCCTCCGATCGAAGTTGCGACGTCGACAGGCGAGAGTATTCGATCCCATTCTGCTGCGCTTTTTTCTCCAGGCTCTCCATGCGCTCGACCTCGGCCTCGGTGGTCGCCACCAGCAATTTGCCGCAGGTCTCGAAGGGGATGCCGTTCCCGGTGCAGAATTCCTTGGTCGCCTCCGCTCCCTCGCGGCACAGCTTCGCTTTCAGGGATCCCGGTGCATAGTAAATTCCGGCGTGGATCACGCCGCTGTTGTGGCCCGTCTGGTGGCGCGCAAGCTCCCGCTCCTTTTCCAGAAGCACGATGCTGGCGCCCGGCACCCGTTCCTGCAGCGCCATGGCCGTAGCGAGGCCGACGATGCCGCCCCCGATGATGCAATAGTCGTACAAACTCGCAACCTTCCCGGCTCGTACATGTTATGCGTCCTTTGCCATGCATAGCCTTCTTGCAGGCATCGGGGAAGCACGGTGCCTGGAGCCAGGTGGGAGCCATACGATCAGGAACCGTGTGCGGCCGCCCCCCGGAAAAGTTCCGCCGGGGGACGAGCTTCGCCGCCCCGACGGAGGCGCACGCCACAACAATGCTGCTCCTGGAACAAATCACGGTTGAAAGGGATTCATTTCCAGTCGCCACGCACGGGATAGGAAGCTTGGACTGGAAAAACGCGTTCACCGGAAATCCGGCCGGCCGACGGCGTCGGACAAGCCGGCCGATAATAAAGGAGGCGGAGAATGTCTGGCGCAGCGCGCCCGCACGGCATTTGTCCTTCCTGGTGGACGCAGCCGCCTACTATGCTTGTCTCGACAGCACGTTCGATCAGGCGGAAGAGCAGATCTGGATCACCGGATGGGACTTCGATCCGCGAATCAAGCTCAGACCGGACGACCCCCAAGCGGAATCGCTCGGCAGCAGGCTCGAGCGCCTCGCTGCACAAAAGCCGAAACTGAAGATTCGCATTCTCGTCTGGGCGATGGGACCGATCTATTCGGGAAAGTCGCTCAGGCTGTTTCGCAAGCAGCAATGGGCGGCCCATCCGCAGATCGAACTTCGTTTCGCGAGCCATCGGGCGCTGCGCGGATCGCATCATCAGAAGCTCGTCTGCATAGACGACAGCATCGCTTTTGCCGGGGGCATCGACCTGACGGCGCGCCGCTGGGACACGCCGGAGCACGCGGCCGAGAACGAGTTGCGGCGCGATCCGGACGGAAAACCCTATGATCCGGTGCATGACATACAGGTGGTGCTCGAAGGCGGGGCGAGCCGTGCAATCGGCGATCTCTGCAGATCTCGCTGGAAAGCCTCTACGGGCGACGAAATCGAGGCGCCGCCCGCGCGGGCGCTTGCATGGCCGAACGGCACGGTGCCGGTGCTCGAGGATTGCCCGGTCGCAATCGCCCGCACGGAACCGGGCTCCGGCAAACGACGCGGCCGTCAGGAGGCGCTGCGGCTGACGCTCGATGCTTTGCGCAGTGCGCGAAGTCACATCTACATCGAAAACCAGTATTTCGCATCGGGAAGAATCGGACAGTTGCTCTGCGACCGGCTGCAGGAGCCTGATGGACCGGAAGTGGTGGTCATCACCACCCGCAGCTCGCATGGGCTTTTGGAACGCATCGTCATGGGAGGAAACCGCGACCGCCTCGTTCGGCGGCTCAAGCGGGCCGACCGCTACGGCAGGCTCAGGGTCGCCTATCCGGTCGTTCCCGCCGCCGACGGATCCGAGCAGGAGGTGATTATCCATTCCAAAGTGGTCGCGATCGACGATCGTTTTTTCCGCGTCGGCTCGTCGAACTTCAACCACCGCTCGGCAAGCCTCGACACCGAATGCGACGTCGCCGTGGAAGCCGCCAACGAAGGGCAGCGCGCCGCCATTGCCAGAGTGCGCAACGGCCTGATCGCAGAACATCTCGACATTGAAGTGGACGCCGTTGAGAAGGCACTGAGGGAAACGAACTCTCTCGTCGCCACCCTGGACATGTTGAACACGCGCCGGCGCGGCATACGCGCCTTCGACGGAATCGATGACGACGGCGCGACCAGTCTCATCTGGGGCACGGAGATCGTCGATCCGCAGAGGCCGATCCGACCCTTTTACCGCACGCACAAGCTCGTGAGGCGCTGGATCGGTCAGCTTTTCGCCTTGCTCGCCAGGCTTTTTTCCTCATCTCGACGGGCGACGAACTCCGTGACCGAAAGCAAGATCAAGCCGAGCGGCAGCGGCAGGAAGAAATAGATCGCCCGAAAGGCGATCAGAGCGCCCAGGCTCGCCGAACTGCCAAGCAGAAATGCGATCGTCGCCTCGAGTACGCCGATGCCGCCGGGGACATGGCTGACGATCGCGGTCACGCCGGCCCCGACATAGGCCATGGCCGTATCGATGAAACTCACCTCCTGGAAGGCGCTCAGCAACTGATGCAACGCTGCGCTGACGCAGAGGAAGTTGGCGACTCCGACGACGACCTGCAAGGCCGCAATCCCCACCGAGGGCATTTCGAAAGTCCAGCGAAAGAGGCGAACCGAGCCCCGCAGAAAATAAGCGAGCAGCACGTAACCGGCCGCGGCCGCAATGCAGGCAGTGCCTAACAGAAAAGCGCCGGTCGTGGAAAATCCCGTAAGGCGCGCGGCACCCGCCGGCACGATCAGAAAACAAAGCCCGGCCAATGTGACAAGGCCGAGGCCGACGGTGACACCGCAGAAGAGAATGACCTTCGCCACCTCTTCGGCGCTCAGCCCCCAACGCGAGTAGAAGCGGTAGCGGACGGCACCGCTGCTCAAGGCCGCACCGCCGACATTGTGGCCGATCGAAAGGCTGGTGAAGGAGGCGATGGCGATTTGCGGATAGGCGAGCTTCCGCCCGACATAGCGGATGGCGAGGGTGTCGAAGAGGGTCAGGCAGAAATAGGAAAGAAACACGAAACCGATGCCTAGCAAGAGATTCCGGGCCGGAATCCGCATGATCGAGCCGACGATTTCATGAAAGCTGTGTTGGCTGAGGGTCCGATAGATCAACCAGCCCGCCACGCAGATACCGGCAGCGATGAACAATCTCGCTAGAATTTTTCTGGACATCGGCCCTCCCTTGCGCACCCACCGGAACGAAAAGCAGGTGCTGCGTGTTCCGAAGGCGATGCGACAGCGGATACGTTTCCTCACCTACAACGTTCACAGCTGCTTCGGCACCGACCGCAGGCTCGATCCCGCGCGCATCGCCGCCGTCATCGCCGAGTGCCAGCCCGACGTCATCTCATTGCAGGAGGTCGACGTCGGCCGCGCCCGCACCGGCGGAATAGACCAGGCCCATATGATCGCCACGCATCTCAACATGGAAGCCGAGTTCCATCCGGCTCTCCACCTGGAGGACGAGAAATACGGAGACGCCGTTCTGACGGCCTTGCCTATGCGGCTGATCAAGGCAGCACCCCTCCCCTCGTCCGGCGAGCCGCGAGGCGCACTCTGGGTGGAGATCGACGTCGCCGAAATCAAGCTTCAGGTGATTGTGACGCATCTCGGATTGCGCGGCGCCGAGCGCCTGCGCCAGGCGACCGCCCTTCTAGGCCCCGGCTGGCTCGGAGGAATGGCCAAGGGGGACGCTCACGTGGTCCTGGCAGGCGATCTCAACGCCACGGGGCGTTCTACCGCCTACCGGCTCCTGGCCCGACAGCTCAGCGACGCGCAGCTGCTGACCGGGGCCAAGCCGCGGCCGACCTTTCCATCGCGATTGCCGCTGCTGCGCATCGATCACGTGCTGGTCGGCAAAGGCATAGAAGTGGCTTCCTGCAGAGTGCACGGCAGCACGCTGGCGCGAAGCGCTTCGGATCATCTTCCGCTGCTTGCCGAACTGGATGTCGTCAAGCGAGACGAAAAGCAGGAGGCCTGAAAACGACAGCGCCGCGCATCTTGTCGGAGGCGCGGCGCTGCCCGCAGGTCCCGCAGGTTTCTGGTCTGAAACGGTTTCAGTGTTTGGCCGTCACGTCCCGCTGGTCTCGCTCCAGGAATCTGCGCGTGATCTCACCGGCGTTCTCAGCCAGCCACTCGGCCATCGCGATTTCCTGCTGCAGGATGCTCTCGCAGACCCGCTTCGTCTCCTGATCGCCCGCCTGTTCGGCTGCGGCGATGAGAATCCTGTAGCTGGCGATTTCCATATGCTCGAATGTATAGCTGGCCAGCGTGCCCTTGACGACTTCGTCACTGACGAAGAGGCCGCTCAGGCCTTGCCCGAAGGCAACGATCTTGCCGCTGATATCCTTGATGCTCGAGGTTCCGCCGTCGAGCCGTTCGAGGCAGCGCTCGAGCATGGCCGCCTGGTCTTTCGTCTCCTGCAGGTGGCGGTCGATCCTGGTCTTGAGTTCTGGATAGTTTTCCAGCCGGCTCGATTGGCTGGTGAGCATCGTGATCGCCTGCTCTTCCATCGCATGTGCATCCCTGAGCCAAGCCACAAGGTGTTCGTTCGCAGTAGCCATCGGATATTCCTTTCTTTTCGCGCGCCCTCCAACCGGCGGTTTCCCGAAATGTTCCTGCAGAACGGCGCGTGATCGCCTCACCCTGCGGCTTCGGAACAATTCGACGCCTTGGTGATTGGAGGCCGGAAGACCGCAGGTTTCGCGGTTCGGTCTCGACAATCGTCGGAAGGTTCACATGTCCAAGATCCTGGCTGCAGCAGTGATCGTCGTCCTGGTGGTGATTGCGGCGCTCTGGATGATGTTCCCTCTCGACCAGTCGGCCGAATCGGGGCAACCGCCGCCGCATGCGATCGACCAGTCGGAGTAGCACATGCACGAAGAGCTCAAAATATACCGTCTGTCGCCACTCGCCGAGCCCGACGATCCGAACTGGCAGAATGCCAGCTACCAGGGCGAGGTCGTGGTGGCGGCAAGATCGAGCGGCGATGCCCGCATCGTCGCAAGCGAGGCGGAGCTCGATTTCCTCGAAATCGACGCCAAGCCGGCGGAAGGGGTGACAACCGACATGGCCAGCGCGTTTCGCAGCGAGAAGCTCTACACCGTGGTCGAGGAGGGGCCGGCCCCGGACGGCACGCAACGCGGCGTGCTCCGCGGGGAGGTGAGCGTCGACAACATCATCTCGACGCAGCTTTAACGCACCGATTCACGAGCCTCACAGGCCGAACGGGAACGTATCCGGCACGCCCGCTTTTATGTGTTCCGCGCCGAGCGGTTCGACCGGCGTCGTCTGATCGAACCAGACGAAGGCGTCGAACTGCCGGGGCAGCGAGGCGTGGGCATAGTGGCTGAAGCGTTCCGTGTCCGGCCGGTAGATCACGCCGATGAAGCGCTCAAGCATCGGCTTGAGGAGACCGTCGCGCAGACGCGCGTGGCGTGCGAAGTCGATTAGGAAGCGCTCGACCCCTGAAACGTGCATTACGCGTTCGTAGCTTCCTTCGAGCGACGGCTGGATCGGCTTCACCTCCATTTCGCCGTCCCAATCGCTTGCGGCAGCCACATGACCGCCATGCGTGCCGAAGCCGATCAGCGCTGCCTGATCGCTAAACCGCTCGCGGCAGAGCTGACCGATGTTCAACTCCTCGCGTGCCGTGCCCATGTCGGTATGGCGAGCATCGCCGATATGGGAATTGTGCGCCCACACCACCGCCTTCGAGCGGGCGCCGCGTGCATTCAACAGATGCTCGAGCGTCGCGAACATATGGGTGTCGCGCATGTTCCAGGAGTCGGCCCCGGCATAATACATGATGCGGTAATACCGCTCGGCCGAGGCGACGAGGCGCGCGTTCTGCACCGCGTCGAGAAGCTCGTCGCCGCTGTCGCGCCCGGCTTCGAGCTGCCTCTCCAGGAGTTCGCGGCATTGCTTAACGACGGCCTCTTCGCATTTGCGGAAGCCCGCGGTCATGGCCGCACGGCCATAGGTCGCCGGCTCGTTCTGCCAGGGGGTCAGGCACCCGTAGCGCTCGCGGGCAACCGTAGCGGCCTCGGGATCGGTCTCATCGAGATACCGGAGAACCGCGGCAATGGAGCCGCGCATATTGTAGATGTCCAGGCCGTAGAAGCCGGCCCGGCCGGACAGGCCCCTGCGGCCGTTATGTTCGCGCATCCATTCGACGAAATCCATCACTTCGCGGTTGCGCCACATCCAGGTCGGGAACCGCTGGAAAGGCGCATCGAGACGCATGCCTTGCGTTCGATGTCGGACATAGCGGTCGACCGCCGCCGCATCCGGCCAATCCGCTTCGACCGCCACGATCGTGAACCCATGTTCCTCGATCAGGCGACGCGTGATGGCTGCGCGGGCGCGGTAGAATTCCGACGTGCCGTGGCTCGCCTCTCCGAGCAGCACGACCCGCCGCCCGGCAAAGCGATCGAAAAGCCGGCCGAAGGCAGGATCGTCGAAATCGGGCAGCGGCTCGGCCGACTCTGCAACCATCTCGGGCAGCGTGGGCGCCGGTCTGAGCCCGGCCCGGGATTGAACCCGCTCCTCATGCCAGCCGTATTCGCCGACGAGAGGCACGAATCTGACCCCGCCGAGGTCCTGCTCCTCGAATGTCGTGGCGTTGACGCGCGTGACCTTCAGCAGGCGCTGCTCCTCCGGGGGGCCGACGGGTATGACGAGATGGCCGCCGAGGTCGAGCTGCTCCTTGAGCGCATGCGGTATCTCGGGACCTCCGGCAGCGACCAGTATGGCGGTGAACGGTCCAGCCTCGGGCCAGCCGGCCGTGCCGTCGCCGACACGCACATCGATATTGCCGTAACCGAGCTCGGCAAATCGTCTCCGGGCGACCTCGGCGAGGCCGGCATGGCGCTCGATCGTATAGACATGTGCCGCGATCCGGCTCAGCACCGCCGCCGCATAACCGGATCCGGTCCCGATTTCGAGCACCGTATCGCCCGGCTGGACTTCGGCGCGTTCGATCATCAGCGCCACAATATAGGGCTGCGAGATGGTCTGGCCATGGCTGATCGAGAGGGCCGAATCCTCATATGCGAATTCCTCGAAGCCTGGATCGACGAATGCCTCCCGCGGGACGACGCCCATCGCCTCCACGACATATCTGTCCCTTATCCCCCGTCGCGAGAGATGCGACGTGATCATCCGTTCGCGGGCGCGCGAAAAATCAATCATGGCGGAAGCCTTCCTTGCGTTTCATCGCAACCCGCCGCGTCACATCGTGTCATTGTTTCGCCAAGGGGCGTGGTGACCTGGCTCCTTTCGGGCGGCCGGGTTGCTTTTGCGGACCCTGACGGCGGTGTCAGCCATGCCGCGGCAGCGGTACCTGCCTGTCGCTACAGCGCCGGGCGGCTGAGGCGTTCACGTTCGCGCTCGATCTCGTCGAGGCTATAGGGACCGGAGGCGGTGTCGAACCGGTTCCAGCCATCCTCCGTATAGGCGCGGCGCCGGACCGATATGTCGACGGCATCGCGATTTCTTAGAATCCCGTCCGCCTGTGCGACCAGAGGCTCCTCGGTCCTGACCACCACCAACGCACCGCCTCGGCGCACTCCCTCGGCGTAAAGATGCGCATCCTCCTCCTCGATCCCGGAATCGGTGAGCGAGCCGATGATGCCGCCGGCCGCACCTCCGGCGAGAGCGCCGGCCGCCGCGCCTGCGGCGGTCGACGCCAGCCACCCAGCCGCGACCACGGGTCCGACCCCAGGTATGGCCATCAGGCCCAGGCCTGTCAAAAGCCCCAGCGTGCCCCCGCCCACGGCGCCCAGACCAGCACCTGCTCCGGCACCGCTCGCCGTACCGGAACCGTCGGCCGAATAGCGGTCTCCCGCATTGTTGGCGACGATGCTTATATCTTCGGAAGGAAACCCTGCCGCCTCCAGATCGCTCACGGCCCCTCGGGCTTCCCCGTAATCGTCAAACAGCCCTGCCACGGTTCTCATCGTCTTCTTCCTTGATCTCTAAAGCGCGACTACGTTGCCCTGAAAATCGAGAGCGACGGAAACGGATTTGCCGTCCTTCATCGCGGTTGCCCGCCAGATACCCTTGTCGTCGAGCTTCAGCTCCTTGACGTCTGTGTAGCCCGCCTCCTGCATCCGTTCCCGTGCCTGGGCTTCGGTGAAGCTGTTCTTGCCGGGGACAGGTGCCGTCGGGTTCTGCGTGTCGGGAGTGGCAATGGCCGGGGTGTTGCCGGCCGTCTGCGCGAAGGCCGGTCCTGCGGCAGCGCTCAACAGTACCGCAACGCCGAAGACGGTGTTCTTCATGGCCTTTCCTCTCTCGATCCTCAATCGGCCAACCAAACCGTCCGGGCCAGATTTGGTTCCGCGGGCAGTCGCCGGCACGATGGGAAGGAAAGCGGGCCGGCGCCCCGGCTTTGAAGGCCCGGAAGGAACTTTATCGCCCTTCCCCGGTTGCATCCGCTCTGCTGCCGGTTTCGGTACTGCGCTGGAGGATGTGAAATGGCTACGAACGTAAAGGACGGCAAGGCCGCCAAGAGCTCGAAAGGGACGCATGGCGGGAATCGTGCAGGCGATCAAGCGAAGAAGGACGACGTCAAGAAAAGCAGCCAGGCGGCCGGCAAGGATCCGAACCGGGACAGCCGCTGAACGGCTGGGCACGACGACCGCGAGGCAGGAACTGAACGGAAGGAGCGATTATGCTGAAGTGGGCACTGATTTTCTTCGTTATTTCACTGATAGCCGGGTTCCTCGGATTTTCCGGCGTCTCGGCCGCGACGGCGGGGATCGCGAAGATACTCTTCTACATTGCGGTTATAATCTTCCTCGTATTCCTCGTACTGGCACTGGCCGTCGGAGGTGCCGTGACCTAAGTCCTGTTGGGATTCGGGGCGCTCGCGGCGGCGGCTCGTCCCTGTGCTCGTCACAGGGGTGCAG
The DNA here is from genome assembly GCF_052044265.1 of Sinorhizobium sp. 22678. Classification (NCBI taxonomy): domain Bacteria; kingdom Pseudomonadati; phylum Pseudomonadota; class Alphaproteobacteria; order Hyphomicrobiales; family Rhizobiaceae; genus Sinorhizobium; species Sinorhizobium sp. 22678. The sequence continues at coordinate 353,380 of NZ_JBQEMS010000003.1, read as the reverse complement.
CCAGACCAAGTCCTTGGGCTGAAAGAACGCTTCCCGCGCCGCAGACGCGGCGCTGCTTTCATCTCTGTGACAAGCACAGAGAGAGGATGAGGAGAGATTGCAGTCCTCCGAAAAGTTCCTGCCGCGCGGCGCGTCTTCAGAGGTCGCTGTAGCACTCCGTCTCACAGCCGTCCGGAATGCGCAGTCTCAATTAAAAGGCGTTTCACTGCTTCAATGAAACAGCGAAACGCCTCGGGCGAACACAATACTGCTGCGGTCAGTGCAAGCTCTTGGAGTGACTGCGCAACATTGATCTTGCCTCCATCGCCGAACTCGGCCGCATGGCTGCAACATATTGCTCGGTCAACTCCAACATGGCGAGCGCGATCTCCTGCCATGACCAGCCCGCTTCCTCGGCCAGCGCGGTAAAGACCAGAAACTCGTCCTCCATTGCGCGCTGACACTCAAGCTCCCGGCTGTTTTGCTGGGTATGGATGTTGGGGCTGATGACAGGCATATGCTCCTCCCTCAGCGGCGCGTCAACGGACGCGCGCAGTCGCTGTAGCGCTTTGTTTTGCCTAATGTTTCTGCCCTTCGCTTCGGCTCCGGGCGCTCATGCGGTAGCTGCCAGACAAACGCCATGACGTGGCCGGCGGTTCCATCACGTTCGCGCCTTGGTGCTTCCCGGCTAAGTGGCGGACCCAAAGTGCGGGGGCGCGAGGGGACGCAATCCCACACCTTATGGCGAGCGGAACTTCCGAAAGACTGGCGGGTTGTCAAGGAAGTCTCGTTCACTTGGATGACCAGCATGACGTCAATGCCCCCGCGCTCCCCTTCGGAACACCCGTCCGAGCCGCTCGCGCTGCCGCGTCTCGTCGACGAGGAGGCCGAAGCATTTGTTGCCGAGGCGATTGCCGAGCTGGGCCGGTCGCAAATTCCGTTCCTGATCGCGGGCACCTTCGCCGTCAGCGCCCATACCGGGATTTCGAGGCCGACCAAGGATCTCGACGTCTTCTGCAAGCCCGGCGATTACACTCGCATCCTCAATCATTTCAAGTCGCTCGGATACGCCGTCGAAATCGAGGACGATCGATGGCTGGGCAAGGTCTTCAAGGGGAAATCCTTCTTCGACGTCATCTTCTCCTCGCCGAACGGAACCATGATGGTCACCGACGCCTGGTTCGCCAATGCTCTGTTGACAGAGATCGGTGCCTCCACCTGTGCGATCGTCGCGCCGACGGAACTCGTCTGGTCAAAGGCCTTCATCCAGCTTCGCCACCGCTACGACGGCGCCGACGTCGCGCACCTGATCCTGAAGGCACATGATCGAATCGATTGGGCAAGATTGCTCGGATACATGGAAGCGCACTGGGAGGTCCTGCTCATCCACCTCCTGAACTTCCGGTGGATCTATCCCTCCGAACGCGACAAGGTCCCGCTCTGGCTGATGGACGAGCTGTTGAGCAGGCTGGCGACGCAAAGAGACCTCCCACTGCCCCTGACGAAGATCTGTCGCGGCCGGATGTACTCGCGCCCCGACTACGAAATCGATGTGAAGGAATGGGGTTTCGCCGATGTCGGAGGCGACGCCGACGTCAGCGCAGAAACTGAGGATACGGAGTCATGAGCAAGTTGAAGGTGGCCGCCGTGGCGGACCTGCATGTGAAGGAGGACCGATCGGTCTCCTATACCGACCTCTTTGCGGAAATCGCGCGCGCGGCGGACGTGCTCGTGATTGCCGGCGATCTGACGGATCTCGGCAAGCCTGCGGAGGCGGAGCTTCTCGCCGCCGATCTGAAGTCCTGCACGATCCCGGTCGTCGCCGTGCTCGGAAACCATGATCATCAATGCGATGCCGTGGAGGAGGTTTCGTCGATCCTCGTCAGGGCGGGTGTGCATCTTCTCGACGGTCAGAGCGTCGAAATTTCAGGCGTCGGCTTCTGCGGAACCAAGGGGTTCATCGGCGGCTTCGGCCGGTATATGCTGGGCGCCTTTGGCGAAGCGGCGATAAAGACCATGGTCGGAACCAGCGTCGACGAGGCCATTCGGCTGGAGAACGCCTTGAGGGCTACCAGGGCGGAGCGCGCGCTCGTCGTTCTGCATTACGCGCCGATCCCTGAAACCGTTGCCGGAGAACCGAAGGAAATCTATCCGTTTCTCGGGTCGTCGCGGCTCGCGGAGACGATCGACCGCTTCAAGGTGAGCGCCGTCGTTCACGGCCATGCGCACAAGGGCGCTTATCAGGGGCAGACGCCCGGCGGCGCCCCCGTCTTTAACGTCGCCGCCCATGTGGAGAAACCGACGGGCAGGCCTTACGCCATGCTCGAACTCTGAGGCCTTTTGGACATTTTCAGGATAAGTGTGGCGGTTTTCGTCCGGAAGCGCGCAGCTTCAAAGGAGTCCTGTCACGGCCTCAGGACGACCTTGATGCAGCCGTCCTTTCTTTCCGCGAAGGTCTTGTAGAGTTCGGGGCCGTCGTCGAGCCCGCCGCGGTGGGTCACCACGAAGGACGGATCGATATCGCCCTTCCGGATGCGGTCCAGGAGCAAAGGCAAATAACGCTGAACGGGGGTCTGGGCCATCCGAAGCGTCAGGCCGCGGTTGATCGCCGAACCGAGCGGTACCTTGTCGAGGGAGCCGCCATAAACGCCGACGACAGAAACCGTGCCGAAATTCCTGCAGCAATGGATCGCCTGCCGCAATACATGCGGCCGGTCCGTTCCCATGAAGGTCGCCACCTTCACGCGGTCGACAAGCGAACCCAGGCTTGCCCGGCTGTCGGCCTCCGTTCCCACGGCGTCGATGCAGGCATCTGCGCCCCGGCCACGGGTGATCTCCATGATCCGGTCATAGATATCCTCCGCCATGTAGTCGAGGGTCATGGCGCCGGCGGACTCCGCAAGCCTCAGGCGCTCCGCGATCGTATCGATGGCGATAACCCGTTCGGCGCCGAGCAGAAAGGCTGACCGGATCGCCATCTGCCCGACTGGGCCGCAGCCCCAGATCGCAATCGTCTGCCCGGGTTCGATGTTGCAGAACTCCGCCGCCATGTACCCGGTGGGGAAAATATCGGAGAGGAAGAGCGCCTGCTCGTCCGTGAGTTCGTCGGGAACCTTGATGGGCCCGACATCGGCGTGCGGCACGCGCAGATACTCCGCCTGTCCGCCGCTATAGCCACCGAGGAGATGGGAGTAGCCAAAGAGGCCCGCGGGTGAATTGCCCCAGAGCTTCACCGCCTTTTCCCGGTCGGGATTGGTTCGCTCGCAGGCGGAATAGAAGCCCTTCCGGCAGAAGAAGCACTCGCCGCAGGCGATGGTGAACGGAACGACCACCCGGTCGCCGACCTGCAGGCCGGTCGCGCCCTTGCCGACCTCCACGACCTCGCCCATGGTTTCATGGCCGAGGATGTCGCCATTCTCCATGGATGGAATGAGGCCGTGGAAAATATGAACGTCCGATCCGCAAATCGCACAAGCGGTGACCTTGATGACGACGTCGCGGTCATCCTCGATCTTCGGATCGGGCACGCTCTCGCACCGGATATCGCCTTTGCCGTGCCATGTCAGGGCTTTCACGTCGGAGCTCCTTTTCGCTGAAAGAAAAAGAAATGACGGGCGCTGCTCGTCCTTTCACATTCTTCCAAACACGGAGCCTGGGCGGGTGTTCCCTGGAGCCGGGCAGATCACACGACGAGCACGAAATCGCCCGCCGTCAGGCCCGGCTGCGTCGAAAGCACGGCGAACTGCACGGCCGTATGACCGGAAAGGCTGCCGTCGGCGTCGTAGTAGAGCGCACCGCTCGTCGTGTCGTAGATGATTTTCTGGTTCACGTTCTGCGCATCGGTTGCACCGGCCGCCGCGTAGAACTGCGTCGCCGCCAGCGTCCCGCCACTCAGCGTGGTGAAGACACTCTTCGACAGGAAGAGCCTGTCTCCGGCGGTGAAATCCACGACCGTGTCGACATTCCCAGCGCCGAGAGCGAAGTCGAACTGGAAAATGTCCGCACCCGCGCCACCGAAGAGGGTGTCGCTTCCGCCGCCGCCCGAAAGAAGGTTCGCGTTCGCGTCGCCGCTCAGGCTGTCATTGCCGGTCCCGCCCCAGATGTTCTCGATGTTGCGGATCGTGTCCTCGGCCACGCCCCCGACCGTGACGGTCGTATAGCTGGCGCCGTCGAGTGCGACGGAGACGGATGCGCTCTTGTCACGGTAGCTCGCGGTATCGGAAGCCGCCCCGCCGTCGAGAATATCCGCTCCGCCTCCGCCCGTGAGGAGGTCCTTGCCGTCATTGCCGTTGAGGGTGTTGGCGAAGCCATCGCCCGCGAGCGTATCGTTGCCCTTGCCGCCGAACACATTCTCGATATTGCGAATGGTGTCTTCCGCGACGCCGCCGACGAAGACGAAGCTATCGCTGGCGCCGAAGAGAGTCACGTCGACCGACGCCGTCTTCTCCCGGTAATCCGCAGTATCCACGCCCGCGCCGCCGTCTATGAAATCGGCGCCGAGAGCTCCCCGAAAGATATTGCTTGCGGCGTCGCCGACAAGCGTGTCGTCACCGGAACCCGAGAGAACATTCTCCACACCGCGGATAATGTCTTCGGCGACTCCGCCGACGAGGACGGTCGCGTTCGTCGCGCCGTTCAGCGTAACAGTGATCGCGTCGGTCTTCTCGAGATAATCCGCCGTGTCGATACCGTTGCCTCCGTCCAGCACGTCGTTGCCAAGGCCCCCTTTCAGCGTATCGGCGCCGTCATTGCCGATAAGGACATTGGCCAGACTGTCTCCGGTGAGCGTATCCGCGGCCGAGCCGCCGGCGATGTTCTCGAAGTTGCGGATCGTATCTTCGATAACGCCGCCCACCTTGACGGTCACAGGGTTGGCGCCGTCAAGGGTCACGACGACCGATTGCGTCTTGTCCCGGTAATCGGCCGTATCTGCCCCGCCGCCGCCGTCCAGACTGTCGGCGCCCGCACCACCACGTATCGTATTGTTGCCGGCGTCGCCCGTCAGCACGTCGGCACCGGCACCGCTGAAGATGTTCTCGATATTGCGAATCGTATCCTCGGCAACGCCGCCGACCGTCGCAATAGCATCGGCTGCGCCCGCCAGCGTCAGGACGACACCTACCGTCTTGTCGCTGAAGTCGGCCGTATCGGACCCCGCGCCGCCGTCGATCGTATCCTGTCCACCACCGCCCTTGAGAATGTCGCCGCCGCCGCCGCCCAGGAGGACGTTGGCCTGTGAGTCGCCGGTCAGCACGTCCGCGACGGCGCTGCCCGTGACATTCTCGATGTTGCGCAGCGTGTCCTCCGCAGCGTTGCCAACGATCACCTTCGCGTCGTTAGCGCCGTTGAGCGTCACCGCGATCCCCTTGGCTGAAGCCGAATAGTCGACCGTGTCGTTGCCCGCCCCGCCGTCGAAGACGTTTTGGAACGCGTCGCCTGCGAACACGTCATTGCCCGAGCCGCCGATGACGTTCTCGATGTTGCGCAGAGTATCCTCCGCGACGCCGCCGACGAAGACAGTCGCCGGGTTCGATCCGGCCAGTGTCACGACGAGCGACGCCGTCTTGTCACTGTAGTCGGCCGTGTCGCTGCCGGCACCTCCGTCCAGAAGGTCGGCGCCTAGGCCGCCGCGGAACGTATTCGCGGCGGCGTCACCGGTAAGCTGGTCGTTGCCGGATCCGCCGTTGATGTTCTCGATGTTGCGAACCGTATCCTCGGCCGTCCCGCCGACCGTTGCAATGGCATCGGTCGCCCCATTGAGGGCCAGCACGACGGATTGAGTCTTATCGCTGAAGTCTGCGGTGTCGCTGCCGGCTCCGCCGTCCAGCACGTCGGCACCGAGGCCTCCGCGAAACGTATTGGCGGCTGCATCGCCGATGATCGTGTCGGCACCCGAGCCGCCGACGATGTTCTCGATCTTCGCGATCAGATCCTCGGCGACGCCGCCAACCGTTACAGTAACAGGGTTGCCGCCATTCAGCGACACGGCGATCGCCGCCGCCTTGTCGCTGTAGTCGGCGGTGTCGCTGTCTTCGCCGCCGTCAAGGGTGTCTGCGCCGCCTCCTCCCTTGAGCCAGTCGTTGCCGCGCGCACCCGAGAGCTTGTTTGCCGCCGCATCGCCGATGAGCGTGTCGTCCGCCGTCCCGCCGACGATGTTCTCCACATTGCGGATCGTGTCCTCGGCGACGCCACCGACGAAGACCGTAGCCGCGTTCGCGCCGCTGAGCTGTACGACGACTGAAGAGGTCTTTTCGCGGAGATCGAAGGTATCGATCCCGGTGCCACCGTCGGCCGTGTCGTTGCCGGCGCCGCCGGACAGCGAGTCGTCGTCGGCACCGCCGTTGAGAATGTCGTCGCCTGCTTCGCCGCGCAGGATATTGCTTCGGTCGTCACCGGTCAGCACGTCGTTGCCCGAGCCGCCATAGACGTTTTCGAAGTTGCTGATCGTGTCCTCGGCGAGGCCGTTCACGAAGACGGTGGCGGGTGTCGCCCCCATCAGAGTGACAACGACGGACTGGGTCTTATCGGTATAGTCGGCCGTATCGTTCCCAGCGCCTCCGTCGAGGACGTCGTTTCCGCCGCCGCCTCGGAACAGGTTGTTTTGGGCGTCGCCCGTAATAGTGTCGTTGCCGGAGCCCCCGTAAACGTTCTCGATGTTGCTGAGAGTGTCCTCGGCCACGCCATTGACGAAGACCGTCGCGGCGGTCGCACCGGTCAGGGTGACTTCGACTGAAGTCGTCTTTTCGCTATAGTCGACCGTGTCGACGCCCGCGCCGCCGTTGATCACGTCGGCGCCTCCAAGTCCCTGAATGAAATCGTCACCGCCGAACCCGCTGATCACGTCGTCTAGATCAGTGCCGATGAGGACATTGTTTCCGGCTGTGCCGTTAATGACTGCCATGGGAATTCCTCCCTAAAAATCTCCAGTCGGGGGCCTGGATATTGCGCCCGACGCTTGGAGAATTGCTGACGTAAAAGCCGGGCATTGGTGATGTTGCGCGTCCCCTGAGTGCAAGCGGCTCGCGCGATCATTCATTTGGTACCGGCGCGGGCTGAGAAATATGTGCGGCTCGTCGCCCGTCTTACCCGTCTAGATCAATATCGATTACGTGCTGAACTTGGGGCCTCGACCGTGAACACTGTGATTTCCACGGCTCCTTTTCTGGGCATGCCGCCTTCTAGGCAAGACAATAGTACGGGATAATTGCACCGCCGGCTGCGGTTGGGAATATAAAGAACCATATAGTGCAGGGGGAACCGGGAGCATGGACAGGGCCCCTGGATCTCTGTGATTAAGGTTGAGCCTACCGAAAATTATGAACGTGACGGACTCCGACAGGCTGAGACGCGGGCTACCGGGGGACGACCGCAAACACTTTTCCTTATCCCACTCTAGGTGTGGCTGCAGCTTTAGAAAGCGGCCGCGGATCGGGATCTCTGCAGCAGGGCGTAGGCCCGGAAAACGAAGCATATAAGTTTCACTATATTTCGGAATCAATGATTTGGTGTGACTATGCGTTCAGTGGCGTCTGGACACTCACGGACGACACGACAAAAAACCTCGGAAAAATATCACCTTTTATAGGAAAGGGGCTACCTATGCTTACACGTAGGAGAATTGTTTCCGTATGCGCGCTGGGAGTATCCTTCCTGATGTTGCTCCCGCTTATATCGATCACTGTATTCGACGGGTCTTCCGACAAGGCCTTTGCAGACAGCCGCGACATCGGCCACAAGAAGGGCGACAAAGGAAAACAGGATAGCGGCGGTTGATCTACACCGACGCGTAACAAGCTCCATGCCAGCTCGGAGGCTCAAATGCCTCCGTTTTTTTCGACTTCGAGCGGCTCAAGATCTCAAGGGATTGGTGTACTGCACATGAAGCGCGGCAAGGGTGGCGCGATTGCTGATGTCCAATTTGCGGAAGATGTTGTGCAGGTGGATGCCCACCGTACCTTCGGAGGTTCCGAGTCTCGCGGCGATCATGCGGTTGGAGAGACCGCCGCAGATCAGCGCTGCGATTTCGCGTTCGCGCGGCGTAAGCAGACTGAACCTCTCCAGCGTCGCGTCGTCGCTTACTTGAGACGTTTTTGCCATCAAATCGGCCGGCAGCCACTTCCCGCCCATGGCGACTTGCCGCATGCAGTCCAGCAGCGCTTCGGGCGCATATTCCTTCAGGAGAAGACCGGAGAGCCCCATCTTCAGCGCTTCCGCGACCTGCGGGCCGCTGATCGTCGCAGTCAGGAAGATCACCCTCGGCAGACGCCGCGTGCCGCGGATCGCCCTCAGGATTTCCAATCCGCCCATGCCGGGCATGGCCACGTCGAGGACGGCAATGTCCGGCTGGAGGCGGGATATGAGCGAAATCGCTTCGACGCCGCTTGCCGTTGCGCCGACGACGTCGAAGTCCGGCGCTGCGGCGATGATGTCCTGCAATCCTCGCAGGAGCAACGGGTGATCGTCGACGAGCAGCACCGAATGCATCACCTGACCTCCAGCTTCAGCGGTAGCGCGATCTTGAGCCCGAGGCCAGGAGAGTTCCGGCAGACCGCCAGCTTTCCGCCAAGCTCCGCCACCCGCTGCGACAGCGAGAGGGGCTTCATCTCGAGTTCACCCGATATTCCCGTGCCGTTATCGGTGATCTCAAGGTTCAGGAGCTCCGCGCTCCTGACAAAAGCTATCCGCAACAGCGTCGCTCGTCCGTGGCGCACCGCATTGCTCGCGGCTTCGGAGATCAACTGCATTATCTCGTAAAGCATCCATTTGGGCACCACGAGCGGCGCGGGTCCGTGTGACACGTCGATTGCGCAATTCCACTGCGTTCTCAAGAGGTCGAGAAATTCCGGAAGTTCCTGCTCGAGCCTGGCGAGATTACCTTCCTCTCCCGGTCGGTTCTCATCCACGAATTTGCGGACACATTGCTGCTGTTCGAGGATGAGCGAGCCCACCTCCGTCAGCTGCGTCTTTGCGCCATCCGGGATTCCTTCTCCGATCAGTTTCAGTTTGAGACGCGCCGCAGTGAGGTTCTGAAGCACGCTGTCATGCAGATCGCGGGCAAGGCGCATGCGCCCCTCGGAACGGGCGGCCTGGATAAGAGCGACACGCTCGAGCTCCGTCCCGACGCGGGTGGCGATGATCTGAGACAGATCTTTCGTGTCGTCGGCGGCGTTGGCGAAGCTGACCACGAAAACGCAGCCGCGATATCGAACACTGGAGAAGGCGGCGGAAAATACCTTGCGGTCCGATTGGTCGGTGTTTGCGCGGATCTGGGGCAGATCGGCGAAGAGGCCATTCAGCGCCTCGCCGCTCTTGCGATCGCGTCCGTCGTAGTGATCGGGATCGTGACGACGCCAGAAGTCGGTGTCCCTGAGATCGGCCAATTGGAGCATGCCGTTAGCCCAGTGTGCGACGCATCCCGATTCGAATTCCTGCTCACGCCAGATGACGAGCAGATGCGCATCGCCGAGAACGCCGGAAGCATGTTCCAACAGGATACTCAGCCAGGACACCCGGTCCTCGCCGATTGCGCCCGGCGGCCACTGCGCGAGTTGCGCCAGGCGCTGCCGGCTTCGTTCGCGATAGGCTCCGAAATAGCCGAGCGTCGCCGCGATGAGCACGAAATAGGTGGACCGCATGATGAAGACGTTGAGTTCCGCGTCGCCGTCGAGAAGGTCGGGAAGGCCGACCACGAGCTGGACGAGAAGGGCGATCAGTGCTCCGAGCGCTGCACCCTTCAAACCCCAGCGCATCGTCATCGCCAGGATGACGAACGGAAGAATCGAAAAGAACGGGCTCACCAGTTCGTTCGTCAGGAACGTCAGCCAGCCGACGACCGCCGCGTCGATACCATGGATCAAGAGGTGCACCGGACTGACGAACGAGTACCGCAGCGGAAACATCACCAGCGCAGTTGCGAGGAGAAGGTAGAGGCAAAGAACGACGCGAGACTCGTATAGAAGCGAGTTCGGCCGAGTGGGATCGAGATAGATCGCCAGAATTGCGAAAGCGGCCGTGATCACGCGACCGAGGCAGATCAGGCGTTCCGGATCCGTGCGCAACAGCCACTCGCGCGCGCCCCCCGCAAATTCCTTAGCTGGGCGGTGAGCGCGCACAGGCGCGTCATTCCGGGTCGGCTGCGTGATCGCCATGCGCAACTCTGCCTTCGCGCGATCGCGGAAGTGAAAATTTATATTAGTATGTCGCGATCTTCACTGCGAATGGCGCGAAAGTCAACGATCCTGTGCCGCCTAAGCGCGCCTGAAGAGACGCGCGACGCCGGAGCGGCTTCGGCCGACCGTCGCGCGCGGCTTGCCGAGGACAAGCGCGGCGACGGCAATGCCCAGCACGCAGACAGCGGCCGTCGTTGCGACCGGGACGCGGCGGGAGGAGCGCAGCCCGCCGTCGATGCCCCCTGGCTCGGCCGGTGCCCTGAACAGATTGCCATGGCTCCTCGCCACGCGCGGCGCGCGGCTCAGATAACGCGATGTCAGCTTCGCCATGAGCCGCGGGGTCATGTTCGGCGCGACGAAATGCGCGAACCGCGTCAGGTCGGCGACGAGGCCGACGGTCAGCGAATTGCGGGGGCGCTCCGCCAGGCGCACGATCGCCCGGGCAGCGCGGCGCGCATTGTAGACCGGCGGAGGAACGCTCAGCCTGCGACCGGTGTAATTGGCGCCGTGCCGGACCCCGGGTGTGTCCATGAAGGTCGGATAGACGTCGCAGATGTGAATGTCGCGCTCGTCCGCAAGCTCCGCCCGCAGAGCTTCCGAAAAGCCCCTCAGGCCGAATTTGCTGGCGCTGTAGGCCGCGGCAAAGGGTGCAGAGGCGAAGCCGCCGAGCGAGATCATATTGATGAAAATACCATGCCCCTGTTTGCGGAAGATCGGGATCGCCGCGTGCGCGTCGTTTAGATGGCCGATCAGGTTGATGCGGATGACCTGTTCATGCGCTTCGATCGGCGTTTCCTCGAAGCGGCCGACGGCGCCGACGCCGACATTGCTGAACCAGACGTCTATCTTGCCGAAGCTGATCGCCTTCCTGGCCAGGTCCTTGACCGCATCGGCGTCCGTCACGTCGGTGGGGGCCACGAGAACCTCCGCTCCGAGTTTACGGCAGGTTCTGGCGACCTCGTGAAGCGCGGCCGCATCGCGCGCCGCAAGCACCAGCTTCGACCCACGCCGGGCAAAGGCCTCGGCGGTGGCCTGTCCAACCCCCGACGACGCCCCGGTGATGACGACCACTGCATCTTCGAGAGAATTCAACATATCGCTCCTCCATCTGCCGTCCGCACGCCGGCCGCAACCACATTACGAGCATGCCCCCGCCGCCTGTGGAACCGCGAGGGAGCGAAGATGTTCCGGCAGCGCCGGCCCTTCAACGCTTCGTCTTGCCGGCGTCCGAAACCTTGCCGCGATGCGGATCCTTCAGGTTCTCGCCGACGGCGTCCCGATCGCGTTCCGGATCATCCTTGGCGGGGAGATATCCTCTCGGGCGCGTCTCCTTCGGTCCTTCCCACCGCGGCGACTGCTCGGTAGTGCCGGGCGCACCTTCCTTTGGCGTTTTCATCGTCATTCTCCATCAAGCTGCAAGGCGAACCGAACACTGTGCATCCGGAACGCACTCATTCCTGGTCTTTCATGTCGGGCAGGGGATTGCGCTGGTCGGCATCCTCCAGGTCGGACTTGACGATGTATTCATCCCTCTTCAAACGCGCCGCCTCCCGCGCGGCCTTGGCGTTCGGGATCTCGTCCGGTTCCATCGGGGGTTTGTCGGCCTCCGGGCGCAGGTCGCTGTCATTCTCGACAGGCGGTTGCACGGTCTTCACATCAAGGGGGGCCGCGGATGGGCGCTTGGCTCTCTCCATCTTACTCTCCTGCTGTTTCATTGGGTCAGGAGGGCAACGTGAAGCCGTAGGCGAAGTTCCATCGGCGGTCTTCTCAAGGCCGCCATGGCCCGGAACAAAGCCAGTCTGCCCGAGTTAGGGCCGCGTACTCGCCGGAGGCAGCGCAGCGATGCCGATCGCCATTCCAGAAGGAGCCTTGCGAAGGAGTTCGTGACCATGGAAAAATTTCCGCACCCTCCCTTTCCCCGCCAAACCCAGGAAATGCCCGGCACCACCGATCGGATGCAGCCGCTGCCCGATCACGGGGAAAACTCCTACCAGGGTTCCGGACGCCTGAAGGACAAGAGAGCCATCATCACCGGCGGGGACAGCGGCATCGGCAGGGCCGTGGCGGTCGCCTATGCGCGCGAGGGAGCGGACGTTCTCATCAGCTATCTGAGCGAGCATGACGACGCGATGGCCACCAAGGCTCTGGTGGAGGAAGCAGGCCGCAAGGCCGTGCTTGCCGCCGGCGACATTCAGTCGTCCGACCATTGCCGCAGGATTGTCGAAACGGCCGTTCGGGAGCTCGGCGGCATCGACATCCTCGTCAACAATGCGGCCCATCAGGCGACCTTCAAGAACATCGAAGACATCAGCGATGAGGAATGGGAGCTGACATTCCGCGTCAACATGCACGCGATGTTCTACCTGACCAAGGCAGCGGTGCCGCACATGAAGAAGGGCAGCGCCATCATCAACACCGCCTCCATCAATGCCGATGCTCCCAATCCGATCCTGCTTGCCTATGCGACCACCAAGGGCGCGATTCACAATTTCAGTGCCGGTCTCGCTCAGATGCTGGCCGAGCGGGGGATAAGGGTGAATGTCGTGGCTCCGGGACCGATCTGGACGCCGCTTATTCCCTCCACCATGCCCGAGGATACGGTCACGAATTTCGGCAAGCAGGTGCCGATGACGCGGCCGGGGCAGCCCGTGGAGCTCGCCTCGGCCTATGTCATGCTCGCAGACCCCATGTCGAGCTACGTGTCCGGTGCGACGATCGCCGTGACCGGCGGCAAGCCGTTCCTCTGAGAGGCCGGCGGTCGGCGAACGGCTCGTCGATCGCACCCGAATGAAATGTACATTTCATCTTGATTTTCTTCAGAATTCGTATTCCATTTCCTCCCGGCTTCACAGTCGCCCGAGGGAGGTACTTCTCATGAAACGCATATTGTCCGCTGCCGCACTGGCTCTCTTCGCCAGCGCGGCCAACGCCGAAAACATCGGCATCACCATCGCCCGCTCCGACAGCGCATTCCTGACCATCCTGCGCGACGGCATGCAGAACCAGGCCGCCAAGCTCGACGGCATCACCGTCCAGGTCGAGGATGCGCAGAACGATCCGAGCCGGCAGCTCGATCAGGTGCAGAACTTCGTCTCCTCCGGCGTCGACGCAATCATCGTCATCGCCGTCGACGGGGACAGCACACCGGCGCTGACGAAGATGGCGAGCGATGCGGGCATCCCGATCGTCTACGCGAACCACCCGCCGGCCGATGTCGACAAGCTACCCGAAACGGCTGCCTTCGTCGGCTCCAACGAGGTCGATTCCGGCACCCTGGAAACGAAGGAAGTGTGCCGGCTGCTCGGTGGCAAGGGCGCGGCCTATGTCCTCATGGGACCGCTCAACAATCACTCCTCGCTCGTCCGAACGAAAGACATCCATGACGTGATCGCCACGGACGAGTGCAAGGGCATGAGCGTCATCGAGGAGCAGAGCGCCAATTGGGATCGTCTCGAAGCCGCCAACATCATGACCAACTGGCTTTCGACCGGACGGGAATTCGACGCCGTGATCGCCAATAACGACGAGATGGCCATCGGCGCTATCCAGGCCATGAAGGCGGCGGGCGTCGACATGTCCAAGGTCGTCGTAGGGGGCATCGACGCAACGCCGGACGGCCTGGCCGCCATGGCTGCCGGCGATCTGGACGTCACCGTCTTTCAGAATGCGATCGCCCAAGGGGCTGCCGCCATGGACGCCGCCGTCGCCCTTTCGCGCGGCCAGAAGACCGAACGGCAGATCTGGGTTCCCTTCGAACTGGTGACGCCGCAGAACATGCAGGACTACGCCACGGCCAACCAGTAGGCCCTGGTTCCCGGGACCTTATCCAGTCCTCGTCCGCCGGCCGCTTTCCCCTCGCACCGCCTGCAGGGAAAGCGGCCGGCAGGTCGGACGACTGTTTCGCCCGGCCTCGTCGCATCCTTTGACAGCGACGAGAGTCGCTTCGGGGAAAACCGGCAACCATTCGTGAATTTCATTCACAGGCATTGCGACTGGCGAGGTGCTTCTCGCTGTCGGTCGGCTGCAGCATATTGCACTGCGAAACGTCAACCATCGCCAACGTCTTCGAGTCCCGCTTCGCGACCGCGAATTGCGGGCGGAAAGGATTTGCCATGCCTTTGGCCATCTTCGCATTGACGATCGCGGCCTATGCGATCGGAACCACCGAATTCGTGATCGTCGGTCTGCTGCCGACGGTCGCCACCGACCTCGCAATTACGCTGCCGCTTGCCGGCCTCATCGTCAGCGTCTACGCGCTCGGCGTCACCTTCGGCGCGCCGGTCCTGACGGCGCTGACCGGGCGGATCGAACGCAAGCCGCTGCTTCTCGGGCTGATGGCGCTCTTCATTGCCGGGAACACGGCCGCGGCGCTCTCACCGAACTATGAAGTGCTGCTCGTCGCACGGGTGCTTTCGGCCTTCGCCCACGGCGTCTTCTTCTCGGTCGGCTCGACGATCGCCGCCGATCTCGTACCGGAGAACCGCCGCGCTTCCGCGATAGCCATGATGTTCATGGGATTGACGGTCGCGATCGTCACCGGCGTCCCCATCGGCACCTATATCGGCCAAATCTTCGGGTGGCGGGCGACGTTCTGGGGCGTTGCGGCGCTCGGTGTCGTCGCCTTTGCCGGCATCGCCGCCCTCCTTCCGGGCACGCTCACCAAAGCCGCGCCGGCGAGCCTTCTCGATCAAGTGCGGGTTCTCGGTTCCGGCCGTCTGCTCATCGTCTTCGCCATGACCGCGCTCGGCTATGGCGGCACCTTCGTCGCCTTCACCTTCCTGGCGCCGATCCTGCAAGAGGTCACCGGCTTTTCCGAACGGAGCGTCAGCCTGATCCTCGTGCTCTACGGCGTCGCCATTGCCATCGGCAACATCGCCGGCGGGCGGATCGCCAACACCAATCCGGTCAAGGCGCTCGTCGGGCTCTTCCTGCTCCAGGCGCTGGTGCTGGTGATCTTCTCGTTCACCGCCATCTCGCCGGTGCTGACGCTCGTGACGCTCGCCGCGCTCGGCTTCCTGTCCTTCGCAAACGTACCGGGTCTGCAGCTCTACGTCGTTCAGCTTGCCAAGGGGCACCGGCCCGGTGCCGTCGACGTCGCCTCGGCGCTGAACATCGCCGCCTTCAATCTGGGTATCGCGCTCGGCGCGTGGCTCGGCGGCTTGGTGGTCGCCTCTCCGCTCGGCCTCGCTGCCACGCCATGGGTCGGTGCCATTCTCGTTTCGGGCGCGCTCCTGCTCACGCTTTGGAGCGGCGTTCTCGACCGCCGCGAAACGGTGTGCGGCGAGCCCGCCACCGTCAGCGGCTGAGATTGCGAAACGTCGCGCTGCCGCCGGAATTGCGGCAGCGCACAATTCATCATTGCATCGGCAGCAGCCGGTCCGTATAAAGCCGGTACTCACCCCGGACCCGGTGAAACCCCGGGTGGCTCTTCTGGCCGCCGATCCGCCAGACAACGCAACAGCATCAAACCATGACGAGCCGGCCTCCCGCCGGCCTGGTGTGCTACTCTTGCGAAGAAAATCATGAAACTGACACTTGCCAGCTATAAACGCGAATGGTTCTCCAATATCCGCGCCGACGTCCTATCGGGCATCGTCGTGGCGCTTGCACTGATCCCGGAGGCCATCGGCTTCTCGGTCATCGCCGGCGTCGATCCGAAGGTCGGCCTCTTCGCCTCCTTCGCCATCGCCTGCGTCTCCGCCTTTACCGGCGGCCGGCCGGGGATGATCTCGGCGGCGACGGCCGCCACCGCCGTCCTGATGGTGACGCTCGTCAGGGATCACGGCCTCCAATATCTCTTTGCCGCCACCCTGCTGATGGGGCTCATCCAGATCGCAGCCGGCTTCCTGAAGCTCGGCCGGGTGATGCGCTTCGTCTCCCGTTCGGTTATCACCGGCTTCGTCAATGCGCTTGCGATTCTGATCTTCATGGCGCAGCTTCCGGAACTCATCGGCGTGCCGCACGTGACCTATGCGATGATCGCGGCGGGGCTCGCGATCATTTACCTGTTTCCTTACGTCACCAGGGCGCTTCCCTCGCCGCTCGTCGCCATCGCCGTTCTGACCGCGGTGGCCGTATGGACCGGCATGGACATTCGCACGGTCGGCGATCTCGGCGAACTGCCGTCGAGCCTGCCGATCTTCGCGCTGCCGCAGGTGCCGCTCACCTTCGAGACGCTGCAGATCATCTTCCCCTATTCCGTGGCGCTTGCGGCCGTCGGGCTGCTCGAATCCCTTCTGACCGCTCAGATCGTCGACGACATGACGGACACGACGAGCAACAAGAGCCAGGAATGCATCGGCCAGGGCGCCAGCAACATCGCCTCCGGCCTCATAGGCGGGATGGGCGGCTGCGCCATGATCGGCCAGTCGGTGATCAACGTGACCTCCGGCGGGCGCGGGCGGCTCTCGACCTTCGTCGCCGGCGCCTTCCTTCTCTTCCTCATCCTCGTCCTCGACGACCTCGTCCGCATCATTCCGATGGCCGCACTCGTGGCTGTCATGATCATGGTCTCGGTCGGCACCTTCTCGTGGCGCTCCATCCTCGACCTGCGCCGCAATCCCCTGCCCTCCTCCGTCGTGATGCTGGCAACCGTCGTCACCACGGTCGGCACCCATGATCTCGCAAAGGGCGTCCTGGTCGGGGTGCTTCTGTCGGGGGTATTCTTCGCCGGAAAAGTCGCCCGCCTCTTCCATGTCCGCTCGATGCTCGACGAGAGCGGCACGGTGCGCACCTACCATGTCGACGGCCAGATCTTCTTCGCCTCGACCGAGGGTTTCATCGGCGCCTTCGACTTCGCCGAGCCGTTGGAAAAGGTCGTCATCGACGTCGGCGAGGCGCATCTGTGGGACATCACCGCGGTCGGCGCACTGGACAAGGTGGTGCTTAAATATCGCCGCCACGGCGTAACCGTCGAGGTGATCGGCCTCAACGAGGCCAGCGCTCATATGCTCGACCGCTTCGCCGTGCACGACAAGTGCGAAGGAGCGGCGCTCACCGCAACACATTGAATTCACGAGACCCCGGGTCGGACAGGATCAGCCCGGGGTCTCGTCCACAAGGACACGGGTTGCCCTTCCGGCGAGCACGGCCGCCTGCGGCTTTTCATTTAAAGTAAGACGGAACTATACCGAAAAAGTACCCTGCGGCTCACGACTACAGCAGCGTACCGCCGAGACACTCCCGCAGGTTCTCTACTATCTCCGCGATCCAGACATCGTTCATCAGCTCCAGCGGCGCATTGAATGAAACCGCAACATTCACTTCGTATTGGCCACGTCGCGGGACCGGTAGGCCGATGCCGCCCTCGCCGGGCAAATAATAGCCCATATTGACCGCATAGCCGCGACCGCGCGCCTCGCTTACCAGTTTCGTCACGACACCGGCATCGACGTGTCGCAGCGCCGGGTGCGTTGCATAGCGCTCGGAATTCGCTTCGATGATCTGTGCCGCATTGTCCTCGGGCAGCATCGAAAGCAAGGCCACGCTTCCCGCGGCAACGCCCATGGGCACGCGCGCGCCCACGCCCATCGTGAACTGCCTGCGCGTGGATCGGCTGACCATTTCGGCGCAAACGGCATCCACGCCTGCCTGCACCATCAGGTAGACAGTGAACCCGGTGCGCCGCGCGAATTCGGTCATGCCGGGCCGGATCAGTTGGATCTGGGACTCCAGCCGCTCCTGCCGTTTGGCGAGCATATGGATGGCCGGGCCCAGCCGGTAGTGCCCGTAGCGCCCCGCCGCCTCGGCAAAGCCTTTCTGCAGCAGCGCGGCGACACTGCGGTGGGCGGCCGACTTCGCGCTCCCCGTCCTTCGGGCAATTTCGGCCAGACTCAAGCCGTCCGGCCCTGCATCCCCGAGGACGATCAGTATCTCCAGTGCCCTCTCGGCGTTGAGGGAGGAGGCGACGCTTCCAGACATGATGTTACTTTCATTATATTCCTATAATCGGAACGATACAGGCGTTTTCGTCTCGATTAAAGGAATTTGTTTGACATGATGGACGATTGCCAGCATCGCGACCACCAAGGAAACGGAGTTTTCCGGACAGGAGAGGAGGCTGTCGCTCACCGGTTTCCTGCGCCCGATCGTCGGCGCAGGCGTCGGCCGGGTATGCTCTGTCAGGCGCCTCCATCCTGCCCGGGGTCTGACAAAGGGCGAGTGTATGCTGCCATTTCTGATCAAGCGCCTGGGGTTCGCGATCCTGACCCTGTTCAGCGTGCTTACCCTGGTTTTTCTGATCGTCAGGGTTCTGCCGGGGGACCCGGCTCTCGTCATTCTCGGAGACCAGGCGAGTCCGGCCAGCATCGCTGCCCTGCATGCCCGGCTCGGCCTCGACCAGCCCGTCCTCGTGCAATACGGCCAGTTTCTCCTGCAAGCGGTGCAGGGCGACCTCGGCAAGTCGATGGTGACCGGCCGGCCGGTTTCGGAAGAAATCCTCGCAGTTCTGCCCTATACGATGGAGCTGACTATCGCGGCACTCGCCCTCGGCGTGGTGCTGGGCGTTCCCGCCGGCGTCTGGGCTGCCGTAAGGCGCAATCGCCTCCCGGACTACCTTCTGCGGTTCATCTCACTGCTCGGCCTTTCGCTTCCGGCCTTTGTCGCGGCAATCGTACTGCTGATGGTTTTTGCGATCCAGTTCCGCTGGTTTCCCGTCATCAGCGCAGGCAGCGGTGAAACTATAGCCGACCGGCTTCGGCAAATGGCGCTGCCTACACTGGCGCTTGCACTGATCATGATGGCCTACATCACCCGCGTGACCCGCTCGGCCATGCTGGAGGTGCTCAATCAGGATTTCGTGCGCACGGCACGCGCAAAGGGTGCCACCCCCGCCGCCGTGATCGGGAGGCATGCTCTCGGAAACTGCATGATCCCGATCACCACGGTCGTCGGGCTCTACCTTGGCATTCTGATCGGCAATTCGGTTCTGACTGAGATCGTGTTTTCGCGCCCCGGCCTGGGCAAGCTGATCCTCACGGCACTCACGCAGCGGGACTACACGCTGCTTCAAGGCATGATCGTCATCTACACGCTGATGGTCGTCGTCGTGAACCTGCTGACCGACCTGACCTATGGCTTTCTCGATCCGAGGGTGCAGTACAAATGACCGACGCCAGCATCACACCCTCACGGCCGATCAGCCGCAGAAGCGCCTTTCGTGATTTTGCCGCACAATTGAACGCATCGACCTGGATCGGCATGCTCATCGTTCTGGCGCTGGTCCTGGCCGCGATCTTCGCGCCGCAGCTGGCGACGCACGATCCTGCAAGTCAGAACATCATGGACCAGCTGGCCGAGCCCGGCGCAAACTTCTGGCTGGGCGCTGACCAGTTCGGTCGAGACATCTGGTCGCGGATCCTCTACGGCGCACGATACTCGCTGACCATCGGGTTCTTTGCCATCCTGACGGCGCTGATCGTCGGCACGTTGATCGGCATGATCGCCGGCTATGTCGGCGGCCGCATAGACATCGTCTTCATGCAAGTCATGGATGTGGTGCTGGCTTTTCCCTCGCTCATTCTCGGCCTCGCGCTCGTGGCGTTGATGGGCGCCACGCTGACCAACATCATCATCGCGATCGCATTCACGGCAACGCCCGCTTTCGCCCGCATCGCCCGTGCCGGCGTCATCACACAGCGCGACCGCGAATATGTGCAGGCGTGCCAGGCAATGGGGTTCTCGGGCCCGAGAATTCTCTTCAGGCACATCATGCCGGCGATCCTGCCGGAGGTGATGGTCATGGCCTCGCTGTGGATGGCCACTGCCGTGCGCACCGAAGCGTCTTTGGCGTTCATCGGTCTGGGGCTGGCGCCGCCGACGCCGACCTGGGGCGGCATGGTGCGCGACGGGTTCGACAACATACTGAGCTCTTTCCATCTCGCACTCGTCCCCAGCTTGGCGATCCTGCTTCTGGTCCTTGCCTTCAACCTGATCGGCGATGGCCTGCGCGATGCCATCGACCCCCGCCTTAAGGATGCCTCGTGGTGGAGAAGAAGCCTGTCATTTCGGTTCGCAATCTCAGCGTCTCTTTCGGTCGCACCACGGTCGTTCATGATCTCAGCTTCGACATCGCCGCGGGGAGCACTCTCGCGCTGGTCGGAGAATCCGGCTCCGGAAAATCGGTTACCTCGCTTGCCATCATGCGGCTCCTGCCCGAGCGCGTCGCACGAGCCGGAGGCTCGATAACGCTTGATGACCGTGACCTCCTGACCCTGACCGAACCGGAAATGCGGCAGGTGCGCGGCGGACGGATCAGCATGATCTTCCAGGAACCGATGACGTCGCTGAACCCGGTCCAGCGCGTGGGCGACCAGCTCGCCGAGGTGATCCGCATCCATAGGGGGCTCAAAGGTGCGGCGCTGAAGGAAGCAGTATTGGAGATGCTGCGGAAGGTGCGTATCCCCGACCCGGAAGCGCGCATGCACCAGTACCCGCACACCTTCTCCGGCGGAATGCGGCAGCGCGTGATGATCGCCATGGCTCTCGCCTGCGATCCCGCGCTGATCATCGCCGACGAGCCGACGACCGCACTCGACGTGACGGTTCAGGCTCAGACGCTGGCCCTGCTGAAAGACCTTCAGCGTGAGACCGGCGCTGCGGTTCTGTTCATCACGCACGACATGGGCGTCGTCGCCGAGCTGGCCGACAATGTGCTGGTCATGCGCCGGGGACGCGAAATCGAGAGCGGCACCGTCCATGAGGTCTTCTCCAATCCGAAGGACGCCTATACCCGCAGCCTGATAGAAGCCGCTCCCAGCCTCGTGGGAAAACTCAGCGAGATCAGCGTTCCTGCTCAGCCGGTGCAAGGCGTGCCGGCCTCGATCACCGGCGAAACGCCGGTACTCGACGTTACCGACCTCACCGTGCGCTTTCCCGTACGCAGTGGATTCTTCGGTCGCCTGACGGGAATGGTTCACGCGGTCGAACGTGCATCGCTTGCCATAACGAAAGGCGAAACGCTCGGTCTGGTGGGGGAGTCCGGCTCCGGCAAGTCGACGATCGGCAAGGCCGTCATAAACCTCGCACCGATCGGTTCCGGCGATGTGCGGGTGTGCGGCCAGCGCGTGGACTATGACGATCCGCAGAGCCTCGCCCGTATGCGGCGCGACGTGCAGATGATATTCCAGGATCCCTACGGGTCGCTCGATGCCCGGCAGACGATCGGCTCTGCGATCATGGAGCCCATGCAGGTCCATGGGCTCGCCAGGGGCGCCGAAGCCTTCGAGAAGATGCAATGGCTGATGGAGCGGGTGGGCCTCGACCCTTCGCGCGCCTCGAGCCTGCCGCACGAATTCTCGGGCGGCCAACGGCAGCGCATCTGCATCGCGCGCGCACTGGCGATGTCGCCGAAGCTCATCATCGCCGACGAAGCGGTCTCCGCGCTCGATGTGGCGATCAAAGGCCAGATCATCGACCTGATGATCGACCTGCAGAAGGAATTCGGCGTCTCCTATCTGTTCATCAGCCACGATATGGCCGCGGTAGAACGGATCTGCGATCGGGTGGCGGTCATGTATTTCGGCGAGATCGTCGAGATCGGCAAGACCGAGGACGTTATCGGCCGGCCGGGCCACGAATATACCAGGCGCCTGCTTTCGGCCATCCCGATCACCCATCCCGACCAGCGCGGACGGCGCCCGCCCCAGGGCGTGGACGTCACCCAGCCGCGCAGTCCCATCAAGCCACTCGCATATCAGGCCCCGGCCCCCCGCTGGTCCATGGCCTCCGAAGGGCACTTCATCCGCAGTGCGACCTGACCTCCAACGCAGAAGGACTACCGACTTGCACACGATCGAAGAGCTTGCAGCCTTTGTCGCCGGCTGCCCGGCGGCAGACATAGGGGGGCAGGCGCGTGAAGCCGCGTCGCTTCTCTTGGCCGACCTGATGGCTGCGACGGCCGCCGGCCTGCACTCGCCTCTTGCGACGGCCGCCCGCGAAGCCGCCGTCGATCTGTACGGAACCGGACCGGCGGCAGTCTGGCTGACCGACATCAACCTTTCGCCCGCCGGCGCGGCCATGGCCAATGCCGCGGCGGCCAGCGCCCTCGACATCGACGACGGCCACCGCGGTGCCGCCGGTCACGCCGGAGCAGGCGTCATCCCCGCGGCCTTGGCCGTGGGGCAGGCGTCGGGCTCGAGCGACGAGCAGATCATGAGCGCGATCGTACTCGGTTACGACGTCGCGCTGCGCGTGGCGTCGTCTCGTCCCACCTCGACCATCGACACCTACAGCAGTGGCCGCTGGGTGGGCTACGGAGCTGCCGCTGCTGCCGGACGACTGCTCGGCTTGACCGCCGGACAGCTTGCAAATGCAATGGCCATTGCCGGCGCCGAGGGGCCCATAAGCTTCCCGACCGGCAGCTCGAAATATCAGGGAACCACCGTGAAGGAGGCGATCCCGCCGGCGGTGACGGCGGGGCTTACCGGCGCCTATCGCGCACGCGCCGGAGCGACCGGCCCCCTGGACCTTCTGGACAGGCCCTCGCATTTCAACCGCGAAATCCTGACCGGCGGCCTCGGGAAAAGCTGGTGGCTGCAGCAGTGTTATCTCAAACCCTATGCCTGTTGCCGGTACATGCACGCTGCAATCGACGCGGTTCTCCAATTGCGCCAGCCCGGCAAGGCGATCCGCAGCCTTCGGATCGAGACGTTCCCGCAGGGACTGAGGCTTTCGAACGCCCGCACGCCGAAATCGCTCGAAGCGGGGCAATACAGCTTCTACTTCAGCTGCGCTCTGGCTGCCTTGTACGGACCATCGGCCCTGCAACCCGTCGATCCGGACCGGTTGCAGGATCCGGACGTGCTCGATCTCGCCGGCCGCATCGAGCTGGTAGCGCATGAGGACTTTGCCGGCTCGTTCCCCGGGGGCACGCCCTGCCGCGTGATCATCGATCAGGGCGAAGGTCCGCAGACCGCCACCGTTCTCCACCCGCTCGGCGACGTCGCCAATCCGATGTCGCGCGAACAGGTGAAGGAGAAATTCCGCCAAATCGGCGCGGCAAGCGTCGAATCCGGCTGGCTGAACGACATTCTCCCGGCACTCGACGGGATTCTGGACCATGGCTTTGGGCCGCTTTTCTCCGTGCTGAACCCTCGCCAATACAATCTGAACAAACGCAACATCATGCTAATCAAGGAGGTAGCGCAATGATGCAATTCAAGTTCCCGAGGGCTCTGGTCCTGGCGGCGATTATGGCTGGCAGCGCGCTCGCTCCCTTGCCGGCAATGGCCGCAAAGACGGAGCTCACTCTCGGCGCGGCAGCAGCCGACATCGGCAATCTCGATCCTCATTATTCGGCGAGCACCACCGACCGCACCCTGGTCGCCTGGATATTCGGCGGCCTGGTCCGCTTCGCTCCCGGCACGACCGACCCCGCCTCGATCGAACCGGACCTTGCCGAAAGCTGGGAATCCAGCCCCGACAAGCTGGTCTGGACCTTCAAACTGCGCAAGGGTGTCCAGTTCCACCACAACTATGGTGAAGTGACCGCCGAGGACGTCGTCTTCAGCCTGCAGAAGGCAGCGGATCCCGAGCGTTCGGCCTTTGCCACCGACTACGCCTCCTTCGACAAGATCGAGGCAGTCGATCCCTATACCGTGCGCATCACGCTGAAGAACGCCATTCCGAGCGTGCTGGGTCCGTTGGCGAACTATGCCGGCGGCTTCATCGTCAGCAAGAAGGCCTACGAAGAACGGGCGGAGAGCTTCTCGCGCCGTCCGGTCGGTTTCGGTCCGTTCCAGCTCGACTCGATCGAGCCCGGCGTGGCCGTGCATTTCAGTGCCCACAAGGATTATTTCCGCGGCGCGCCGAAATTGACGAAGGTGACATATCGCTTCCTCAATGCTGCGGCTGCACGCGATCTGGCGTTCCTCGCCGGTGAGGTCGACGCGGCCACAGGGCTTGCCGACCCGAATTGGCTGAAACGCACCCTGGCGGTCGACGGCACCACCGTGGACATCTTCGATCCAGCCGAATTGACCGTGCTGCACATCAACACCAAGAAAGCGCCGTTCGACGACATCCGGGTCCGTCGTGCCTTGGCCTACGCCGTGGATCCGAGCCGTGTCGCCGCCTATCGCGGAACCGAATTCACCCGCGTGGGAAAGTCGATCATTCCCTCGAACAATCTTGGCTACACCGAGGACAACGGCCTGGTAACCTTCGATGCGGAAAAGGCCAAGGCACTGCTTGCCGAGGCAGGCCATCCGGACGGCATCACGGTCAAGATGATCTCGAGCCAGCTGCCGAGCTATGAATCCTCGAACCAGATCCTTCAGGCTCAGCTTCGAGAGGCAGGCTTCAATCTCGAGCTGCAGCCGGTCGAGCACGCCACCTGGCACCAGATGATTCGGCAGGACCTGAGCCCGCTCGTGACCTACGGTGCAGCCCGCTTCCCGGTAGCGGATGTCTATCTCAGCCAGTTCTTCCATTCGAACAGCGCCATCGGATCGCCCGCTGCGGTGACGAACTTCAGCCATTGCGACGTGGCCGACAAGCAGATCGAGGCAGCCCGTGTCGAAACCGATCCGGAAAAGCAGCTGGAGCTGTGGCACGAAGCACAGCGGCTGATCATCGAGGCGGTCTGCGGGGTTCCGATAACCGAGACAGCAGGTGTGTGGGCGCGGCGCAAGAACCTCGACTGGGGCTTCGATTTCAAGGGCTCGATGTCGCTCGGGCCGCTGGTGACCGAACTCACTCATTTCACGGAATAACAATCCACGGGCTGCGGGAAACCGCAGCCCAATTCATTGTGTGATGAACCCATTATGTCCAAAGAGATTTTCCCGATCTATTCCAGCCCATGCGGCTGGAACGCAATGCTCCCGAAGCGTACACCCCGCTCACCGTTGCAGAGCGACCTTACCGTCGATTATGCCATCGTGGGTGCCGGCTACACCGGCCTCGCGATCGCGCGCCGGCTCCGTGAACTCGATCCGCAGGCAAGCATTGCCGTGTTCGAGGCATCATCCGTCGGGGAAGGATCTTCAGCCCGCAATTCCGGTTTTACCGGGTCCGAAGTGCTGCCTCGCACCGCCACCCTTGCCGGCGCCGAGAAAGCGCTGCGTCAAACGGCTCTGATGAGGGAACCCTTCGACTGGCTCAAAAGCATGATTGCAGATGCCGGCATCGAATGCGAGCTGCAGAAAGTCGGATCGATCCGCGCTGCGGCGACGGAAGCCGGGGAGGCCTCGCTGAGGCAGGTCGTCGAAGTCGCGAAGGCCAACGGAATAAGCCACACGGTGCTGGGGCGGAACGAAATAGCCGAGCGCATCGGATCGGATTATTACCGCTTCGGCATTTATCTGAACGACACCTATTTGCTGCAACCGGCAGCCCTCATTCGCGGCCTCGCCGACTCCCTGCCGGACGGCATCGACCTTTACGAAAATACGGCGGTCCAACGATTGAAGCGGAACGGCGGGAGCTGGGAGCTCCTGACCGACGGCGGCTTCGTGCGCGCGCGAAGCGTCGCTCTCGCAAACAACGGGTTCATCCGGCGTTTCGGCTATCTCAAGCTCCGCATGACCACGATCTTTACCTATGCCGCGGTGACGTGCCCGGTCCCCCAGGCAGACCTCGGCCATCTCGGCCAGTCGCCGGCATGGGGTCTCCTGCCCTCTCATCGGCTTGGGACGACTTTGCGGCGTATCGGGCGCGACCGTCTCATGGTGCGCTCCCTTTATGCCCACGAGCACGAAGTGCCCGTGGAGGAGGCGTCCGCGAAGTTGCGCGACCGCTTTGTTCGGCGGTGGCCGGGCTTGGGCCATGTGGACCTGGAATATGTCTGGGGCGGCGCGACGGCGTTCACCATGAATGGCGCACCGTGGTGGGGCAAGCTCGACGACGGCCTTTTCGCGTCCGGCGGCTGTAATGGCAGCGGGATAGCAAAAGGCACGATGCTCGGCCGGCATCTCGCCGAACTGATGCTCGGCACCGGCGATCCGGCAAAGGTCAGCGGCGCGATGGGAACGGCCAGCCTGATCGCTCCCGAACCCTTCCGCAGCATCGGCTTCCAGATCGTCTCGGCAATCGAAAGCCGCAAAGCGGGCCTGGAAGCCTAGAGAGTTTGAACGACGCACTTCCGGACGGAAAGCCGATACGCACTTTTCCTGGAAGTCCTCTAAGGGAAGAACCTATCATGAAAGTGGAACGCTTTGACGTGAACGCACGCAGAAGCCGCCTCGTGAAATACAACGGCGTCTGTTACCTCTCCGGCCAGTTTTCCGACAATGCCGGTGACGTCGCCACCCAGACGCGGGAAACGCTGGCGAAAATCGACGAGTTGCTTGCACGCGCAGGCACGGACAAGTCACGCCTGCTGACCGCCGAAGTCTGGATTACCAGCATGGCCGATTTTGCCGCGATGGATGCGGTCTGGAAGGAATGGGTGGCACCGCAGAACCCGCCAACCCGATGCTGCTGCGCCGTCGAGCTCGGCGACCCGGACATGCGGGTAGAAATCATGGTGACCGCGGCCTTCGGCGATGCGGAGGTGATGGAGCTTTAGAGCGATTCAGCGCTTAAGATCGCAAACCAGCGCGCGTGCAGGAACGCTCTGCGAACCTTCCCGCACGCACGCTTGGCCAGCTAGCTCCGGCTGCGCGACGGCACTCCGGTGACGGCGCGTTCTTCGGCAAAGTAGTCGCGCGTCAGTTGGGCGATGACTGGGGACAGGAGCAGCAACGAGATAAGGTTGGGGATAGCCATCAGTGCGTTCAGCGTGTCGGCCACCAGCCAGGCAAAGTCGAGGCTGAGGGTGGCGCCGAAGAACACCGCGACGGTCCACACGATGCGGAACGGTATCGCGCTCACGGTTCCGATCAGGTATTCCCAGCACTTCTCGGCATAATAGGCCCAGCCGAGGATCGTCGTGAAGGCGAACAATGCCAGCGAGATGGTGACGAGATAATTCCCATAGCCGGGCAGCGCCGCTTCGAAGGCCGCAGAACTCAGCACCGCTCCGGTTTCGCCCGAGGCCCAGACGCCCGACACCATGATCGCCAGACCGGTCAGGGTGCAGACGATGATCGTGTCGATGAACGTCCCCATCATGCCGATGACGCCGGAGAAAACGGGATTGGCGGTCGAGCCGGCAGCCTGTGCGATACCGGCGGTGCCGAGGCCCGCCTCGTTCGAGAAGATCCCGCGCGCCACACCCATGCGGATCGCCATCAGTACAGTGGAGCCGAGGAAGCCGCCGGTGGCTGCCGTCGGACTGAATGCCTGGGTGAAGATGGTGGCGATCGCCTCGGGGATGTTGCCGGCAAAGACGATCAGGACGACGACCACACAGGTGAGATAGAAGATCGCCATAAAGGGCACGACCTTCTCGGCCACGGCGCCGATGCGCTTGATGCCGCCGAGAATCACCGCACCCGTCAAGACGGTCATCACGATGCCGCTGATCCAGGTCTCGATGCCGAAGGCGTTCTCGACCGCACTGGCGATACCGTTGGCCTGAACCATGTTTCCGATACCGAAACCCGCCAGTCCGCCGAAGATGGCAAAGGCGGTGCCCAGCCACTGCCAGTGCTTCCCGAGCCCATTCTTGATGGCGAACATCGGTCCGCCGGCGTGTTCGCCTTTGTCGTCGACCTCGCGGTATTTCACCGCTACGACGACCTCGGCGTATTTCGTCGCCATTCCGACGAAGGCGGTAATCCACATCCAGAACAGCGCACCGGGTCCGCCCACCGCGATAGCGGTAGCGACGCCGGCGATGTTGCCCGTGCCGATGGTGGCCGAGAGCGCCGTCATCAGCGCGGCGTAGGGTGTAATCTCGCCTTCGGCGGCCCTCCCCGGCCTGCGGCTTTTCAAGATCATGCGGAAGCCGTAGCCCACTTTGCGGATCGGCATGAAGCCCAGGCGAAGCTGAAGATACAGACCGGTGCCAATGATCAGCACGATCATGGGCACGCCCCAAACGATGCCGTTGAGCCAGTTAAAGAATTGGTTGAGTGCTTCCACGAGACTGCTCTCCTCCCTGGTGCCTGTCTTTCCGCGAGCCTGCGCACGCCTGCGGCCTGACTAACTTCACCGGCGAATATTGCAAGCCCGTCTTGTTCATGGGCCACAGGCACCTTGATTCATTTCGATCGAGGACGCCTGGGTGTCCCCCGTCTGCGAACACGCAGGCGGTACCCGTGGAGCCGGCGCGTCAGGCGCGATAGGTACATGCGGGCCCCTCGGGAGCCGCGATCATACATAGAAGTCGAGGTTGGTGAATTTCATAGTTCGAATGCTTCTATTTATGAAATTGATGATGGCCGGCAGATCGGCATGGGAAAGCGGCGCGGCCGGCACGAGATTGTCAGTACTCGGCGCGCGAACATACATACCCATCCGGTTCAGCCGGCCTTCGCAACGGGCCACCACCCAGCATCGCCGGCTTCCTCATCGGTGCCGGCGTCTCCTCTCCAATCGCGGGCAGTTGAAACCCGCAGAACAAGTCAGGGCGGAACGTCGAATCCCGCTCTCGGCGCCGCGCGCGCTTCAATCGTCGATGCGGAAGCCCACCTTCATCACCACCTGGTAATGCGCGACCTTGCCATTCACGATCTGGCCGCGGACCTGGTCCACTTCGAACCAGTCGAGATTCCGGGTCGTTTTCGAAGCACGCGAAATCGCGCCTTCGATGGCCTCGTCTATCGAGTTCGGCGAACTGCCGATCAGCTCGATCTTCTTGTAGACGTGCTCGCTCACGGTTTCCTCCTGAAGCTTCTAGGTTGATTCCAGGCTCGCCGGGTCTCCTTGTAGGGGCGGCAAGGGACGGCAGCGCGACCGCCGCCAAGGACAATCATGCCCTCGTTCGGCGCGAACCGCCAGCGTTCGGGGAAAATCGGCCTATGCCGCGCCAGGCGGCCGGCTGCCCTGGGGATTAAAAATGCTCTATGCTCGTATCACTGGCCATGTCCGAACGCGACGCCCCGCCAAGGACGCGCGAACGCTCCACGAAGGAGGCGACCATGCTGCCGACCCGACGTTCCCTGCTGAGGGCGTTTCTGGCCTTACCCGCCCTGCCCGTCGCCGATCGCGCCGCGGCGCAGCGACCCGCATTGCCGCTCACACAGGCCTGCGACGACGATGACGACCTGACGCCCGCGCTGACGGCGGGCCCTTTCTACAAGCCCGATGCGCCGCTCAGGCACGAACTTTCCGGCGACGCCCCGAACGGCGAACGCATCACCATTGCCGGCTACGTGCTCGACGGCAATTGCAGGCCGATCGCCGGCAGTCTCGTCGAAATCTGGCATGCGGACGAAACCGGCGCCTACGATACACGCGGCTACAGGCTGCGGGGTCACCACATGACCGACGAACGCGGGCGATGGTGGTTCAGCACCATCGTCCCGGCACTCTATCCCGGCCGCACCCGCCACTATCATTTTCGGGTGCGCCCTCCCGGCGCCGCGGTCCTGACAACGCAGCTCTTCTTCCCGAACGAACCTCAGAACGACCGTGATCACCTTTATACGCCGTCGCTGCAGCTTGACATTCGCGACACGGAGGACGGCAAGTTCGGGCGTTTCGATTTTGTAGCCTGACGCGCTCGCGGAGGTGACCGGCACGGGATGAACGATCCGGCGCTTCGCTGAATCCGGAACAGATCGCCGTCCTACAGGTTCGGGCGGAGACGAGGACGAATTGATGAAGCAGAAACTTTTGGCGCAAGACGCAAGCGAACGCACCTTCATTCTCGTACTCGAGGAGGGCGACGAAGCATTCTCGGCCATTTCGGCCTTCGCAGCGCAGGCGGGCATCGCCGGCGCATCGGTGACGGCGATCGGCGCCTTCAGCAGCGCGACGGTGGGCTTCTTCCGTGTCGAAAGCAGAAATTACAGGAAGATCCCCGTAGCTGAGCAATCGGAAGTTCTGAGCGCGATCGGCGACATTGCCCGCGACGAAGCCGGCCGCCCGAGCCTGCATTTGCATGCGGTTCTGGGGTTGGAAGACGGGTCGACCCGTGGCGGGCACCTTCTGGAGGGGCGCGTCCGTCCGACCCTGGAGGTCATCATCCGCGAAAGCCCGACTGGATTGCGCCGGCGCAAGCGACCGGAACTCGGGATAGCGCTCATCGACCTCGACGCCGAATGAGGTTCAGCTTTTCGCGCTCGAACTCGGGTTGCGCTTGTTTCTGGCCGGCACGCGCCGGCGACCTCACGGCGACCGAAGGAGCGAGAAACCGACCGGTTCCTCGCAAACCATGCCGCCGATCTCCCGATGGCGGCAGCGCGCCCTTCCATGGACCGCACATTGTCTCCGGCAGGACGGGTCCAATTTTCACCAGGGCCGCCAGCCGCTTGACCAATAACGGCCCTTCAGATCGCTCAGCCGATCCTCGATATCGGCGATCAGGTCCTCGATGCGCGAGGAGCTTCGCGATTGCCAATAGGGCCGGCTGGTTCCTGCAATGAGCAGCC
Source organism: Sinorhizobium sp. 22678 (assembly GCF_052044265.1). Taxonomy (NCBI): domain Bacteria; kingdom Pseudomonadati; phylum Pseudomonadota; class Alphaproteobacteria; order Hyphomicrobiales; family Rhizobiaceae; genus Sinorhizobium; species Sinorhizobium sp. 22678. The sequence goes on along the minus strand of NZ_JBQEMS010000003.1, from coordinate 322,812 downwards.
CCAGAAGACCGACCACGGCGAGCGCCGTCCAGGCGGGATGTTCCCTTGCCATCTCGCCGGCCCTGCGGCCCGTATCCGCGATGGCCCTGCCGGAATAGATACCGAGATCGGAGAGCTTTTCGGTCAGCGCATTGACCTGCTCGCGCAACGATCTGACTTCCTCTTCCATGCTTGCCTGGTCCGGAACGCCTACCGATCCGTTCTTCGTATCGACCACGCCGCGCGGTATGGTGGATCCGAGTCGCTTTTCCTGTGCCATATGCTCATCCTCCGTGTCTGGGTCCCAACTTGTCAGAGACAGCAACCCGGAAACGGCGGCCGGGGGCCGGGAGTTCCTTTTGAGGCTGAATTTGGATCTGATGACGGCCGAGCAGGCGGATCAGGCAACCGCGACTTTGGAGTGGGATGAGGAAAAGTGTATGCGGTTTTCCACCCGCATCCCGCGTCTCAACTTCATGGAATCGATCACGGTCATGTTCCAGGTCGGCCCCACCTGAAAGCATCGTGATCTAAGGCCTGTCGAGATTCGGGCCGCACGCGGCGGCTTGTTTGATTTCCTCATTCCTGTGCTCGTCACAGGGATGAGGAGAAAGGAGAGATTGCAGCCCTCCGATAGGCCTCCTACAGCGCCGCGCGTCATATGAGACGCGCAAATGTCGCTGTAGCACTTTGCAGCGGACGCACGGTCGGTACTCATGGAATTCAAGCGCATCACCATGCGTGCCGACAAACCGACCAGAGCTTCAACGCCATTGTCCATCCCGCGGCAGCCGTCATAAACTCAAAGTGAATCTCCCGAAGGCCGCGAGCAGACGAGGAAGAACCTGCGGTAGAAGAATGTCCTCAGCCTGTTTCTGAGATCGGCATTCCTGCGCTGGGCCGCCGCGATCGGGCGGCGGGACGGCAACTCTATGTTCTGGAATCCCGCCTCTTCGATCAAGGGAAGAAGTCTTTCGACGGTGAGGCCATCGCCAAAGGGCAGACGCTCCATGATCTTTGCGTGGCGTTCGCTCATGGCGCCGTCGTAATGCGGGTCATGGCCGATGATCCGCTCGAGGGCAGCCACCGCGAAAGACGCCAGACGGCCGAGCGGCGTCGGCTTCGACCAGTCCCCGTCGAAGACGAGCAGCCTTCCGCCCGGTTTCAGCAGGCGGAACCATTCGGCGAAAGCCTGCTCCGGCTCCGTCAGCGTCCAGACGAGATGCCGGCAGACCACGGCATCATAGGTCTCGTCCGGCTCCATCGTGTGCTCGGCATCGGCCAGAATGAAACGAACCCTGTCGTTCCCTGCGTGCTTGCGCCGCGCCACCGCGAGCATGGCCTCGGAGAAATCTAGCGCCGTCACTTCGTGGCCGAGCGAAAGGAGCACGTTGGTCACCTCCCCCGTCCCGCAGGCGAGTTCGAGAACCTTCAGCGGCCTCGCCCCGAGTGCGCTGCGCATCGCTGCCGCCCAGGCGTCGAGCTCCGGTCCCGGCGGGATGCGGTGGCCGAAGGCGAGGTCGAACGTTTCCGACCGCTTCGACCAGTATTCGCGGATATCTTCCTTCAGGTGGTGGTTGCGCATGTCCATGGGTCAGGTTCCGACGGCGGAGATTGCGGCAAGCGGACGCGGGCGTCTGGCGCGATAGCGGATGGAGCAGCTTCCGTCGAAGTCGTGCTCGACCTCGACCTCGATCCCGAACACCGCGCGGATGCGCTCGACCGTCAGTACCTCCCGCGGGGGCCCGAGCGCCACCAGCCGGCCGGCCTGCATCACCGCAATCCGATCGCAGAACATAGCGGCGTGGTTGAGGTCGTGGAGCGCTGCGACCACCGTCAGGTCCTGGCGGCGAACGAGGTCGAGCAGGCTGATCTGATGGCCGATGTCGAGATGGTTGGTCGGCTCGTCGAGGAGCAGGATCTTCGATTGCTGCGCCAGCGCCCGAGCAATGTGCAGCCTTTGCCGCTCGCCGCCGGAGAGCGTGTGCCACAGGCGATCGGCAAGATGCGCCATATCCACGTTTTCGAGCGCCGCCTCGACGATCGCATCGTCCTCCGGCGACCAGGGCGAAAGCGGCCCGAGATAGGGTGTGCGGCCGAGCTCTACCGCCTGGCGCGCGGTGATCCTCTCGCCGGTCTCGGCCTGCTGCTCGACCAGAGCGAGCCTTTGCGCGACCGTGCGGCGGCCGAGCGTCCCGATCGGAGAACCGTCCAGAAGCACCTCCCCCTTCTTCGGCTTGCGGATGCCCGATATGAGCGACATCAGGCTCGTCTTGCCGGAACCGTTCGGGCCGATGATGCCGAGGAACTCTCCCGTCTCGACCGTGAGGGAGACCTCCTTCAGGATGTCCACCCCGCCGGCCGACCATGAAACCCCGCGCGCCGAAAGCGTCATGCGCGGTCCCTCCTTTGTCCGAGTATCAACGCGAAGGCCGGAGCGCCGACGAGCGCCGTGATCACGCCGATCGGCAGGATCTGGCCGGGAATGAGAACGCGCGACAGTATGTCCGCGAGGATCATGAACACGGCGCCGATGAGCGCCGCTGCCGGCAGCAGGACACCGTGGCGGACGCCGACGAGCATGCGGGCCGCATGGGGGATGACGAGGCCGACGAAACCGATCGACCCGACGATGGATACCATCACCGCAGTCATCATCGCCGAGACGCCGACAAGCGCGAAATAGGTTCGCCTGACCGAGATGCCGAGCGAGGCAGCCGATTCCGACCCGAAGGTAAACGCGTCGAGGGGACGGGCATGCCAGAGACAGACGACGAGACCGAGAAGCGTCGCCGGCACGGCGAGCCAGGCATCCGGCCAGCGCACGCCCGAAAGATTGCCGAGCAGCCAGAACATGATGCCACGCGCCTGCTCGGCCGTGGCCGCCTTGGTGACGATGAAGGAGGTCAGTGCGTTGAAGAGCTGTGACCCCGCCACACCCGCCAGGATGATCGCCGCGGTGCCGCGGCCGGCCTTCACCGCCAGCAGGCTCACCAGGATGAAAGCGACCAGCGCGCCGATGAAGGCGCCGAGCGGCAGCGTCAGCATCCCGGCACCCACACCGAGGATGGCGACGCTGACCGCGCCTGTCGAGGCGCCGGCGGAGATGCCGAGAATATAGGGATCGGCGAGCGGATTGCGCAGCAGCGATTGCAGCACGGCTCCGGAGAGCGCGAGCGCCGCCCCGCAGGAAGCGGCCACGACCGCCCGGCTCAGTCGGTAGCTCCAGATGATGCCCTCGTCGATCGGGGCCAGCGGATAGCCGGCGTTCCACAGCCGATTCGCGACCGTCTGCGCAACCGTCCTGAACGGGATCGCCGTTTCGCCGATCGCAGCGCCCATCCAGAGTGCCGCGAACAGGATCACGAGCGCGGCGATAGCCGCGCCGACGCGTCCCGTCCCCGTTCGCCCGGCCAGGGTAAGCACGCGGCTCACTTGCCCAACCCACCCTTGGAAGCCGGCCCAGCCTTGGGCGCAAGTCCGGCCTCGGCGATGGCATCCGCCAGCGCTTCGATTCCTTCGATCGTGCGGATCGTCGGGTTCATCGCCTGCGCATCCATGTCGAACACATAGCCTTTGGCGACTGCCGGCATGAGGCTCGCCACGGGATCGGTCTTCAGGAATTCGAGTTTGGCGTCGAGGCTGTCCAGCGGGTAGCGTCGACGCTCCATGGAGCCGGCAACGATCATGGTCGGCTCGGCCTTGGCGATGGTTTCCCAGCCGACCGTCGGCCATTCGTCTTCTGTGTCGATGATGTTTTCGATGCCGAGCGCCGCCATTATGTAGCCGGGTGCGCCGTTCCTGCCGGCGACATAGGGGTCGGCATCGGCAGCGCTGGAGAACCAGAAGACCGCCGAGAGTTTGCCCCCGGCCGAGGCGACCTTGGCGCGCGCCGCCTCTTCTCGGCTTTTCAGCTCGGCTACGACCTTCTCGCCCTTGTCCTGAACATCGTAAATCTGCGCCAGCTCGCGAATTTCCCGATAGACGAGATCCATGGTGAAGACCTGCCGGCGCACGCCGTCGCTCGCCGCCGAATTCTCCTTGCCGGTGCAATCCGAAGGCGATGTGTAGACCGGAATGCCGAGCTCCTCGAACTGCTCCGGCCGCGCGACCACGCCTTCCGGGCCGACCTGCCATTGAAATTGCACCGCCACCATGTCCGGTTTCTTGGCAAGCACGCTTTCGAAGCTCGGATCGTTGTCTGCCAGGCGCTCGACCTTGGCGTTGACCTCCTCGTAACCTTCAAGGACGGGGCCGACCCAGAGGGCGGTGCCGGCGACCTTGTCCGCAAGGCCGAGCAGATAGAGGATTTCGGTGCTGCTCTGGCCGATCGAGACGGTGCGCGTCGGCGTCTTGTCGAAGGTGATCTGCCGACCGCAGTTTTCGAGTGTCAGCGGATAGGTCGTCTCGGCAGCGAAGGCGGGACGGTCAAGAGCCGCTACGCCTGCGGAAAAGGTGATGAGACCCGCAATGAGCGGTCGTTTCCAAAAGCTGTTCATGAATAGTCCCCGAATGTGAGGCCGCTATACGGCCGTGATCGTCAGCCTGCCGATCGGGTTCGATCGGACGAGTGACGGCTCGACCTCGGGGAAACTGATGAAAGCGTGCGCCGCAAGGCGCGAAAGATGATCATGGCTTGCTCCTGTTCCGGGCATCCCCGCCCGTGACGTTGGATCTGATTTGACGGCAGGTCTCCTGGCTCGCGGACAGAAATCGCTCATCTGCCTTCCCGCGCAACGCGCGCAGTGGCTGGCGCCTGGGCGCCACGATGAACGACGATTCGCTTACAGTTGCGGGGGCAGCCACGGTTTTGGTCCCTCTTGGGTCGTCCGCACCGTGTTCCCTATTAATCCCCTCCACCTCACGGGTAGGGGAACCGTCCGGCTCAGTTAATTTAGAATGCAGCCGCTGGTCAAGGTGAAACGCGAAGCCGCGCTGCATGCGGGTTCAATATGTTATGTTATTACACTCGTCAACAGAAAGATATGTAATAACATTTCATGGCGCCCCGGACTGTTCCGATCAGCCTTCAACCAGTGCCCGCCAGATCGGCATCGGCCATTATCGCTTTAGCCCATCACATGGCCACAGGACGATTGGTTCCCGGCTTTGCACCGGGAGTTCGCGGCAGCCGCCGGCGTCGCAAAGCGTCCAGCCGGAGACGGTCGCTCCGGAGGCGGCCAGGACCAGCTCAGGACGTGATGAACTCTGCTGCGCCTGTCGAAGCCGCGGAAAGGGCGATGGACGCACTTGCGATCGCCGCGATGGCGGCGCGTTTCAATGTTTACAGTAGCAAGAGATCGGCTAACTCTAAATGATTGATTTTGTGGAAGCGCAATCGACAACTTCGCCGATGCGGGCGGATCTTGCCCGGTGCCCCGCAGCAATCGGCGACAATCCGCCTTCCGCTGGCTCCGGACAAATTCCCGCGCAAGCGCCGCGCGTCCGGCGACGCGCGGCGCTTGGCGTTTAGGTACGATTTCAGCGGCGGCAGCTGTCGGCCGCGCGTCCCCGTGCAGCGGCGGCGATATTCGACCGAGCCGCTCCTCTCGTCAGGCCGTGTTTGCGTTGGAATGTCAGGCTCCAACCGTCTCCCTTGGCCTGCCAGCCTCCGGCGGCCGATTCCGAGCGGCCAACCGTGACGTCCCGCGTTGCGGAGCGCGCCTTCAATCTAGATGCAATTTCTGCAGGGTCGATCAGGATAACCAGCATGAAGCCGATCGGCGCGAGCACGTATGGGGGAATGCCTGTCGGTACGCTCGCGAAAACGGCGATCGACACGGCCACGATAATGCAGATCAGGTTCGTCAACGGGTGGGTGAGCGTCCTGAAACAGGTTTCAGAGACAGTGTTGTTCCGTCCGTAGTTCGACAATGCCATGGGAGAGATCCATCGTTGAGTTGTTCCCCTGCCGAGATCACGATGACTTTAGGCCCCGTCGACCCAAAATCATGGAACGTGATCGTGCAAGGAGCCAGAGCAGAAATGCCGCACAATGTTCCGCTCCAGGCTCCCGCGGCGCGAATGCTGCAATATGTACCCTGAGACTCAGCTGGCAACGGGCCTAGGACCTTTGCCCTTAGGGGGTCGGACCAAGGTCCTATAGATGGGAGCGGATGGCACTCTAGCTTCCTGGCTTCCCACCTATACAAGGACCTAGATCTTTTCAGCGACACTTCAGGCGGGGCCTCGCCGCTTTGCGGGGTCCCGCTTGCGTCCTCAACCGAGGGCGGGCGGGAATCGTTTCGCAGACATGCGAGTGCCCGCGCAGGGGATGACGCGGGCACTGCAACAGGTTGGGGTCCTGAATGTCGCTGGGGGACAGAAGCGACACCTGTTAATTCTTCAGACGAAAATTTGTTCCGCAGCCGCGGGCGCGAAAGAAGCGACGCCGTGCTCCGCGCAGTTTATCCGGCAGCCGCTACGGCGAAACGGTGCCGGTAGTCGCCCGGCGACAGCCCGACGATGCGATGGAACAGCTTGCGGAAAGCCGCAGCATCCTCATAGCCGACGGTCCAGGCGATCTGTTCGACCGAGCGTTTGGTGAACTCCAGGAGCTCACGCGCCTTGCCGACGCGCAGATGCTGCGCATATTCGATCGGCTTCATACCGGTCGCCGCCTTGAAACGGCGCAGGAACGTGCGCTCCTCCATCGCCACCACTTTGGCCATCTCCGCGACGCTGACGGCGCGGGCCTCGCGCGCCTGCAGCCAATGCTGCACCTTGAGGATCGCCTCGTCACCGTGATTGAGACGCGGCGAAAAGCTGGAATAGTGCCGCTGCTCGCGTCCGGCCGGATCGATGAGCAGGAAACGCCCGGTCTCGACCGTCACCGTCGGACCGAACAGGCGGTCCACGAGGCGCATGCGAGGTCCGTCCACGCCATGAGGCCGCCGGCGGTGATGAGGTCCCCGTCCTCGATGACGATCTTGTCCGGATCGAGCCGGACGTCGGGGAAACGATCGCGGAAGGCATTGGCGAACAGCCAGTGCGTCGTCGCCGGGCGACCCTTGAGCAGGCCCGTCGCCGCAAGCACGAAAGTCCCGCCGCAAGTCGATGCCAGCGTCGCCCGCTGGGCATGCCGGTCGAGCAGCCAGCGCGCATAGGGCGCTGCCTCCTCTGCTTCCATCGGTCCCGTCAGCCGGCCTGGGACAAGCAGGATCTCCGGCGCCTGCCGGGACCCGAGTTCGGGATGGGTGTCGAAACAGCGTGCAAGACAGCCGTCGTCCTGAAGCCGCCAGTGACTGACTCGCGCCACCGTTCCGCCGCGCTCGGCGGAGAATTGACCGGCTATGCCGATGAGATCCGTCATGCCGTGGACCATCGCCATCTGGCAACCCGGATAAAGCATGAGGCCGATCTCGGCTCTCGCTGGCAGTGCTCGTCCATTCGCCATGTCGCCCCTCTTTGTCGGTTTCGGCCCGCCTAATGTCCGATCCGCCAATCCCGATCATTTCGCAATCGGCCTAAATCTTCAAGCACGGGGCGCGGCAAGTACGGCACCCCACCCGGCAGTCTTCCAACCCGCTGAAAGGATGAAGAAAATGGCTACGATCACCACCAGGGACGGCACCCGCATCTTCTACAAGGACTGGGGCTCGCGCAATGCTCAACCCATCCTCTTCTCCCATGGCTGGCCGCTCACGGCCGACGTATGGGATGCGCAGATGGTCTTCTTTGCAAACAAGGGCTACCGCGTCATCGCCCACGACCGCCGCAGCCACGGCCGTTCGGACCAGGTCTGGGACAACAACACCATGGACCAGTACGCCGACGACCTTGCCGAACTGATCGAGGCGCTGGACTTGCGCAACGTGATCCTTGTCGGGCATTCGACAGGCGGTGGCGAGATCACCCGCTACATCGGCCGGCACGGCACCGGGCGCGTGGCAAAGGTGGCGCTGATCGGCGCGGTGCCGCCGCTCATGCTGAAAACCGAGGCCAACCCCGGCGGCCTGCCGATCGACGTCTTCGATGGCATTCGCAAGGGCACCTACGACGACCGCTCGCAATTCTTCAGGGATCTGACGATCCCCTTTTACGGGTACAATCGCGAGGGTGCCTCCATCTCGGAGGGAATCCGCGAGAGCTTCTGGCTGCAGGGCATGATGGGCGGCCTCAAGGGCCAGCTCGACAGCATCCGCGCCTTCTCGGAAAGCGATTTCAATGCCGACCTGGCGAAGTTCGACAAGCCGACCCTGGTCCTCCACGGCGACGACGACCAGATCGTGCCGATCGGCGCCTCGGCGCTTTCGAGCGTCAAAATCGTCAAGCATGCCGTGCTGAAGGTCTACGAGGGTGCCGACCATGGCCTGACGCAGACCTATCAGGACCGCTTCAACGCCGACCTGCTCGAATTCATCGAAGCTTGACTTCAACGCCGGCGAGGCGCGGCGGCGGTGCCGTCGCCCTCCCCCAGCTTCGTCCCCCTGCCTCCAGGAGATGCGCTATGATCCCCGGAATTTCCATCGAGACCCTTCTTGCCCTGCATGTCGCCGTCAGTCTGATCGGGATCGGAACCGGCCTCGTCGCCCTGCCGGCGCTCGCCGCCGGCCGCTGGCTCGGCCATTGGCACGCAGTTTTCCTCGTCACCACCGCGGCCACCAGCATCACCGGCTTCCTCTTTCCCTTCAGCGGGATCACGCCCGCACTGGTGGTCGGAGCGATTTCCGTCCTCACCCTCGTCATCGCCTTTGCCGCGCTTTATGCCTTGACGCTCCGCGGCTGGGCCCGGCCGGCCTATGTGGTGAGCGCGACATTCGCGCTCTATCTCAACCTCTTCGTTCTTGTCGTGCAGAGCTTCCTCAAGGTTCCGGTGCTGCAGCCGCTGGCGCCGACGCAAACCGAGGCGCCCTTCGTCGCTGCGCAAGCCCTGTTGCTGACGGCAGGCATCGTGCTCGGCGCAACTGCGGTCATCGGGTCGCGACGGGCGGCATTGCCGCTGCCCGTGCGCCCGAGGTCCAGGAAAAGTGCGTAGCGGTTTTCCGTCGGCAGGCGTAGTTTCAGTTGGAGCGTTCGGTGTTTCAAGGAAACGCTGAACGCTCCAGGCCGGGGATGACCCAACAAGCGCCGTATCGATACGGCGCGCTTCGTGCTGTCGGTCAATGCTCGTTGGCCGGCGCTCCGTGAGCGGTGACGATCGCCTGGGCTTCCTTGCCGTAGAGTTCCTCGAAATGATCGAAACTCTTGGAAAAATAGCCGATGCCCTGGGTGGCGGATCTGAGCGAGCGCGCCAGGTCGTCGAGCGCGCTGCCGGGCAGAAGGGCGCGGAAGATGTCCCAGCCTTTCGCCGCTTCGTCCCGATCGAAGCCCAACACCTGGCCCTTCAACGAGGCAACGATCGGCACGAGACTGCCCGAATAGACCGACGGGACATGGATTTCGACGCGAAAGACCGGCTGCATCAGTACGGAGGCGGCCTGCGACAGCGCCTGCCGGACGCCAAGCTTGCCGGCCGTGCGGAACGCATATTCCGAGCTGTCGACCGAATGGTGCTGGCCGTCGGTGAGCAGCACGCCGACATCGATGACCTTGAAGCCGAGGGGTCCCTTCTCCATCGCCTCGCGCGCGCCCGCCTCGACCGCAGGGATGTAATTGCGCGGCACGGCACCGCCCTTGACCGTCTCGGCAAAGGAAAATCCGTCGCCTCGCCCGTTCGGATGGACGCTGAGCTTCACATCCGCGAATTGCCCGGCCCCGCCGGTCTGCTTGCGATGGCGGTAATGAACGTCCGAGGACTTCGAAACGGTCTCCCGGTAGATCGGGCTCGGGGGCCGGTCGCTCACCTCGACATGGAAGACGTCCGACAACGTCCTGCAGACTTCGCGCAGATGCACCGGGCCTTGGGCGCAAACGAGCTGCGCCCCTGTCCCCTCCTCCTGCATCACCTTCAGGCCGCGATCTGTCTCGGCGAGTTTCGCAAGGGTCTCGGAGAGCTTGGTCTCGTCGCGTTCGCTCGCCGGCACCAGTATCCGCTCGAGCATGGGGTTCGGGGGGGTCGTCCAGTCGGGCGGAGCGAGGGCCGCACCGGCCGTCAACAGCGAGGGGACCGGCAGGTGGTCGGATTTGACCGCTCCGAAGAGCTGGCCCGCCTCGGTCACGCCCGAACCGATGGGCCGGCCGCTTGCGGGATCCTGCAGAGCGCCGAGACTTCCGCCGCCGAGCGTCGCCCCCTGCTTCACTCCGTTCTGGAGAGCGCGGGCAAGAACCGTCTTGCCGACACTCTGGCGATAATGGGCATGGAAACTGACTGCGAGGAGCGTCGCCTCGTCGACGCCGGCACCCGCGGCAAGGCGTTCTCTCAGCGCCTCAGCGCGCGGCGCCTCGTGGCGGAGCGCCTTCATCAGCCGCATCAGGCCGTTGCCGTGGCCGGCGGAGCCGAGGAGCACCGGAATGATCTTGTTTTCGTTCAGAACCCGTGTCGAGATCGAATAGATCGCGTCGCTGGCCGGCTCGCGGTCCTCGATGAGCTCTTCCAGCAGCCAATCGTCGAATTCCGAAAGGTGCTCGAGAAGCTCCGCGCGTGCCTCGTGTTCGCGCTCCACCGCGCTTTCGGGGATCTCGAAGAGAGAGGACGGCTGTCCCTCGCGATAGCGCCAGGCCCGCTCCGAAATCAGATCGCAGCTGCCGATGATCCTGTCGCCGTCGCGGATGGGAATCTGCCGCAGGATGAGCGGGCGGCTGCAGAAATCCTGCAGGGCGGCGACGATGTCCCTTATGCGCCCTCGCGGCTCGTCCATGCGGTTGATGAAGAGGATGCAAGGCGTGCCGGACGCCTCGATCATGCGCAAGTAAGGGGCGGCGAGAACCGCCTCGTCCAGTATCGGCGAAACACAGAGAACACATGCGTCGCTCGCGAGCAGCGCATGCTGCGCATGCGCCAGGGCCTCGTTATTGCCGGGAACGTCGAGCGCGCACCAGGCCTCGCCGCCGAATTCGAATTCGGTGAGGCCCAGTCCATATGGCGTAACTGATTTTTTCGGCTCGCCTCCCAGCGAGCCCACCCTCTCCACGAGCGTGGATTTTCCGATCTGCGAAGGACCGAGTACAGTAAAGCAGCGCATCGGCGTTCCTCCCTCTGCCAGGATGACACTGCAGACAGGATGCCCTTCGACGAGCCAAAGCGCCAGAGATTGGTGCTTTTTCTTGCAAAAATTGCGCGTTAGCAGGAATTGACGCGGTCTATGCGGGCGCGCTCGGCGCGAACTCCGCGATGAGCTCGTGGCGATCTCCGGGATAGGTGAGCAGCACGCTGGTGACCGGTACGCCGCCGCTCCAGGTCCGTCGCTCGATGACGAGACAGGCCGCGCCGACCGCCACTTCGAGCGCCTGGGCCGTCGGGCGGCTCGCCGCTACGGCCCTGATGCGATGCTCCGCGGTGCTCCAGGGCACCTTACCGAGCAGCCACGAGCCCGGGGCAGCGGTCTCGAAGGTCTCGGTCTCGGCTTCCGGCACCGCCGAAAGATTGATCAACCGCTCCTCGAGGCAGAAAACCCGGCCGCCGGCAAAATGGCGGCAGGTGATATCGAGAAGCCGGGACGAGAGAGGCAGATCGATGCGCCCCTCATCGCCGGCACGCATCTTGCGCACCGCTCGCTCGCCGAGACTGTAGGCGTAGTCGAGCCCGAGGGACTGCACCTCCCGCTTGACGTCGTGAATCTCCATCACCGCGGATTGGACCTGCGGAAAGCTGACATAGCTTCCGGACTTGCGCCGCCGTTCGATCAGTCCCCGCTTCACGAGTTCGCTCAGGGCCTTGTTCACGGTCATGCGCGAACAGCCGTATTGCTCCGTGAGTTCGTGCTCGAAAGGAATGCGGTACCCCGGCGGCCAGTCGCCGGAAAGAATGTGGCCCTCGACCTCGCTCAGAATTTTCTGATGCAGCGACAGAGGCTGTTCCTGACGTTTTTCTTCGGTGTAGGCACGATTGCTGGAAATGGCGGGACCCTCGCTCGTAAACGACCCCGTACCTTACCCATTTCGCGCCAAGACGACAGCCCTCCCGCATGTTTCCCGACGCATCGTCGCTTCAAGAGAAGGACTTGCGGCAGAGGCGTTTCAATAGAAGAGGTGCCACGGCGCCAGGAAGGCTCGAGCCCACTCCCGATCCACTTCGCCGTCACACGGCGCGTTGTCCCGGTCGGGACGGTCGTTCGCCGGCTCCTTGCTGGCCGCGGGTTTGCGGGCCACGCCGGTGCGCCGAGGTGGAACGAGGTAGCCGAGGGTCATTCCGCCGAGATAGAACATGCCTTATCCTTCTCTTATCCGACCTGCCGCGCTCGATCCTGTCACAATCCGGTCCGCTGTCAATAGTCTACTAAAATTATGATCTATAGCGGCCCCGTGTGGGTTGCACCGTCAGGAGGAGATTTGCGCGACCGCTCGGTTGCGCGACGCTTCGCCAACGCAAATGTCGGCGGGATCGGTCCGGCTGGGCTGCCGGCGAGTTGTCCGCGGACAACCAATGAACTGCCGGATGACAAAACTGCAGCGCTCCGGCAGCACAACCGAGCTTTTTGTTAAGCGTTTGTAAAATGGCAACGAATCGGCGCATAGTATAACTGCGCAGATCAGCTCCCATCGGGGAATTTTGCGCAGTTTTTGGAGAATAGGAATGTTGCAACAGAGAATCCAGAGTCTTGAGGAGCAGGAGCATTTGCCGTCGCTCTTGTCTGCCGACGCTCAGGAACTCGCACACCAGTTGCAGGAGCATCAGAAGAAGATCTTTTCTCCGTCGGCGCAAAAGACGATGCGGCTCTTCAGTCCGGCAGAGGCAGCGGCCTTCATCGGAATCGGCGAAGGCTATCTGCGCCAGATCGCCTCAGAAGGCCACGGCCCGCAGCCGCTGTCAAACGGCCGCCGCATGTATGCGATGGAGGACATCGACCGTATCCGCCGGGTTCTCGACGAAGGCAGCAAGACCGGCAAATATATTCCGCATCGCCGACCAGGCGAGAAGCTGCAAGTCATCTCCGTCATGAATTTCAAAGGCGGTTCAGGCAAGACGACGACATCCGCTCACCTCGCGCAGTATCTCGCCTTGCGCGGCTATCGGGTCCTGGCGATCGATCTCGATCCGCAGGCCTCCCTCTCCGCCCTCTTCGGCCATCAGCCGGAACTCGACGTCGGCGAAGGGGAGACGCTCTACGGCGCCATACGCTACGAGGCCCCCCGGCCGGTCGCGGAGGTGGTTCGGTCGACCTATACCGCCAATCTTCACCTCATTCCGGGCAATCTCGAACTCATGGAATTCGAGCACGAGACCCCGAAGGCGATGATCGCGGGCTCCACCGAGACCATGTTCTTCGCGCGGATCGGCGAGGTGCTTTCCGAGATCGAGAGCTTCTACGACATCGTCGTCATCGACTGCCCGCCGCAGCTCGGCTTCCTGACCATGTCAGCGCTTTGCGCGGCGACCTCCGTGCTCATCACCGTGCACCCGCAGATGCTCGACGTCATGTCGATGTCCCAGTTCCTGTCGATGACGAGCGAGCTCATGGCCGTTGTCGAGAATGCCGGCGGGCGCACCAGCTATGACTGGATGCGCTATCTGGTCACGCGTTTCGAGCCGAACGACGGACCGCAGAGTCAGATGACCGGCTTCATGCGCGCGATCTTCGGTAACCGCATGCTGCAGAACGCGATGGTGAAATCGACCGCGATTTCCGACGCCGGCGTGACCAAGCAGACGCTCTATGAGGTGGAGCGCTCGCAATTCATACGCGGTACCTACGATCGGGCGATGGATTCGCTCTCGCTCGTCAATGCAGAGATCGAAGAGATGATCCGCAGGGTCTGGGGGAGGAAGTAATCGATGGCCCGCAAGAACCTGATCGGCATTTCCGACAGCCCTCTCGCCTCCGGAGACGGGGAGCGTCCGGCCGTCGGTCGTCCGATCGCGGGTATTGCACCCGCGCAGCGCTCCAACGGCCTCGTCGGCGGCATCACCAGATCCCTTTCGAACATCACCCAGAAGGTCGAACGAGCGGAGGAATTGGAGCGCCAGCTTGCCGAGGGGCACGCGATCGTCGAACTGGACCCGGAGCTGATCGATTCCTCTTTCATCATCGATAGGCTGGGTGTCGCCCCGGAGGTTCAGGCCATGCTGGTTCAGCAGATCCGGGACCACGGACAACAGGTTCCGATCCTCGTGCGGCCGCATCCGGCGGAGAGCGGCCGATATCAGGTCGCCTACGGCCACAGGCGGCTTGCGGCCTTGCGCGAGATCGGCACCAAGGTCAAGGCGGTCATCCGGCACCTGAACGACGAGCAGCTCGTCATTTCCCAGGGGCAGGAAAACAACGCCCGCACCGACCTCTCCTTCATAGAGCGAGCCTTATTCGCATCGCGTCTTGAAGATCGCGGCTTCTCGCGGGACACGATCATGTCGGCCCTCGGGGTCGACAAGGCAGCGCTCTCCAAGATGATCGCCGTCGTCCGCCGATTGCCGCTGGAGATCATCGAAGCCATCGGTGCCGCGCCGGGTTTCGGCAGGAGGCGATGGATCGAACTCGCCGATCTCATCGACCGTGATGACTGGCGTCCGAAGGCATTGGATTTCATCGATGCGCCCGAGTTCAAGGCGCTGGAGAGCGATCAGCGTTTCGAAAAGCTGTTTGCCTTGCTGAGCCTCGCCAGGAAGCCCTCAAAGGCGGAAACCTGGATTGCTCCGGACAAGAGCCGCGCCGTGCGAATTCGTGAAACGGATGCGGATACGACGCTGGCCTTCAGCAAGAAGGCGGCTCCGGGCTTTGCAGAATTCGTGAGGAAGAGGCTTGAAGCGCTCTACCTCGAATATCAACGGGAAACAGGAGACTAAACAGAGCAAAAGAAAAAGGCTTCCGAACGACTAGCGCTGCGGAAACCCTTCTCTCGTGTAGCAACTAGAGAATCCCATTTCCGCGAATCAGTGTCAAGCATTTTTGACGTCGTTTCGGCGAACGAATTTCTTTTGCCTTGGAAAAGGTGAAGAAAATGGAACGTGGAAGTGTGACGACGCCCTTTGGGCGGCGGGCGATGACGCTTGGCATGCTCGCAAGTCAGATCGCCGCCGGCAACGTCCCACCGGACCGGTCGGTGGACAAGTGGAAATTGTTTCGTTCTCTCTGTGAAGCGAAGACGGTGATCGGCGTGTCCGATCGTTCGCTTGCGGTGTTGAACGCCCTTTTAAGCTTCTATCCAGGAGCCGAGCTCTCGGGTGAAAATGGCCTCGTCGTTTTCCCCTCCAATGCGCAGCTCTCGCTCCGAACCCACGGAATGGCGGGCACCACGCTCCGCCGGCATCTTGCATGCCTCGTGGAATCGGGTCTGATCCTGCGGCGCGACAGCCCGAATGGTAAGCGTTACGCTCGAAGGAGCCGCAATGGTGCGGTAGGCGAAGCTTTCGGATTCGACCTCTCCCCACTCGTAGCCCGGGCCGATGAGTTCAAAATCGCCGCTGCCGAACTTGCCGCAGCCAAACAGTATCACCGTCAGATGCGTGAAAGGCTGAGCCTCTGCCGGCGCGACATCGCCAAGCTGCTCGAGCTCCTTCGTGAATCAGGCGTGCCAGCCGGCTGGGAGCAGCAGCAGCGGCGATATGAAGAATTGTCCGCGCCTCTCTCGCGCAAGGCATCGGTCAGCGACGTCGAGGCCCGGCACGACGCTATGGCGGAAATTCGCGCCGATCTGTCCAATCAATTGGAAAAACTACTTAATTCGGAAAAAATGGAGGCCAATGATCGCCATAATGGGCAGCACATACAGAATTCACATCCAGACTCTCAATTTGAATCTGAACCTGGCTTGGGAAAAAGGTCGGGGAAATTTTCGGCAAGCGCCCGAAGCTGCAACGTGGATCCTGTAACGCCGAAGGCGAAGCTCTCGGAGGTCTCGACCGATGTCGATGCGCAGACCCCTGTCAGACCGGCGCCTCCATCTCTGCCGATCTCCCGCCTCGCCCGGGAAATTCCCCTGCCCGTCCTCCTATCCGCTTGCCCGCAGATCACCGATTACGGACCACAGGGCCGGATAACGACCTGGAAGGAACTGCTGACCGCTGCAATCGTCGTCAGGACCATGCTGAACGTGAGCACGGATGCCTATGACGATGCATGCACGGTTCTCGGCCAGGAAAATGCTGCGAGCGTCATCGCCTGCATCCTGGAGAGAGCCGATTGCATAAGTTCGCCCGGCGGCTATCTTCGGGTTCTTACCGCGAGAGCGCGGCGGCAGTCTTTCTCGGTTGCTCCGATGGTCGCTGCACTGAGGCGCGCGCGAGGGCCAAGCATGCCGCTTGCCGGTTGACGCCTCTCGCTCAGCGGACCCCATAGGACAGGGATCTCAAGCGCACTGCAGGATTTGTCTGTCGTAAGGTTGGGTCTGGCTTGCGACGCGGACCACTCGCGGTTGCCTTGACGCTCCAGATAGGGGAAACTCGCCTCAGTTGGGGATTCGCATTCGTTTTTGATTTACCGCCTTGGTGTCTGTTTTTTAACAATTTTGCTTCTATCGTAAGGTATTGGCGAACAAAGCGATAAATCGGCAATGCGGAAGCTAAATCGCCAATAGGTTCCGTCACGCGGACGGCCTTATTTCGAGGGTTGGTGACCGCAGCGACGGCGGCCAACCACCTCCCCTATTCTCCAGTCGAGTGAACGTCGTGCGGGCGCCAACCAACTCGGAAGCATGGCAACCGGCCATATGCAGGTGTCGATCCCTGCTGCCGTTTCCCCAGTTGACAGCTGTCAACAATGCGAACTTTGCCGTCACTCGCGCCAGTGTTCCGCGACCCATGGGCTCGGGAGAATATAGTGCCGGAGGTAGCGGAACGGGCTCCTTTCTCTTCTGTCTGGAGAGAAGAGCCCGCGAATATGATCGATCGGCGTCGCCACCCGCCCCTTGTAGCCGAACTGCCCGTCTATCGCATGTTGCGGCAGCAGACCGCGCGGAAAAATAACCACGCGTGCATCCGCCGGCAGCTGTGGCGGCAGGAAGTAGTTCAAGGGGAATGGCCGCCGACAATCCTGGCGGAAATGCAGAACGAAACGCCGCGGGAAGAATTTCGCCCCTCCTGGCGCGTTGCGCGTCACGAAGCGTTGCTCGAATTCATATTCGTCCGCCACCTGTTGCGGGTCGGCGCGGAACTTCTCCTGCAATGGGACCAGCTTTCCGACAGGGAAGCGGAACAGCGACGTCTGCCCGAGACGCTCAAGCGGCGTCGTCTGATTGCGGGTCATCACGATATCGTTGGGACCGCCGATCTCGAAAAACGCGTCGAGCGATCCGACGACCACCAGATCGAGGTCGAGAAAGAGTACCGGTCCCTTGAGGCTGCCGAGTTCCGGGCCCCACAGGCGCGCCTTGGGCCAGATTCCCTTGGTATTCACCGGCATCTCGACATCGAGCGGCGGAAGGTCCTCGCAGAGTATTTCCGACCGAAGGCCTTCCCTATTGTCGGTAAAACAGGTGAAGGTGAAAGGCGGCGTGATGTTGCGGGCGACCATCGCGAAGAGGCGGTTCACGAAAGGCGCCCCGTATTTCGTTCCCCAATTTATACAGATTACCTGCTTGACGCCGCCGGATGCGGCGAGAACATCGGATACCATAGACGCTTGCCTTTTCCTTGTGTCTAACGGCGCATCCGCACAGCTGATGCTTTGCCGAGGGGCGACTTGCTCCGGTCCGGAACCCTCCCGCTGTGCAGACAGCCGTTACCTCCTGGAGTTCCGGGGAGGCGTCGGGAGACCCGAGATCAAGAGCGCTCCGCCATGCCGGCCCGGACTTGACAGCTGTCAACTCCATCAAGTTGGTTGGTCTTAGGCCGGTCTTAAGATCAACGCCGCCGGCGCGCAAGCGTCCTCGTGGACGGCGTGCGGGGAACAGATGTGAGCGGAGCACAATAGGGGTGGAAAACCTTCGAATAGCTGTGCCGGAACGAAGGCGCGTGTTACCTTCCGTTTCACCGCCAACGCTTTGCTTTCAAAATGAGATATGAGATCCCTGATCCGCTCGATCCGGCGCTGCTGCCGGTCCTGATTGCCGCCGAAGACGGGCTCGCCCGGCTCGACGAGCGGGCAGGGCGTCATGCCGTCGCCGAGGGCTTTCGGGAGCGCGGTCAGTTTTTCGACGCGGCGGCGGCCCTTTGGGTCGCCGGTGAACTGGTCCATGTCGAGGACCTGGTTCTACACGATTCGCATATGGACGCGCGCGCTCCGTCGCACGAGCTGACCATCGCGCACGCGGTTCTGAGGGCGCGGCGACGATTGGATTTGGCCGATGCCGACTGGGCCTTGTCGCCGCCCGGGCTGAGCGCGTTGCGCGGCGAGGCGGGTCCGGCCGTCAGGCATGACTCTCCCGACACTTCGGCTTTCCGGGACGATCCGGACGAAACGGATGCGCCCGACATGGCGGACGGTCCGATGGACAGCTCCCTTTCCGATGCATTCGCCGAGATCGATGCGGCGATCGCCCGGTCCGCGCGGCTGCTGGACATTCATGCTGGAAGCGCGGTCATGGCAGAACAGCCCGCAATCGAAACGCAGTCGCCGAGAGTAGAGCCGACGGGTCAACTCGGCCTGCTCTTCGATGACGACTGGGATGAGGCCGCCCGGCTCGACGCGTGGCGCGCCGTGCTGCCGGTTGCCGACCAACTGCCCGCCGCGCTTGGGGCTGCCGTTCTTTTCGATGCATGGGAGCGCATCGAGCCGTTGCGTCGGCAACACTGGCTCGGCTCGCTTCTGGTCGGCGCCTATCTTCGATTTCGCGGCAAGGTCGGTTCGCACGTGCTTGCCTATAATACGGGCTTGAAGACGATCCGCCACGAGCGTCGACGCTCAAAGGACCGGCTGACGCGTCTCACCGGTTTTCTGGAGGCGATGTCCGCGGCGGCCGAACTCGGCATGAAGGAACTCGACCGTCTGTCGCTCGCCAGAACGCAGATGGAATTGCGGATCAAAGACCGCCGATCGAACAGCAATCTCCCGGGCCTGATCGATCTCGTTCTGTCGCGACCGATCGTCTCCGCACCTCTGATCGCGCGCCATCTCGGGGTCACGCCGCGCGGCGCCCTCAATCTTGTGCGCGAACTCGGGGTGCGCGAAATGACGGGCAGGGGGCGCTATCGCGGCTGGGGCGTGCTCTGAAAGAGCGAGGGGAAACGGCCGCTTCAGCTCCGCCGCAGGTTGAGCTCGCTCGTCACCACCCGTTTTCCTGTCGCCGGATCCACGTCGACAGTACTGAGGCGCATTCCGTTCTCGCCGCGTTTCTGCACGATGAGCGTCGCCTTGCGATCGCCGTTGACTTCCCTTGCCCAGGTGACGCTGAGATTGATGGCGTTGCCGCGGCGGCTCCCGGACAAGGCGGACCGCCCGCCTCTCGGGCCGACATAGATGCCGGTATAGCGGGCGCCGTCGGATCGCAGATCCGCGCTGATCGAGCGTGACACCACGAGCAGACCGCGGCAGGTTCCTCTCATGGCGAGGGCGGTACCGGTCGCATCCGAGCTGAAATTGCACGAGACATTGATCGGTCCTCGGTCGATGCGAAGCAGCACCGTGCCGCCGCCGGTCCATCGGCCCTCCAGCGAATTGAGAAAGGCGGCCTCGTCGGCCGGGGCAGCGCTCGTCTCCAAGGGAAGTATCCCCCCGACGAGCACGAGCCCCGCAAGCACGAACCGGGATATCTTCCGCCGCATCATCGTCATAAGCCTCCCGTTCTGGAGCGGAGTGAGGAAAGGCACGCGGTCTTCCGCAGACGCTCGTTGAGCGACCGGTCCGAATGAAACGGCGGATGGCTGCGAAGGTTCCGGCGGGCCGTTATCGCAACAGTATCACCGATCGGTCGCGGCGGGCAGACGCCGGATGACTCCAGGAACGCTCGCCGGAGGTCAGGCAAATTTTCTGGCGCCGGCGACGCAGGCGACGATGGCGACCGTCGCGGCAAGCATGCCCCAGCTGACGGTTTCGCCGAGCAATGTCGAAGCCAGCGCAAGACCGAAGAAGGGCTGCAGCAATTGTAACTGGCCGACCGCCACGATCCCTCCCAGCGCCAGACCGCGATACCAGAAGATGAAGCCGATGAGCATGCTGAAGACGGAGACGTATCCGAAGCCGAGCCAGGAAGCGGCGCTCAGGCCCGCAAGAGTCGACGGCATGGTGGCGAGCATCAGGGCCGTCATGATCGGAAGGGAGAGGACGAGGGCCCAGGAAATGACCTGCCAGCCGCCGAGCCTGCGCGACAGCTTCGCACCCTCCGCGTAACCGAGCCCGCACGCGACGATGGCAGCGAGCATCAGGAGATCCCCGATCGGGGAGGCGGAAAAGCCCTGCCGTGCCGCGAAGCCGACGACGATCGCGCTGCCGAGGCCGGAGAACACCCAGAAGGTGGGGCGTGGACGCTCGCCGCCGCGAAGCACGCCGAAAATCGCCGTCGCAAGCGGCAGAAGGCCGATGAAGACGATGGAATGGGCGGAGGTCACGTGACGCAGCGCAAGCGCCGTCAGAAGCGGGAAACCGACGACGACGCCGAGCGAGATCACGGCCAGCGATGCGAGGTCTCCGCGGGCAGGCCGTCTTTCTCGGAACGCGAAGAGCAGGCAGAAGGCGAGAATTCCAGCGATCGTCGCCCGTGCCACGGTCAGGAAGATGGGGTCGAAGTCCATCACTGCGACGCGGGTCGCCGGCAACGAGCCGCTGAAGATCACGACGCCGATCAAACCGCTCATCCAGCCGTTCGCTGCCTTATTCATACCTATGCTCCTTTTTCTCCGGTATCGGGCTGGATCGCTGGCCGTTCCAGAGACAGTAGGGTACAGTTGAGAAGAACTGTCATGGAGAAAGGCCCAGTACGGATGCAGCTGAAAGCGACGAGTGCCGCTGGCGAAAGCCTGATCGCCAGGGTGATGGGCACGGTGAAGCACCGGATAGCGGCGCGGAGTTTGACGCCCGGCGCGAGGCTCCCATCCATCCGTTCCTTCGCTTTGACGATGAAAGTCTCCAAGTCCACGGTGGTCGAGGCCTATGAGCGCCTTCAGGCCGAAGGTGTGATCCGCTCGCGGCCGGGCTCGGGCTTCTTCGTAGCGGCGCCGCTCGCGCCGCTCACGCTTGCCGAGATCGGCCCGCGCCTGGACCGGGCCGTCGATCCCCTGTGGATCTCGCGCCAGGCCCTTGAGCCGGGGGAGGGGGTACTCAGGCCCGGCTGCGGCTGGCTGCCGCCGCACTGGATGCCGGAGGAAGGACTACGGCGGGCGTTGCGGGGCATCGCCCGCGGCGGCGCCGCCACGCTCGTCGACTATGGTTCGCCACTCGGATTGCTGCCGCTGCGTCAGCTTCTGGCACGGCGCGTGGCGCAGCACGGCATAGAGGCGTCGCCCGATCAGATATTGCTCACCGAATCCGGCACGCAGGCGATCGATCTGCTTTGCCGTTTCCTGCTGAAGCCGGGGGATGCAGTGCTCGTCGACGATCCGTGTTATTTCAATTTCCACGCACTCCTCAGGGCGCATCAGGCAAAAATCGTCGGTGTTCCCTATACGCCCGGCGGGCCGGACATCGGCCGCTTCGCCGAAGCGCTCGCAGAACACAAACCGCGGCTCTACATCACCAATTCCGCCATTCACAACCCGACCGGCGCAATGCTGTCGCCGCTCGTCGGCCATCGTCTGCTCAAGCTTGCGGAGCAGGCCGGGCTGACGATCATCGAGGACGATATCTTCGCCGATTTCGAAGAGACGCCGGCGCCGCGCCTTGCGGCTTTCGACGGGCTCGAAAGGGTGGTGCACATAGGCAGCTTCTCGAAAACGCTTTCGGCGGCGGTGCGCTGCGGGTTCATCGTGGCGCCTCGCGGATGGGTGGAGGCGTTGACCGACCTCAAGATCGCCACGTGCTTCGGCGCCGCCGGCTTCTCCTCCGAACTGGTGCTGACGCTCCTGAAAGACGGCAGCTATCGCAAGCACATGGAGACGGTGCGTCAGCGCCTGGCAGGGGCGATGGCCGAGACTGCCCGAAGACTCGCCCGGATCGGCATCACGCCCTGGATCGAGCCGCAGGCGGGCATGTTCCTCTGGTGCCGGCTGCCCGATGGCATCGATGCCGCCAAGCTCGCGAGGCAAGCGCTCGCCAGAGGCATCGTGCTCGCACCGGGCAATGTCTTCAGTCATACGCAGACGGCCAGCGGCTTTTTGCGCTTCAATGTCGCCCAGTCGGAAGACGAGCGGCTTTTTCGCGAGCTTGCAGCACTCCTGACCGCTGCGTAGATCACGATCATTCCAGGCTGCGTCTCGATCTCGTCGCGGATGCGCGTACGTGCCCGATGCAAAAGGGTCCGCTGGTTCTCGGGAGTAAGGTCCAGGAGGCGGCAGGTTTCCGCAGCGTCTGCCCCTTCGACGTCGCGCATCACCAGGACCGCCTTCTGGGCTGGCGGCAAGCGATCGATCATCTGCCGCACATGCTCCCAGAGGTGGCGCCCGGCGACGATCCGCTCCGGCGTGAGACCATCGAAGGAGACCGGCGCCTCGCTCCAATGGCCGCTTTCGTCGAATCGGCTGCGCAGCGTCTGCTCCGGATCCCGCCCCGGGTCTTCCCCCTGTCCCAATGCGGCATAGCGGCTCTCGCGCTTCGCGTGGTTCTTCGCCTTGTTCAGGAGGATGGAAATGATCCAGGTGGAAAGGGCCGATCTGCCTTCGAAGGACCCCAGGTTGGCGATGACGGCGAGCCAGGTTTCCTGGGCCACTTCCTCCGCGACGGCCCGGTTCCTGACGATGCTGTCCGCCAGCCTGACCAAAGCACCGTGGTGCCGTGCAATCAGCTCACTCATCGCCTTCTGGTCTCCCCTGCGGAGGAGGCTCAGAAATTGCTCGTCTATGCTGAACTTGACGGCGAACGCCGCCGCCGATAACCAGAATGTAAGCCCCATCACAACCGCCCCTTGCCCCGTGCCTCCTTGAATGACACGCTACACAAGCCGGTCGTCAAATGAAACCTGTGTGACCGGGCGCCTTCAGGCGGTCATCGCCCTGAAGTGGCCGAGCATCCGCGCCGCGTCGGGTTCGAGCCCGGTGAACAGCCGAAACGCGCCGACCGCCTGGAACACCGCCATGCCGCCGCCGTCGAGCGTTTTGCAGCCACGCCGCCGGGCCTCCCCGAGAAGCGCCGTTTCCAGCGGAAAATAGACGATCTCGGCGACCCAATGGCTTCGCGAAAGAAGCTCCGCGTCGAGCGGCAATCCGGGATATTTCGCCATGCCGGTCGGCGTCGCGTGGATGAGGCCGGCGGCATTTCCCATTTCCGAGGGGAGATCGGTGCCGGCCGCCACCTCGGCTTTCGGAAAGAGAGGGGAGAGCATCCGGGCAAGCGCCTGCGCGCGGCCGGCCTCGCGGTCGAACACGACCAGCCGCTGCAAGCCGAGCGAGAGCGCGGCATAGGCCGTGGCGACGCCTGCTCCGCCGGCGCCGAGCTGGACAGCGCAGGAGAGGTCGGCATCCGGCAGGCCGCGCCGGAAGCCTTCGGCAAAACCCCACCAGTCCGTATTGTGGCCGTAGCGCCGTCCGCTTCTGAGGACCACCGTGTTGACGGCGCCGAGTTGCCGTGCCTCGGGGGCGAGCTCGTCGAGATAGGGAATGACCGCCTGCTTGCAGGGATGGGTGATATTGAGCCCGGCAACCCCCCGCCGCTCGGCGTCGGCGAGCAGGCGCGGCAGGTCCTTCTCGCTCGCCCCCAGCACGTTGAGATCGATCAGCTCATAATCGTAGCGAATGCCCTGCGCCGCACCTTCCGCCATGTGCATCGCCGGCGTCAGCGAAGCCTGGATACCCGCGCCGATCAGGCCCGCCTTCAAGGATTTTACAAGCGTTTCGGTCATGCGTCGGGTTCCGGTTGTTTCGTTTTCGGCTGCGGCCACGGCGCGCCGGCCCGTCCGGTTGCGGGCGGACCGGCATGACGATCACTGGCCGCGGGCGGTGCCGATTTCCTTGAAGAGCGCCTCGACCGTCTCCTGGCCGATATCGGCACTGAACTTCTCGATCATCGGCTTGACGGCATCGCGCAGTTTCTGCGTTTCCTCGGGGCTCAGTTCGCTGACCTCCATCCCCGTCTTGCGGATCTCTTCGAGTGCTGCGGCATCCTGCTCGCGCGAGACCTTGCGCTGGAAGTCGCGCGCTTCGACGGCTGCCTGTTGCAGTACGGCCTTCTCCTCGTCATTGAGGCCGTCCCAGAACTTCTTGCTGACGAGCACGATCTGCGGATTGTACTGATGACGGGTGAGCGTCATGTACTTCTGCACCTCGTAGAATTTTGCGTTGATGATGTTGGCGGAGGGATTCTCCTGGCCGTCGACCGTTCCCGTCTCGAGCGCGGTATAGAGCTCGGTATAGGGGAGCGGCACCGCATTGGCGCCGAGCGCGTTGAAAAGCTCGACCGGGATCGGCGACTGAATGGTGCGGATCTTCAGGCCCTTGATGTCTTCGAGCTTGGTCACCGGATGCCGGTTGTTGGTCAGGTTGCGGAAACCGAGCTCCCAATAGGCGAGGCCTACGAGCCCGGTGTCGGGCAGGCGTTCCATCAGGCCGGTACCGAAGGGACCGTCCATCACCTTGTCCGCCTCCTCGCCGCTGTCGAACAGGAAGGGGAGGTCGACCGCGCCGAACTCCTTGACGTTGCTCGCCAGAATGCCGGCGTTCAGTACCGTCATCTCGATGACGCCGCCCTGCAGCGCCGAAACGGTCTGCACGTCACCGCCGAGCGTCCCGCCCGGGAAGAGCTTCACCTCGATTTTGCCGCCGCTCTTCTCCTTCACGAGCTCGGCGAATTTCTCCATGCCGGTCACCTGCGGATGACCCTTGTTGTTCGCCGAGGCGAATTTGACCGTTTGATCGCGGATTTCTGCCAGTGCCGGCCCCGCCGTCATGAGTGCCAGTGGCACGGCTAGGCCCAGTGCCATTTTGGTCAGTCTGTCGAACATGTTTTCCTCCCAGGTTGGGCCGGTATCGTGCCGGCCTTGTTGACAGTCGAAAATCGCGCGTCAGCGCCCGAACCAGGAGACCGGAACGGTCACCAGTTCAGGGAACAGGACGAGCAGGAAAAGAACGATCAGTTCCGCGAAGAGGAAGGGCATCACGCCCTTCATGAGATTCTCCATCGAAAGCTTCGACACGCCGCAGATGACGTTCAGGACGGTGCCGACCGGAGGGGTGATCAGGCCGATCGAGTTGTTGATGATGAAGAGCACGCCGAAATAGACCGGATCGATGCCCGCCTGTTTGATGACCGGCATCAGCACCGGCGTCATGATCAGGATTGTCGGCGTCATGTCCATCGCGGTGCCGACGATCACGATCAACACCATGATCGCGATAAGCAGAGCCGTCTGGTTGCCCATCAGGGGCTCGAGGAGTGCGGCGAGCGCGCCGGGAACGTCGGCAACGGTGATCAGCCAGGCCGAAACCGCCGCGCAGGCGACGAGGAACATCACCACGGCGCTGATCTTGGCGGCCGAGACGAAGACGTGGAAGAGTTGCGCCGGCGCCAGTTCGCGATAGACGACCATCGAAACGAAGAGCGAATAGACGGCGGCGATGACACCCGCCTCCGTCGGCGTGAAGACGCCGAACTTCAGACCGACGATGATGATGACGGGCAGGAAAAGCGCCCAGAGGCTGTTGACGAAGGCCCTGAGCCGCAGCCTGCCGCTCTGCCGCGGCGGCAGGTCGAATTGCTCCTTGCGGGCGACGATCAGCCAGGTGATCGAAAGCGCCGCGGCGATCATCAGTCCCGGGAATATGCCGGCGAGGAAGAGTTTGGTGATGGAGACGCCGCCGACCACGCCGAATAGGATGAAGCCGATCGAGGGCGGTATGATCGGGCCGATTATCGAGGCGGAGGCGATGAGCCCGCCGGCACGCGCCGGGTCGTGGCCGCTTTTCAGCATCATCGGCAGAAGCAGCGCGCCGAGTGCGGCCGCATCGGCGACCGCCGAACCGGAAAGACTGGAGAGAATGCAGGCCGCGAAGATCGCGACGAAGCCGAGCCCGCCGCGGATATGGCCGACCATGGCCATGGCCAGTGCGACGATGCGGCGGGAGAGGCCGCCCGTATTCATGACCTCGCCGGCAAGCAGGAAGAAGGGAACGGCCATCAGCGGGAAGCTGTCGGCACCGTTCAGCACGTTCTGCGCCACGATCTGGGCGTCGAAGAGGCCGAGATAGAGCATCAGCGCCACGCCGCTCAGGATGAGGGCGAAGGCGATCGGCACGCCGAGAGCCATAGGTCCGAGAAGGGCGCCGAGGAAGATGGATACGGTCATCGCCGCCTCCTCAATGCTTCGCCGAAAGCGGACCGAGTGCGGGGGCAGAAAGGTCGTCGAGTGCTGCTTCGTCCTCGCTGTCGCGTACGAGATCGGTCGTGGTCACGTCGATGCGGCCGGTCGCGATCGCGAAGGCATCGGCGAGCAGGATCAGGAAGGCCGGAATGCCGAAGGCGAGGCCCGCACCGTAGAAGAAGGCCATGGAGATGCCGGTCGCCGGCGCGCCGACATGGAGGTTGATCAACGTCTGGGTCCAACTGCCGCTGATCACCAGCCAGATTGCAAAGAGCATCAGCGCGTGGCCGCAGAGCACGGCCGCCTTCGCGGCGCGCGGCGGCAGGCGCTTGATGAGCGAGTCGACGCCGAGATGGCCGTGCTCGCGCATGGCGACCACGGCGCCGAGAAAGGTGAGCCAGACGAAAAACATCCGCGACAGCTCCTCCGACACCGTTATTCCCTGGTTGAAGGCATAGCGCAGCACAACATTGCCGAAGACGAGAACGACCATGCCGGCAAGCAGCAGCGCGATCGTCACCTTCAACGCGAAGAAATAGAAATCGATGATGCGGCTCATCCGCTCCTCCCAAGCGACAGGCGAGCGACAGCCCAAGGCGCAGACCTGTCGCAGGCTTCTCCTCCCAACCAGGCGGTCGCCCGGAGCCCTCCACCACGCTCCTTCGTGGCGTTCGGCATGTCTCGTTGCAAAATGTACTAACTAGTTCGGAAAATCAATCCCGCGAGGTTGAAAGGGTTCGGCAAGGTGATATGTCTTGATCCATCGTTCGGGAGGTCCGTGGTTCGACCGCCGCCTTGCTTCGGCAAATTGGATCGGTAAACGGCTTGAGGGAGAGCGGGGGAGCAGCGGTGAAAATGGCGGAGCGGCAGGCAAACGGCAGGAAGAACGATCCGCAGCGGACGCAGGACGACATCCTCGAAGTCGCGACGGAGGAGTTCTCCACCCATGGCCTCGCAGGCGCGCGCGTCGATCAGATCGCCGAGCGCACCCGCACGTCGAAGCGGATGATCTATTATTACTTCGGCAGCAAGGAAGCGCTGTATCTCGCCGTCCTCGAGCGGTCCTATCGCAAGATCCGCACGCTGGAGGCCGACCTGGAGCTTGCGAACCTGCCTCCGGAAGAGGCACTTCGCACGCTGATCGCGACCACCTTCGACCATGACGAGGCCAATCCGGACTTCGTCCGTCTGGTCAGCATCGAAAACATTCATCGCGCCGCGCACATGCTGCGCTCTGATGCGATCCGCGACCTCAACGTCTCGGTGATCCAGATGATCGACGCGATCATCGAGCGCGGCCTTGGCGACGGGACCTTCCGCCGCAAGGCCGACCCGATCGACGTGCACATGCTGATCAGCGCCTTCTGCTTCTTCCGCGTGTCGAACCGCTACACCTTCGGCACGATCTTCCGTCGGGACCTGTCGGAGCCCGAGACGATCGCGCGGCATCGCACGATGATCGCCGATGCCGTGGTGAGCTATCTGAAGGGCGACGAGCCCAGCGCGGCGCTTCGCTAGATCCTCTCCGTTTTCATTTCTGCGACCAGCAGGGGAGCGAGGGCGAAAAGCATTCGCTTGTAACGTTCTCGGGATTGACAGGCATGGCTTCGGTAATGTTATTACGTCGCTATCGAGTAATGTAATAACATAGCGACTTCGGGAAGATCCGCTGCGCGAGGACTTTTCGATAGCCCGGCCGTGCCGACGGATTGCGCGGACGAAAACTGTTTCAACACAAAGAAAGGACCCCCATGATATTGTCTCTCACCCGGGCCCGCCTGATGGCAGCAGTGGCGACCGCTTTCGTCCTGGCCGCACCCGGCGCACGCGCGGATGATCATGAGACGAAGGAGGCGTGGCGCCTGTTCGTCGCCGATCACACGCAGCCGGTGGTACGCGCCATCGACTTTTCGGACGGCAACGAATTGGGCCGCTACGACACCAAGGGATATGCAGCCCTGACGGTCAGCGCATCCGGTCAGACGGTCTTCGCCGCGCAGTCGGAAGAAGACATCGTACACGTCATCAAGACCGGCATCGGGTTCTCGGATCATGGGGAGCATCGCGATCTGGAAGTCTCCGATGTGGCGCTTCTTCCGGTGGCGCTCGAGGGCAAGCGCCCCGCCCATGTGGTGCCGCATGACGATCACGCGATCATTTTCTACGATCGCGGCGGCAAGGCGGACATCGTCGATGAAGCCGCACTTCTCGAAGGCAAGGCGCAGGTCAGGACGATCGATACGACCAGGCCGCACCATGGTGTCGCCGTGAGCATGGGGCGCCACGTCCTCGTCTCGGTGCCGGACACGGAAATCGAGCCGAAGCCGGACGAACTGCCGCCGCGCGTCGGCGTGCGTGTGATCGACGAGAAGGGCGGGCAGATCGGCGAGATCAGCAAATGCACCGACCTGCATGGCGAGGCCACATCAGCCCGTCTCGTCGCCTTCGGCTGCAAGGAAGGGGTGCTCGTCGCCCGCCCCGGCGGTATCGACGGGCCGAAGCTCACAATGCTTCCCTACCCCTCGGATTTCCCGAAGGGTCACACCGGCACCCTGCTCGGAGGCAAGGCGATGCAGTTTTTCCTCGGCAATTACGGCGACGATAAAGTCGTGCTCATCGATCCCGACAGCAGCGAACCGTATCGGCTGATCACGCTGCCGACTCGGCGTGTCGACTTCCTCCTGGATCCTGCAATGCCGGCCAATGCCTACATTCTGACGGAAGACGGCGACCTTCATGTGCTGGACGTGATCAAGGGGGAAATCCTCCGCAAGGGCAGGGTCACCGAGCCATACAGCAAGGACGGCCATTGGCGTGATCCGCGCCCGCGCCTGGCGGCAGCCGACGGCCAGATCGTGATCACCGACCCGCGACACGCTCTCCTCCGGGTGACCGATGCAGAGACTCTCAAGGAGACCCGCACGATCCCCATCGAAGGTCAGCCCTTTGCGATCGTCGCCGTCGGCGGTTCGGGCGCCTCGCACTAATTTCGAGCGGCTTTCACGTCGGGCTCAGTGCAGGTGCCTCAGCTTGTCGGGGTTCCTTACGACATAAATCGCAGCGATTTTGCCGCCCTCGATGTCGAGGGCGGTGGTCTGGATTTCGCCGTCGGCTTCCATCGTGATGAAGCCGGGCAGCCCGTTGACGAAACCGATGCGCAGCAGTTTCGAGCCGTTCGCCCGAAAAAGCGCAGCCAGCTTCTCATGGACCTTCATAACGGCATCAAAGCCGACGATCGGCATGATCGCTGCCGAGCGCTTGCCGCCGCCGTCCGCATGGATGCTGACATCGGCCGCGAGCATCGCGCCGAACGCGTTCATGTCCCCGCTACGCGAGGCCTTGAAGAAGGCCTCCGCAAGCTGGAGGCCGCGCTCCTTCTCGACGTGAAAGCGAGGCCTTGCCTCCCGGACATGCGAGCGTGCGCGGGCGGCAAGCTGCCGGCAGGCGGCGGCGTCGCGCTGGATGGTCGCCGCGACCTCCTCGAAACCTAGCCCGAACACGTCGTGCAACAGGAACGCTGCCCGCTCGAGAGGGGACAACCGCTCCAGCGCCAGCATCAGCGGCAATGTGACGTCTTCCTCTTCCTCCTCCTCCACGACGGGATCGGGAAGCCAAGGCCCCACATAGGTCTCGCGCTGGCGCCGAGCCGATTTTAGCTGATCGAGGCAGAGCCGGGTGACGGTGCGGCGCAGGAAGGCCTCCGGTTCGCGCACCGCGGCGCGGTCGGCCCCCATCCAGCGGATGAAGGCCTCCTGCACCATATCCTCGGCGTCGGCAACCGAGCCGAGCATGCGATAGGCGACGCGCATCAGCTTTGGACGCAGCGGGTCGAAACTCGCTGCCGCATCCGCTTGCGTAGCCTGTGTCATCAGGCGACCGCCTTCTCGGCGATTGTCTTTGCGGCTGCCGGTTCGACCCACAGGCCGAAGCCCACGGCGAGGCGGTTCCACCCGTTGATGACATTGATCATGAGCGTGAGCTTCACCTGCTCCTCCTGCGTGAACTCGGCATTCAGCGCCTCATAGGCGGCGACGTGAGTGTGGCCCTCCGACAGCCGCGTCAAAGCTTCCGTCCAGGCGAGCGCAGCGCGCTCGCGGTCGGTATAGCACGGCGCCTCGCGCCATGCCGAGAGCAGGTAAATCCGCTGCTCGCTCTCGCCCTTGGCACGCGCCTCCGTCGTATGCATGTTGATGCAGTTTGCGCAACCGTTGATCTGCGAAGCGCGGATCTTGACGAGCTCGATAAGGCTCGACTCGAGGCTCGAAGCGATCGTGGTCGAGATGCTGAACCAGCTCTTCATCAGCGAAGGGGCGGCGGCAAAGGGATCAAGTCTGGCAGTCATGGTCGGTCTCCTTTTGTTGGTTCCGACACCATGACGAGACAGAGTTCGCCGGTGTGACATCGATGCGAATTTTTTTGCGTGGATCAACTTTTACTGTTCCAGCGAACCGCCGGAATTCCTCGGATCGGCCGCCCCGGGAGCCATCACGCCGATCCCGAAGGGGTCGAAGTGCTTCGGATTCCTAGTGACCACGACCAGGTCATGGACTTTCGCGGTGCCGGCAATCAGCGCATCGGCCATGCCGGGACTGTGACCGGCCGCCACTGCGATTGCTCCCAGTTGGCCCGATCTTGTGGAAACGGTCGTGTCTATCGACAGGATCCTGTCGTCGTAGGTCGACACAAGGCCGGAAAGCCAGAGCCGAAGACTTGCTCCTCTCGCCGTGGCTCCCATCCGCTCGAGCAGGGCGACGCCCTTTTCGATTTCGTGAACTGTCAACACGGAGAGGAATCTCGTGCCTTCCGCATCGGCCGCCTCCAGCCAGCGGATAAAACCCTCCGGCACTGTCGGTTTGGACGGCGAGAACATCGAAATGACGGTCGTGTTGAGGGATAACCGCTTACAGATCGACATCCCGGGATGGTGAACTGTTGCGTTCGAACTCACCGCCGGGGAACTTCTGCAGATGCGAGGTCAGGCTGGGCCGGATCCTGTTTAGGGCCTTGCGTGCAATCTCCGCTGCCGCAAGCGGAACCAGCGCTGCGACGGGCTTTCCGTGGCGGGTGATCGTTACGAACTCGCCGGCGATCGCCTCGTCTACATAGGCCGACAGGCGGGCCTTGGCATCTTTAAGACTCACGGTCGACATGGTTTCATCCCAGGCATGTAGTCACATGTGACTACATGAATGCGCCTGCGGGCGGAGGAATTCAAGGCTCGATCTCGGGCTCGGCCCCGCGGCGGGAAGACGACGACGAGGGCGGCAACCGCGATCCTGATGACCGAGAGGATAACACAGGTGCGATCGCGGCCGCCGAGCGGGGTGCCATAGGCGACGCGGAAGAGCCGTCGCCGGTGCTTCGCTGGATGTCCCCGCGGGCGGAAAGCGGGCAACAAGGCTGCGTTGCAAAGCCGCTCACTCCGTCCTTATACTCCTCGGGCTATGGAGAAGACCTTCGTCGCGGCGCAAGAGGAACGGCCTGGGGAAGCTTGGCTTTCGCGGTTTGCCGCCGGTCGAGCCGAGGCGGAGAGCTGGTATTTCGGGCGGGCCCGACGAGCATCGGGTCCGAGCGTCAAAGAATGTCGCGAGGCCTTACGGCAGTACATGCCGGAACTCGTTCCTCACTATGAGCACGCCTGCGCTCTCGTTGGAGATGATGAGGTTGCTCATCGGATGCTCAGTCACTTTCGACCCGCGCCGGATGCTTACGGCTGCAGTCAATCTGTCTGGCTCGGGGAAGGGGGCCCGGCACTGATCCGCAATTTCGACTATCCGCCGAGTGTGGCCTCCGATCGTTTCGAAATGACCCGGTGGTCCGGGATGAAGGTGATCGCGAAGGCGCAACGCCCTTGGGGAGGCTGCGTGGACGGGATGAATGAGGAAGGACTGGTCGCAAGTGTTACTCTTGGGGGCGGACGTTCTCAGGGCAGAGGGTTCTCGATCATCCTCGTGATCCGCTACGTGCTGGAGACCTGTCACCAGGTCGAGCAGGCTGTCAAAGCTCTATGCCGAATACCTGTGGCGCTCGCGCAGAACGTCACCGTACTGGATAGTGCCGGCAATTATGCCACTCTGTTCCTCGGGCCGGGCCAGCGCCCGATCATTACGCGCCTGAAGGCATGCGCAAATCATCAGCGGGCGGCACGACCGTCATCATTCTCGGTGGCTCGACAGCAATTTATTCTGCAAGCACTAGAGGATCCTTCCATGTCGCTGGAGAAGCTGACGGATGGCTTCCTTCGGCCGCCGCTTTATTCCGTGAGCGGCCCCCATCCCACCCTCTACACAGCCGTCTATCGACCTGCAAAAGGCAGAGTAGACTATATCTGGCCGGGGAAACGCTGGTCTCAGCGTTTCGAAGATTTCCAGACAGGCGAATACACGCACACCTTCACCGATCGATTTCCCGGTCAGTGAGGGGGCGCATGGGGCCATGCGCCCGGTGCACCAGACCGATCCGGTTCAATCCTCCTCGACGAAGACCTGCTCGCGCTTTTTCTTGATGCTCGGCAGGAAGACGACGACGAGCACGGCGAAGGCAATGAGGAGCAGGGTCGCACTGATCGGCCGGGTGACGAAGGTCGTCGGGTCGCCGCGCGAGAGGATCATTGCGCGCCTGAGGTTTTCCTCGAGCAGGGGGCCGAGCACGAAGCCGAGGAGCAGCGGCGCCGGTTCGCAGCGCAGCTTCAGGAGCAGGTAGCCGACAAGGCCGAAGAAGGCGACGGCGTAGAGGTCGTAGACATTGGAGTTGACGCTGTAGACCCCGATCGAGCAGAAGGCCATGATGATCGGGAAGAGCACGAAATAGGGGATCTTCAGGAGCTTCACCCAGAGACCGATCAAGGGCAGGTTCAGGACCACCAGCATCAGGTTGCCGATCCACATCGAGGCGATGATGCCCCAGAAAAGCGCCGGCTGCTCCACCGCCACGTTCGGGCCGGGTACGATGCCCTGGATGATCATCGCACCGATCATAAGCGCCATCACCGGATTTGCCGGAATGCCGAGGGTGAGCAATGGAATGAACGAGGTTTGCGCGCCGGCATTGTTGGCGCTTTCAGGTCCGGCGACACCCGCGACCGCGCCGCGGCCGAATTCCTCCGGCCGGTCGGAGAGGCGCTTCTCCACCGTGTAGGAGGCGAAGGCGGCGAGGATCGCGCCGCCGCCGGGCAATACGCCGAGCGCCGAGCCGATGGCCGTGCCGCGCAGGACCGGAGCGACCATCTGCCTAAAGTCCTCGCGCGTCGGCATCAGATCGGTGACCTTCGCCATCAGCACTTCGCGCGTCTTCTCGCTTTCGAGATTGCGGAGGATTTCGGCGATACCGAAGACGCCGACCGCCAGCGCCACGAAATTGAGGCCGTCCGAATATTCCCGGATGCCGAGGGTGAAGCGCGGCGTGCCGGTATAGATATCCGTGCCCACGAGGCCGAGAAGCAGGCCGAGCGCCACCATGGCAAGCGCCTTGATGACCGATCCGTGCGCAAGCGCGACCGAGGAGACGAGGCCGACGATCATCAGCGAGAAATATTCCGCCGCGCCGAACTCGAGCGCGATCTCCGTCAAAGGCGGCGCGAAGAGCGCGACCAGGAATGTCGAGACCGTGCCGGCGAAGAACGAGCCGAGCGCCGCGATTGCGAGCGCTGTGCCGGCGCGGCCCTTGCGCGCCATCTGATAGCCGTCGATGGCGGTGACGGCAGAAGAGGATTCGCCGGGCATGTTGATCAGGATCGCGGTGGTCGATCCGCCATATTGAGCGCCGTAATAGATGCCGGCGAGCATGATCAGCGAAGAGACCGGCTCAAGCTGGAAGGTGATCGGCAGCAGCATGGCGATGGTCGCAGTGGCGCCGATGCCGGGCAGCACGCCGATCAGGGTTCCGAGGAGTACGCCGATCAGACAGAAGAGCAGGTTCGCCGGCGAGGCGGCTGTGGCAAAGCCGAGGGCAAGATTGCTGAAGAGTTCCATCGTCGCCGACTCCTAGAACCGGGTCCACGGGCCGAACCGCTCGAATGGCAGGTTGAGGCCGTAGCTGAAGACGCCGACCGAAAAGATGGTCAAGGCAAGCGAGAGAGCGATCGCCCAGAGCGGCTTCATCCGGCTGGAGGCGAAACAGGCGATCAGCGCCGTGAAGAAGAGTGAGGGGACGAAGCCGAGGCCGCGCACGGTCAGCCCGAAGAAGATCGGCGCCGGAAGGATGAAGACGATGCCGCGGATGGCGATCGGCCCCATCGGCTCGCCGTGAACGCGCGCCGATTGCACCAGGATGATCAGACCGAGCAGGATCAGCACGGCGGAGAGAACCAGCGGGAAATAGCCCGGGCCCATGCGGAAGGCGGTGCCGAGCTCGAGCCCGAGCGACTGCCAGGCGAAGAACAGCCCGACGGCCGTCAGAATGCCGCCGCACAGCGCGTTGGTCGTGTCGAAAGAGATGGATTTCATCGTTTCCCCATTATTTCCGTGAGTGCCGATCCCTTTTCCGAGGAGCGTGCCGCACCGGTTTTTGGCGAATATCTTCGCATGTTCTGCTGGCTGATGCATGTCGCCCGAAAGTGGGAAGCCGAGGCATCGCCTGTTGACAGCTGTCAACGCCGGTGCGGGCGCATTCTCGCTAGGCGCCCGCACGGATTGAAGGCCTGACGCGCGATCAGTCGGCGTACTGGCCGGCGGCCTCGATCACCGGCTTCCAGCGGGCGATCTCGCTTTCGAGCTTGGCCTTCAGCGCCGCTGGGGTTGCGTCGGCTTCGCTCGACGGCTCGGTGCCGAGTTCGCCGAAGCGGGCAACCACGTTCTCGTCCTTGAGTGCCTTCTGCAGCGACTTGGAGAGGCGGTCGGTGACTTCGGCCGGCGTGCCCTTCGGCGCATAGATGCCGTGCCAGATGCCGACCTGGAAGCCGGCAAGGCCCGCTTCCTCGGCGGTCGGCAGATCGGGGAAGATCTTGAGGCGCTGCGGCGAGGTCACTGCATAGGCCTTGATCGTGCCGCCCTGGATCTGCTTCGTCGTGTTCGTCGTCTGGTCGCACATGATGTCGACCTGGCCGCCGAGCAGGTCGGTCATCGCCGGGCCGGTCCCTTTGTAGGGCACGGTCGTCAGCGGCGTTTCGATCGCGCTCATGAACATCATGCCGCAAAGATGCGACGCCGCGCCGATGCCGGCATTGGCGACCGTCACCGTGTCCTTGTTCGCCTTGACGTGTTCGATCAGGCCCTTGAGGTCGGTCGGCTCGAAATCCTTGCGGGCAACGATGGTCATCGGAACTTCGGTGACGAGGCCGACATATTCGAAGGCATTCAGCGTGTCATAGGCGAGCTTGCGATAGAGCGTCGCGCTGGTGGCCATGCCGATGTGATGCAGAAGCAGCGTGTAGCCGTCCGGATCGGCCTGAGCGACGCGGCCGGCACCGAGCGTCCCGCCGGCGCCGCCGACATTCTCGACGATGATCTGCTGGCCGAGATCCTTCGACATGGACTCGGCGACGAGGCGGGCCACCGTATCGGTCGGGCCGCCGGCCGAGAACGGCACCACCATGGTGATCGTGCGCTCCGGATAGGTTTGGGCGTTCGCCGAAGCGGCAAAAAGGGAAACGGCGGCGGCTGCGCCCAGAAGCGCGTTAAGGATTTTCATCTTTTCCTCCCGGATGAAATTATCGACCAGCCGGCATGGTTCCTCCCGCCGGTTCTGGGTTCACCCATTAGCAGGCCGGATTTTAGCACAGACAACCGCTGCCCGACGCCGTTTCATGCATTTACCGCGGATAGGCGCGTCAAATGGGTGGATTTGGAAACAAAAGCGCCTGTCGATGGGTGGACTTCGGGACATCGGGCTTGTCGCGCCGGCAAGCCGGGGAAAGCCCTCGTCAGAGCCCGGTGCGGTGTCTGAGATAAACTATCTCCGCCTCCGTCAGCGGCCGGCTTGCTCCCTTCGGCAGGTCGCCGAGGCTTATGTCGCCGATCGAGACGCGAAGGAGACGCAGGCACTCGAAGCCGAGCGTGTCGAGCATGCGGCGGATCTGACGGTTGCGTCCTTCGTCAAGCTCCACCTCGATCCAACTGTTCCTGTCTCCGCTTTTCAGGAGTTCGACCCGCACGGCGCGCAGCAGTTCGCCACCCTCCGTAACGCCTTCCAGCATCCGTGCGGCCATGGCCTCGCCGAAAATGCCGCGCAACTGAACATGGTATATCTTGCCGAGATGGGTCTCCGGATCGAGCAGACGCTGCGCCAGCACCGTGTCGTTGGTGAAGAGCAGAAGCCCCTCGCTGGCCTTGTCGAGCCTGCCGACCGGCGAGAGGGACGGAACGTCGACATTGTCGAGGCAGCTGAAGACAGTCGGCCGGCCCTCGGGATCGTCGCGGGTGGTCACGAGGCCGCGCGGCTTGTTCAGCATGAGATAGACTCTGGCTTGCGCGGCGATGACGGTTCCGTCGACGGCGATCCTGTCCGCTTCGATATCGACCCAGTGGGAGAGATCCGTGATCTTCCGGCCGGCGACGCTGACACGCCCCTCGGCGATCAGCTTTTCGGCCTGCGTCCTCGAGCAGTAGCCGAGCTTGGAGAGCGCCCGGGCGAGCGTCACCCGCTTGCCGGGCAGTTCGCCGGCTTTCGCGCCTCCGATCCGCCTTTTCGCCGTAGGGTGGCGCTGTTTCACCTTATCCGCCTCCGCGCTGTTGGATCGTGCCTCCTCTGACATAAATGGCGGTGCGAGGCCAGAGATCCGGCAGAGGTATCGGCGCCCTTTTCGATGGTGGCGCGCCTCTTCTTCCCTTGCCCGCCGATCGTCGCCGGCCCATAAAAGCGCCCATGGAAGCGGCGGGCGGAATTGTGGAGGAACTGGAGATGAGCGTGACGGGAGCTTGGGATTTCTGGGTGGATCGCGGCGGTACCTTCACCGACGTGGTCGGCCGCGATCCGGCGGGCGCCTTGCACGCGCTGAAGGTCCTCTCGGAAAATCCCGGCGCCTATCGCGATGCGGCGGTCCACGGCATCCGGCAGCATCTCGGTCTCGGCCCCCGCGATCCGGTTCCGGCGGGCGTGGTCGGCGAGGTCAGGATGGGCACGACGGTTGCCACCAATGCTTTGCTGGAGCGCAAGGGCGAGCGGCTGGCGCTCGTCACGACGCGCGGCTTCTGCGATGCGCTCAGGATCGGCTATCAGGAACGCAAGAAGATCTTCGCCACCGAGATCATCAAGCCCGAGGCACTCTATTCGGAGATCGTCGAGCTCGACGAGCGGGTGCTCGCCGACGGCACGGTCGAGCGGCCGCTCGACGAGGCGGCAGCGCGCCAGGCGCTCGAAGGCTTGAAGGCCAATGGCTACGGGGCGGTCGCCATCGTCCTGATGCACGCCTACAGATATCCCGCCCACGAGGCGATCGTCGCCCGCATCGCACGATCGATGGGATTCGAGCAGGTATCCGTCAGCCACGAGGTCTCGCCGCTCGTCAAATATGTCGGCCGTGGCGATACGACCGTGATCGACGCCTATCTCTCGCCCGTGCTCGGCCGCTACGTGGCGCAGGTTTCGGAAGAGCTGGACGTCGCCCGATCCGGCGCCCGGCTCATGTTCATGATGTCGTCCGGCGGGCTTACGGCGGCGAAGATGTTCCAGGGGAAGGATGCGATCCTCTCCGGACCTGCGGGCGGTGTCGTCGGTCTGGCGCGGACGGGCGAGGCGGCCGGATTCGGCCGCGTGATCGGCTTCGACATGGGCGGAACCTCGACCGACGTCGCCCATTTCGACGGCGAGTACGAGCGCGCCTTCGAGACCGAGGTTGCCGGCGTGCGGGTGCGAGCGCCGATGATGCTGATCCACACGGTTGCCGCTGGCGGCGGCTCGGTCCTCCATTTCGACGGCGAGCGCTTTCGTGTCGGTCCGGATTCGGCCGGCGCCAATCCCGGTCCCGCCTGTTACCGCAACGGCGGACCGCTCGCCGTCACCGATGCCAATGTCATGCTCGGCAAGCTATTGCCGGAACACTTTCCGGCGATCTTCGGGCCGGAACAGAATCTGCCGCTCGACGTGGAGACCGTGCGCGAAGGTTTCGTCGCGCTAGCGGCCGAGATCGGCGACGGGCGGAGCCCCGAGGACGTCGCCGACGGCTTCATCCGCATCGCGGTCGCCAATATGGTCGAGGCGATCAAGAAGATTTCCGTAAGCCGCGGCTATGACGTGACGCGCTATGCGCTCAACTGCTTCGGCGGCGCCGGCGGGCAACACGCTTGCCTGGTCGCCGACGCGCTCGGCATGAAGAGTATTCTCCTGCACCCGATGTCGGGGCTGCTCTCGGCCTATGGAATGGGCCTTGCCGACATTCGCGCGACGCGGCAGAAGGCGCTCGGGGCCGGTCTCGACGAGGCCGCGCCGAGGGCGCTTGCCGCACTTGCCCGGGCACTGCAATCGGAATGCCTGACGGAACTCGAGGCGCAGGGGATTTCCCGTGAGCGGATACGCACACATTTGCGCGCGCATATCCGCTATGCCGGAACCGACACGGTGCTGCCGGTGGAAGCGACCTTCCCGGATGAGGACGACCAGGCGCGGCTCCGCGCTGAATTCGAGCGTCTGCACAGGCGCCGCTTCGGATTCGTCGCCGAAAACAAGGCTCTGGTGATCGATGCGGTCGAGGTCGAAACGGTCGGCGGCGGGGCTGCGGAAATGGAAGCGGAAGGTCTTGCCGTGACGGTCGGAGATGTCGCCCCGAACCGGCGGACCCGCTTCTATTCGCAGGGTGCGTTTCACGACGCTCCGGTGGCGCTGCGTTCCCAAATCAGGCCCGGCCAGAAGCTCACCGGGCCCGCAATCATCATCGAAGCCAACCAGACGATCGTCGTCGAGGACGGCTGGCAGGCGGAACTGACGGCGAAAGACCATATCGTCCTGAGGCGGATCAAGGCGCTGCCCGAACGCACTGCGATCGGCACGAAGGCCGATCCGGTCATGCTGGAGATCTTCAACAATCTCTTCATGTCGATTGCCGAGCAGATGGGCGTGACGCTGCAGAACACCGCCTATTCGGTCAATATCAAGGAGCGGCTCGATTTCTCCTGCGCGGTCTTCGACAACAGGGGAAATCTGGTCGCCAATGCGCCGCACATGCCGGTGCATCTGGGCTCCATGGACGCTTCGGTCGCGACCGCCATCCGTGAGAACCCGGTCATCCATCCGGGCGATGTGTTCCTGATCAATGCGCCCTACAACGGCGGCACGCATCTGCCGGACCTGACGGTCTGCACGCCGGTCTTCGACAAGGAGGGCCACGAGATCCGCTTCTGGGTCGCAAGCCGCGGTCACCATGCGGATATCGGCGGTATCTCGCCGGGCTCGATGTCGCCGCTGGCCACCAATATCGAAGAGGAAGGCGTCTATATCGACAACTTCAAGCTCATCGACCGCGGCCGCTTCTGCGAGAAGGAACTGGAGAAGCTCTTGAACGGAGCGCGCTATCCGGTGCGCAACATCCTCCAGAACGTCAACGATCTCAAGGCACAGGTCGCGGCCAACGAGAAGGGCGTGGCGGAACTCACGAAGATGATCGCGCAATTCGGAGAGGATGTGGTCGAGGCCTATATGGGTCACGTCCAGGATAATGCGGCCGAAAGCGTGCGCCGCGTGCTCGACCGATTGCCGGACGGCGAATTCTCCTACGAGATGGACCAGGGCTGCCGGATCGTTGTGAAGATATCCATCGACCGCGAGAGCCGGGAAGCAACGGTCGACTTCACCGGAACGTCGCAACAGCGCTCGGATAACTTCAACGCGCCGGAGCCGGTGACGCGTGCCGCCGTGCTCTATGTCTTCCGGGTACTGGTCGAGGCCGACATCCCGATGAATGCCGGTTGCCTGAGGCCTATCCGCATCGTCATCCCGCAAGGCACCATGCTTTCGCCGCGCTACCCGGCGGCGGTGGTCGCCGGCAATGTAGAGGTCAGTCAGGCGGTCACCAATTGCCTCTTCGGCGCCGTCGAGGCGCAGGCCGCCGCGCAGGGAACAATGAACAACCTGACTTTCGGAAACGCCGACTACCAGTATTACGAGACGATCTGCTCCGGCGCGCCGGCCGGCCCCGGCTATGACGGCGCCGATGCGGTTCACACGCACATGACCAATTCGCGCCTCACCGACCCGGAAATCCTGGAGACGCGCTTCCCGGTCGTGCTCGAAGACTTCCACATCCGCAAGGGCTCGGGCGGGCGCGGCAAGTGGTCGGCGGGCGACGGTACACAGAGGACGATCCGCGCGCGCGAGCGGCTGGACTTCGCGATCCTTTCCGGCCACCGCCGCATCCGGCCCTTCGGCCTGAAGGGCGGCGAGGCGGGGGAAACCGGCCGCAATTTTGTCCGCCGCAATGACGGCCGCATCGAAGAGCTGCCGGGCTCGGCTCATACGGTGCTCGAGGCGGGCGAGACTTTCACCGTCGTGACGCCGACGGGCGGAGGTTATGGGAAGGCTTCGTAACGTCAAAGCTTCACGGATCGCCCCTCTCTCCCGGTTATGACGGAAAGGGGATCCAAGAACGTGCGGCTTGCTCCTTTCTCCCCGCCTGCGGGGAGAAAGTGGCGGCAGCCGGATGAGGGGCAGACTTCGAGTGTCCGCTCAAAGTGCTGCAAGGCAACGTTCGATGCGGCTCCAGGTGAGCCGGGCCGCCTCGGAGTCGTAATCGGCAAGCGTGGCGTCGGTATAAAGATGCCCGGCACCGGGATATATGAAGACTTCCAGTGCCACCGGCGTCCGTTCGGCATCAGCACGCCAGACGGCGACCTCGTCTGCAGGCTCGAAGATATCCGGGTCGGCGAGATGGACCTGCACCGGCAGCCCGCGACGTGCATTTGCCGGAATTTCGGCGATGCTGTGCAGAAAGAGAATTCCGGCCGCCTCGGGCCGCTTCGGCCACAGGCTGGCGGCGACAGCAGCGCCCATGGAAAAACCGCCGAGAACGGCATCGGCAGGCAGATCCGCGACCGCCCGCTCGGCGCGCTCGCAAAGGGTGCCCCAGCCGATCTCTTCCTTCAGGGCAAAGCCCTCCTCCATCGAGGAAGCAACCCGGCCTTCGTAGAGGTCGGGCGTGAACACCTCGTGGCCTGCGACAGTGAGGCGCTCGGCGACGCCCCTCTCGAACGGGCGCAGTCCATAGACGGAATGGAAAAGGATCACAGTCGTCACGGCACGGTTCCCTGGGCTGTTGGCGCAGGATGCACTTGATCACGCGGAGCCAGCGACGGCAACGGTGCATCCATGACCTGCAGGCCGTTTCGAAGAAGTGATGGCGGCGCCCCCGAGGGAGGAGAAAGGGCGCCGCCGCCTGTCGGTCGACTCTTCGGGGAGGGGGGAGGGAATGACGAGCCGACCCTCTTACGCTTCCAGTCGCTTCGGGCAAAAGCGACCGCGTCTAACGTCTCGGCCAGCGGATGGTTCCGAGAAAATCGCGACATGTGAGGGGGCGTTCGGTGCCGTAGACGGGAAAATGGGCGGGAATGCTCGAGGCGAGGGTCGCAGAGCGATACAGTTGGGGCTGGGGCGTCTTCGCTCTGCGACCCTCGCGCGCCCGGGCGGCAGTTGGGGCTTTCCGTTATCCCGAGAACGCGCAACCACTGGCATAGGTTATGGGAACTCGGCACGCAACGGTCCTAGGACCTATGGCCGGAAGCGTCGGACTAAGGTCTTAGAGCATTTCCAGGAAAAGGGCGCAGCTTCAATGATCTAGACGGGAACGGCAGTGGAGTATTTGACGCTCTTCAGCGCGAAGTGAGACGACGAGTTCGCCACTGCCTCGTGGGTGA
This sequence comes from Sinorhizobium sp. 22678, assembly GCF_052044265.1. Taxonomy (NCBI): domain Bacteria; kingdom Pseudomonadati; phylum Pseudomonadota; class Alphaproteobacteria; order Hyphomicrobiales; family Rhizobiaceae; genus Sinorhizobium; species Sinorhizobium sp. 22678. Next base: position 280,768 of record NZ_JBQEMS010000003.1, on the reverse strand, counting down.
GGATGCCGCGCATCAGCAGGCGCTCGTAGTCGGCGACATCGGCAACGAGGACCCGTAGCAGGTAATCCCAATCACCCGACATGGAATAGCATTCGAGAACTTCCTCGTGGCTTTCCACGAAGCGTTCGAAATTTCGGCGCGCAACCGGATCATGGGACTTCATGCGCACCTGGCAGAAGACGTTCAATCCGCGTCCGACCAGGTCGGGATTGACGAGGCTCACGGTCTTGACCAGCACCCCCGCCGTCTCGAGCGCCTTGATGCGCCGCCAGCAGGACGCCGGCGAGGCACCGACCGCCTCCGCCAAGGCTGCATGGCTGATGTCGCCCCGGTCCTGGAGGATTCCTAGAATCTTTCGGTCGATCGCGTCGAGATTGAATGAATTCATCATAAACTCCTCAAAACCGAAACATTCTCATCAAAGCCTAGCTAAAAAACGACCAGATTGAAACCGTTTTGCGCGTCGAGCGGCGTAGTCTTGATCTCGGAGGACCGGAGGAGACCCTGATGGCTCAGGCCGCACTCAAAAAGGACCGGCGCAACGCACCGGACGAGAGCATCGACTGGAAAAAGGTCGTGCAACTTCTGCTCCTGTCGCGCGCCCTCGACGAGATGGAAGAGCAGCGGCTGGTCCCGGAGAAAAAGGTCCTCTACCAATTTTCGGCCCGCGGCCATGACATGGCGCAGATTCTCCTGGGGCTTCACCTCACGGGCAGGCATGACGCGGCATGCGGCTATTATCGCTCGCGCCCGCTGCTGCTCGCGCTCGGCGTCGATCCGGCGGACGCGCTCGGCTCGGCGATGGGGCGCGCGGGCGGATATTCCGACGGCCGGGATATCGGTGTCGTCTTCAACTATCCCAACCCGCACGGCGCCTCGGCCCTGCCGATGTGCGGCGGCGTGGGCACCCAGTACACGCCGACGGCCGGCTGGGCGCAGGCGATCACCTATTTCAGCGAAGTTCTCGGAAAGGAGGAATATCGGAAGGATGTTGCCGTCGTGCTGGGCGGTGACGGTTCCGTTGCCTCCAACGGCTTCTGGTCCGCTCTGACGATCGCGACGACGCAGGGCCTGCCGCTGCTCTTCTATATCGAAGACAACGGCTTCGGCATCTCCGTTCCGTCGAGCTTCCAGACACCCGAGGGCAATATTGCCGGCAATCTCGCCGGCTGGAAAAACTTGACCGTTCTCGACGGCGACGGCTCGGATCCCGAAGAGGCCGCCCGGCTTACGAAGGGCGCCGTGGAACTGGTGCGCGAAGGGCGGATGCCGGTGCTGCTCAGGCTCGAGGTGCCGCGCCTCGAAGGGCACAGCTTCCAGGATACCCAGACCTACAAGAGCGAGGAGCTCGTCAGGAGCGAATGGGCACACGATCCCCTGCCGCGGCTGAGGGACTACCTCGTCCCCGCCCTGTTGAGCGCAGAGGAATGGAACGAAGCTGCGAGAGACGCGAAGGCTGCCGCCGAACGGGCGCGCATGGAGGCCGAATCCCGGCCGGTCGCCGACCCCGAAACAGTGACCAGCAATGTCTTCTTCGAAGGCCAGATGCAGGTCATGGGCGGACAGCACTCTGCCGGCTACCGTCCGCCGGAAACGACGGAAACCGTGACGGGCGACGGCCAGAGGATCAACATGGTGACGGCGATCCGCCGCACGCTCGATCACGAGATGTCGGTGAACGAGAGGGTCGTCCTCTTCGGCGAGGATATCGGCCCGAAGGGCGGCGTCCATGCCGTGACCCTCGGGCTGCAGGAGAAATACGGTACCGCCCGCGTCTTCGACACGTCGCTCTCGGAGGAAGGCATCATCGGCCGGGCGGTGGGCATGGCGCTCGCGGGGCTCGTGCCGGTGCCGGAAATCCAGTTCCGCAAATATGCCGAGCCCGCGATCGAGCAGCTCAACGATTGCGGCACGATCCGCTGGCGGACCAGCAACCGCTTCGCCGCGCCGATCGTCGTGCGGATGGCGGGGGGATTCTTCAAATGCGGCGATCCGTGGCACAGCCAGACGAACGAGGTCGCCTTCGTCCACCAGCCCGGCTGGAAGATCGCCGTACCCTCCAATGCCGAGGACGCCGTCGGGCTCCTGCGCACCGCCTTGCGCGGGAACGACCCGGTGATCTTCTTCGAGCACCGGGCCATGCTCGATCATCCCTGGGCGCGGCGGCCCTATCCCGGCGATGCCTTCGCCCTGCCTTTCGGCAAGGCGAAGTTCGCGCGTGAAGGTCGCGACATCACCATCGTCACCTGGGGCGCCATGGTGCCGCGTTGCGAAGAGGCGGCCGAGGGGATCTCCGCCGATGTGATCGATCTGAGAACCCTGATGCCCTGGGACAGGAAAGCGGTCATCGCTTCCGTGCGCCGCACCCGCCGGTGCCTCATCGTCCACGAGGACCTCGCAACGGCGGGTTTCGGCGCGGAGATTGCCGCAGCGGTCGCCGACGAAGCCTTCATCGATCTCGACGCGCCGATCTCGCGTCTCACCATGCCGGATATTCCCAGCCCCCATAATCCCGTCCTGCTCGACTGGGCGGTTCCATCGACGGAACGCATACGCCAGAAGATCACCGACCTTCTGGAGTTCTGAGAATGGGCGATCTCATCGACATTCAGGCTCCGCTGGAGCAGGAGGGGACCAAAGCGGTCGTCCGCAATTGGCTAAGGAAGATCGGCGAGACGGTCAAATCGGGCGATCCGCTGGTCGAGCTCGAGACCGACAAGGTGACCCAGGAGGTGTCGGCGCCCGCCGACGGGGTGCTCGCGGAAATCCTGATGCGAAATGGCGACGATGCCCCGCCCGGCGCCGTTCTCGGCCGGATCGGCAGCGAGGCTGCCGGGGCGGGACACGCGCCGCGTTATTCGCCGGCCGTGCGGCATGCAGCGGAAGAATATGGCCTGGATCCGGCCACCGTCACCGGCACCGGCAGGGGTGGTCGCGTCACGCGCGCCGACATGGACAGGGCGTTTACGGCCCGGCAGGAAGGCACTGCTTCGGTCGCGGCCGAGGCTGGCGGCAGGGGAGCGGCACCCAAGTCGCGCAGGATACCCCATAGCGCCATGCGCGCCGCGATCGCCGAACATATGCTCACCTCCGTCACGACGGCGCCGCATGTGACGGCGGTGTTCGAGGCCGATTTCTCGGCGGTGATGCGCCATCGGGACGAACATGGGAAGAGGCTTGCCGCTGACGGCGCCAAGCTCTCCTATACGGCTTATGTGGTTTCGGCCTGCGTGGCGGCGATGCGCGCGGTCCCCGAGGTCAACAGCCGCTGGCACGAGGATGCGCTCGAAACATTCGACGACATCAATATCGGCGTGGGTATTTCCCTCGGGGACAAGGGCCTGGTCGTGCCGGTCCTCCATCGGGCGCAGGACCTGTCGCTTGCCGAGATTGCGGCCCGGCTACAGGAGCTGACGACGCGCGCGCGTTCGAACGCGCTCTCCCGCGCGGACGTGACGGGCGGCACCTTCACTATTTCCAATCATGGCGTCTCCGGATCGCTGCTCGCGGCGCCGATCATTATCAACCAGCCGCAATCGGCGATCCTGGGCGTGGGCAAGCTCGACAAGCGGGTGGTCGTCCGCGAGGTGGATGGCGCCGACACGATCCAGATACGCCCGATGGCCTATGTGTCGCTGACGATCGACCATCGTGCGCTGGACGGCCACCAGACCAATGCGTGGCTGACGCATTTCGTCCGCGTGATCGAGACCTGGCCTACTGATCAGGGGCGATTACAGGCCCCAGATTAAAGATCTTTGCGCGTCTGATAAGACGCGCGGCTGTAAATGACCCTCCCGGCCCCTGATCGTCGCCCAAAACGGCGATTGAAATCGATTACATTTTCTGGCTTCATGTGCCGGCAAGATTTGGGAGGATCTTATGAAGAAACTTATCGCATTTGCGCTGGGCACCGTCGCGTCCATCGTCCTGTCGGCATCCGCTCACGCCGAGACCTTTAAAATAGGTCTCTCCAACGGCTGGGTCGGCAGCGAGTGGCGCACCCAGATGATCGACGAGGCGAAGGCCGCCGCTGCGGAATGGAAGGAAAAAGGCGTCGACGTCGAGGTCTCCGTCCAGAGCGCCAATGTCGACGTGCCCGGGCAGATCGCGCATATCCGCAACTTCATCGCGGAAGGGGTGAACGCCATCATCGTCAACCCCAACAGCCCGACCGCCTTCGATCCGATCTTCGCCCAGGCGAAGGAAGCCGGCATCCTGGTGATCGCCACCGACGCGGAAGTCTCTTCGCCCGATGCCATCTATGTCGGCATCGACCAGACCGCCTGGGGTGCCGCGGGCGCCAAGTGGCTCGCCGAAACGCTCGGCGGCAAGGGCAAGGTGGTTGCGATCAACGGCGTCGCCGGCCATCCGGCGAACGAGATGCGCGTCGCCGGCTACAAGAGCGTCTTCAAGGATTATCCGGATATCCAGGTCGTCAACGAGGTCAATGCCAACTGGGACCAGGCGCAGGGCCAGCAGGCGATGCAGAACATTCTTGCCACCTATCCGGACATCAACGGCGTGCTGGTGCAGGACGGCATGGCGGCCGGTGCCTGGAAATCGATCATGGACGCCGGCAAGGCCGGCGAGATCGCGGCAACCGGCGAAATCCGCAAGGACTTCATCGACCTCTGGATCAAGGAAAAACTGAACTCGGGAGCGACCGTGAATCCGCCCGGCGTCATGGCGAGTGCCCTCAACGTCGCCGTTTTGATGCTGCAGGGCAAGGAACTGAAGGAGCCGGCAAAGGCTGGACAATACGGCAACGCGCTCTACCTGCCGATTCCCTTCATCGACTCCAAGAACGTGGCGGAAGCCGCAAAGCAGCTCGAGGGCAAGCCCGGCTATTATTCCTATACGAGCTCGCTTTCGATCGAGGAGGCGGAAGCGCTGTTCAAGTGAGCCTTCGGCGGGGCGCTGAGGCATTGCGCGTCCCGTTGGGCGCGCATGCTCCCGGTAACACTTTGTCTTGCTGCATGTTTCTATCCCTAAATCCGCCAGGATTTGAGGAAACATAAAGTAGCCGATCCCGGCCAGCGCCCGCCAAACCGAAGCGAACGGACGAGTTTCCATGTCGAAATTGAAACTGAGCGGCGTGAGCAAGGCTTACGGCGCGACCCTGGCGGTCCGCCGCGGCGATCTTGAGCTCATGGCCGGCGAAGTCCATGTCCTGATGGGTTCCAACGGCTCGGGAAAAAGCACCCTCTGCAAGATCATTGCGGGCAGCGTGCGGCCCGATAGCGGCAGGATCCTGGTCGACGACCAGCCGGTGACGATCAGCGGACCGCGCTCGGCGCGAGCCCACGGCATCGGCATCTTCTATCAGGAACTCAGCCTCGCCGCGCACCGCTCGGTCGAGGAAAACATCTCGCTCGGCAAGCTGCCGGTCAAATCGCGGGTCTTCATCGACCGCTGGGAACTCCGGCAGCGCGCGGCGCGCTATATCGGCCTTTTCGACGGCGTCTGCGGCGAAGGGTTTTCCGCCGACACACTCGTCGGCAACCTGCGCCCCGACCAGCGTCAGCTCGTCGAGATCATGAAGGCGCTGGCCAGCGAGGCGCCGCTCCTCATCTTCGACGAGCCGACCTCGGCGCTCGACCGAGCCCAGGTGGAGCGCTTCTTCGAAATCCTGCGCGATCTCAAACGTCGCGGGCGCGGCATCATCTTCATTTCGCACCGCATGGACGAGATCAAGGCGATCGGCGATCGCGTCACCATCATTCGCGACGGCGAGACCATCACCACGCTCAACCTGGGCGACACGGATCCGGCAACCGTGATCCGGCTGATGGTCGGCGGCGCCGGCGACATGCCGGCAACGCAATCCTCAGTGCCGGCGGTGGTGGAGGGTGAAGGAGGCGCCGCGCTGACGGTGCGCGATCTTTCCGGCCGCGGTTTCCGCAATGTGAGTTTCGAGGTTGGCCGGGGCGAGATTCTCGGCTTCGGCGGGCTGCACGGCCAGGGCCAATCGGCGGTGCTCAGAGCGATCTTCGGCGCCGGCTCGATCGCGTCGGGCGAAATCCTCATCGGCGACAGCCGCTTCGACGCTTCGAACCCGCGTGACGCGATCCGGCGCGGCTGCGCCTATGTCTCCGGCGACCGCAGCCGCGACGGCGTCATCAGCGGAAGACCGATCATCGAGAACGTCACGCCGATCCACTATCTGCGCGACCGGCTGATGATCGCTCGGCCGGGCAAGCTGCGCGATAGGGTGGCGCCGGCGCTGGAAAGCATGCACACCAAATTCGCGAGCCTCTTCCACCCGATCGGTTCGCTTTCGGGCGGCAATCAGCAGAAGGTGATCATCGCCCGCTGGCTGATCGACCGCCCCGACGTGCTGCTGCTCGACGACCCGACCAAGGGCATCGACCTGTCCGCCAAGGCGGACCTCTTCGCGCTGATCCGGCAACTGGCGGCGGAGGGGCTCGGCATCGTTCTCTATTCTTCCGAGGATGCCGAACTGCTCGGCAACGCCAATCGCATTCTCGTCTTCAACGGCGGATCGGTCAGCCGGGAGCTCACGGGGGCGGACCGCACCCGCTACAATCTATATCAAGCCGCTTACGAGGCCGCGTGATGGCAGAGACCGCAACCGTCCCGACATACCGGCGCGCCGGCGGCATCGGCAGGCTGCTGGAGCGCTATCCTTTTCTGCCCGCACTCGTGATCGTCGCCGTACTCCTTCTCCTCAACGGCTTCTTTTCGCCGAACAGCCTGACATTCCGGGCTCTGACCGGGCTGCTCAGCACCTATATGGCGCTGATCCTGCTCGCGATCGCACAGACCTACGTCGTCTATGCCGGCGATATCGACCTCTCTGCCGGCGCGATCCTCTCGCTGGTCAATGTCGCGATCGTGGTTCTGATGGAACGCTGGGGAGGGGGGGCCGGCGCGGTGTTCCTGGCACTGGCCATCGGTCTCCTGCTCGGGCTGGCCTGCGGGCTCGTGAACGGCCTCGTCGTCGCAGCTCTGCGGCTGCAGGCGATCGTCGCGACCTTCGCAACCAGCATCTTCTTCACGGGCCTTGCGCTTTACATCCTGCCCGTTGCCGGCACGCCGGCGCCGGCGCTCTTCTGGCGCACCTATGGCGGCCGGCTTTTCGGCGTTCCCTTCGTCTTCTACATCCTGGCGGCCCTCGTCATCCTCCTCGCGGTGATGAGCCGCACCAGGCTGGTCACGCAACTGCTTGCCGTGGGCGACGACCAGCAGGCGGCCTACCAGACCGGTCTGCCTGTCATAGCGACCCGGATCAAGGGCTATGTGCTCTGCGGCCTCTTTTCCGCGCTCGCCGCCTTCTGCATCACCGGCGATACCGCAAGCGGCGATCCGCTGGTCGGGGGCAAGATGACGCTCTACAGCGTCGCGGCGGTCGTGCTCGGCGGCAGCGCGCTCTCCGGCGGCTGGGGCACCGTCGTCGGCTCGCTGCTCGGGGCGCTGACGATAGGGCTCATCAACTCGGTCGTCTTTTTCATGGGCACGCCGTCCGAGTGGCAGAACTTCGTGCAGGGCCTCGCGATCCTCCTCGTCCTGATGGCGGGCGTGCTTGCCGGCAGGAGGGCGCGCTCATGAGCCGAGTGGTGTCCTTCGTCCGGCAGCCGATCGTCGTCGCGCTCGCGCTCATCGTGCTGCTCCTCTATCTCGGCGAGGCGCTGTCGCCGGGCTTTGCGACCGGCGGTCAGATCCTGCGGCTCCTGATCGTCGCCTCGCTGCTCGGCATCGTCGCGGCCGGTCAGAACGTCGTCATCCTCGGCGGACGCGAAGGAATCGATCTCTCGGTCGGCGGCGTCGTCTCGCTCTCGGCGATCCTCGCGGGCAACGTCATGAACGGCGCCGATGGCGGCATCTTGCCGGCCGTCGCCGCCTGTCTTGCGGCCGGCGCCTTCTTCGGCCTCCTGAACGGGCTCGGCGTCACGCTTCTCAGAATCCCGCCGCTGGTGATGACGCTCGGAATGCTGGGCGTGCTGCAGGGGCTTCTCGTCGTCATCCGGATGGGAATTCCCTCCGGCCAGGCCGCGCCCGCGCTCTCGCGCTTCGTCACGCAACCGCTCGCCTATGGCATTCCCGGCATCATCTGGCTCTGGATCGTGATCGGCATCCTAATGGCGCTCATGCTCAACCGCACCGTCTTCGGCCACCGCATCTATGCGATCGGCTCCAACGAGCACGCGGCCTACATGGCCGGCGTGCCGGTCAAGCTGGTCCGCATCGCGCTCTTCATGATCTCCGGCATGTTCGCCGCGATCGCCGGCCTCTGCCTGCTCGGCTATTCCGGCACGTCTTTCGCCAATGTCGGCGAGCAGTACATGCTCCCCTCGATCATCGCGGTCGTCTTCGGCGGCACATCGCTTGCCGGGGGCAAGGGCGGCTACACCGGCACCATGGCGGGCGCGGTCCTGCTGGTCATCCTGCAGAGCATCCTGACGACCATCAACATCGAGGAGTCCGGACGCCAGATGGTGTTCGGCGCGACGCTGCTCCTGTTGATGATGTTCTACGGACGGGGCCGGGCGATGCGCGCATGAGGGACCGGCCGAAGATCAAGGACATCGCCGAGAAGGCGGGCGTGTCGGTGGCCACCGTCTCGCGCGCCCTCGCCGCTTCGACGCTGGTGACCGCCGAGACGCGCCAGCGCGTGCTCGACCTGGCGCGCGAGCTTGATTACCGCCCGAATGTCAGCGCCCGGAACCTGCGCACCCGCAGGTCCATGACGGTGCTGATGGTCGTACGCGACGTCGGCAATCCCTTCTATCTCGACATCCTCAAGGGCGTCGAGGCGACGGCGCGCGAAGCCGGCTATGCCGTGCTGATGGGCAATACCGAGGACGACCCGGCGCGCGAGACCGAATATTTCAACATGCTGCGCGACGGGCATGCCGACGGCATGATCCTGATGACCGGCAAGCTGCCGCCAGCGGGCGGCTGGAACCATCTGCCCGTGGTGGTGGCGTTGGAAATGATCGAGGGCTCTGGCCTGCCGCATGTGCAGGTCGACAATGTCGCCGCGGCCCGTGGTGCCGTCGAGCACCTGATTTCACTCGGCCATCGGAGGATCGCTCATATATCCGGGCCGGTTCCCGAGCCGATGAGCGTCTATCGGCGGGAGGGGTTTCGCCTGGCGATGCGCGCTGCCGGGCTGCCGATTCCAGCCGGCTACGAGGTGCGGGGCGACTTCCTGATCGAAAGCGGCGAGGAATGCTGCCGCTCGCTCTTCTCTCTTTCCGATCCGCCGACCGCGCTCTTCGTCGCCAATGACGAAATGGCCTATGGTGCCGTCCACGAGCTGAGACGGATCGGACGCGACGTGCCGGGCGACGTTTCGGTCGTCGGCTTCGACGATCTCTATCTGAGCAAGGCCTTCTATCCGCCGCTGACGACGGTCGTCCAGCCTCGCTCCGAGATCGGCCGCACCGCCATGGCGGTGCTCCTTGGAATTCTGGCGGGCGGCTCGGTGGGGGCCGAACCGATCGTGCTGCCCACGGCCCTGAAGGTACGAGGCAGTACGGCGCCGCCACTTATCTGAAAGCACATGCGGGCGGCTGGAAGCGGTCGCCGCTGGATGTCGGGGAGGAAAGAATGACCACATTACCGAAACAGACCTTGCGAGTAGGCTTCGTCGGCACCGGCTTTATCGCGCATTTCCACCTGAAATCGCTCATCGGGGTACGCAATGTCGAGGTGACCGGCGTCTACAGCCGCAATCCCGAAAACCGCGCGCGCTTCGCGAGCGAAGTCGGGGCGCTTGATCTAGGCGCGTGCCGCGCGCATGAGAGTCTCGAATCGCTCCTGTCCGCCGGCGACGTCGACGCGGTCTGGATTCTGTCGCCGAACTACACGCGGCTCGACGTCATGCGGACGCTCCACCGGGAGGTCAAGGCGGGACGCAGCAAGATCTTCGCCGTCGCCTGCGAGAAGCCGCTTGCGCGTACCGTAGCGGAGGCACGCGAGATGCTGCACCTGGCCGAGGATGCAGGTCTCAACCATGGCTATCTCGAAAACCAGGTCTTCTGCACGCCGGTGCTGCGGGGCAAGGAGATCATTTGGCGGCGCGCCGCCTCGACCACCGGCCGGCCCTATCTCGCACGCGCCGCGGAAGAACATGCCGGTCCGCACGCGCCCTGGTTCTGGCAGGGCGACAAGCAGGGCGGCGGGGTGCTTTCCGATATGATGTGCCACAGCGTCGAGGTGGCGCGCCATCTGCTCACGGCGCCCGGCGCGCCTCGCAATTCGTTGAAGGTCAAATCGGTGAACGGCACGGTCGCGAACCTCAAATGGACGCGGGCCGGCTATGCCGACGAGCTGCGCCGCCGCTTCGGTGAGGATGTCGACTACCGCCGGCGCCCATCGGAGGATTTCGCCCGGGCGACCGTGACGCTGGAGGACGAGGAGGGCAACGAACTGATGATCGAGGCAACGACCTCCTGGGCCTATGTCGGCGCCGGCCTGCGCATTCAGCTCGAGCTTCTTGGGCCCGAATATGCGCTGGAATACAATTCGCTCGGCACCGGCTTGAAGATCTTCCTGTCGCGGGCCGTGCAGGGCACCGAGGGCGAGGACCTCGTCGAAAAGCAGAATGCCGAGCAGGGCCTGATGCCGGTGCTGGAGGACGAAGCCGGCGTCTACGGCTATACGGACGAAAACCGCCACATGGTCGAATGCTTCCGCAAGGGGATAAAGCCGCTCGAAACCTTCGAGGACGGCCTGGCGGTCGTCGAAATCCTGATGGGCCTCTACCGCTCCGCCGAGATCGGCGCGACGCTGCATTTCCCGGCGCCGGAGCTCGAAAACTATATTCCCGTCGTGGCGCGCGTGGGGGCGTAGTTCGTGCGCTTCAACCCAGTCGGGAACCTTCCTGCCGGAGCGCGGTTTGCTTCGGCATGCCGAAAGATGCAAATCAGCCGACCGTTCTCATTACCGGCTCGAGCGGCTTTCTGGGCCAGGCGATCGCGCATCGCCTGAGGGACCGGTATCGCGTCATCGGGCTCGACCTGTCCCCGCCGAAAGGCAAGTCCGAGACCGAAGAGACGATCAAATTCGACATCACCTCCGACGAAAGCGTGAGAGAGGCGATCGAGACGGCGGGCAAGCGCAGCGGCGGGCGCCTTGCCTCCGTCATTCATCTCGCCGCCTATTACGACACCACCGGCAAGGACAATCCCAAATACGATGCCGTCAATGTCGAGGGCACGCGCCGGCTATTGGAGGCGCTGCAGGGCCTTCCCACCGAACAGTTCATCTATGCAAGCACGCTGCTGGTGCAGGCGCCCAGTCCGGCCAGGGGTGCGCGGATCAACGAGGATGATCCGCTGGACCCCGCCTGGGCCTATCCCAAATCGAAGGCCGAGACCGAGGCGGTGATTGCCAGACATCGCGGCGCAATCAGGACCGCGACCCTCCGTCTCGCTGGCGTCTATGACGAGGACTGCCGAGCCGCTTTCATCGCTCAGCAGATCGCCCGCATCTTCGAGCGGCTCCCGACCGCCTATCTGTTCAGCGGCGATCTGGATGCAGGCCAGCCCTATCTGCACAAGGACGATCTGGTCGAGGCTTTCGCGCGCACGGTCGACCGTCGCAACGACTTGCCCGATGATTGCGTGTTGCTGATCGGCGAGGAGGAAACGCTCTCCTATGGCGACTTGCAGAAGCGCATCGGCCGGCTGATCCACGGCGAGGACTGGCGCACGCTCGCTCTGCCCAAGAGCCTCGCCAAGCCGGGGGCTTGGATGCAGACCGAGGTGCTCGACCAGGACTCGGAGATCAAGCCGTGGATGGTCGAGAACTCGGACGATCATTACGAGATCGACATCTCCCGTGCCCGCAACAAGCTCGGCTGGGAGCCGAGGCACAGCCTAGCTGCGACGTTGCCGGAAATGATCCGGCGGCTGAAGCAAGACCCGACCGACTGGTACGCGAAGAACAAGCTGGAGCCCTCCGTGGTCGCCGCCTCGGATCCCGAGATCGAGCAGGCGGAGAAAAGGCTGGCGGAGCCGCTGGAGCGCAGTGACGCCGAAGTCGAAGCTGCCGTGGAAGCGCACCGGCTGCGCACGCTCTGGGCGCCGCTGGCAAATGTCGCTCTCGGCCTGTGGCTCGTCTCCTCGCCGGCGACGCTCGGCCTTTTCGATCCCGTCAGCGTGCCGCTGCCACCGGCGCTCGGCCACGAGATCGACGAACCCGCCATACGCAATGCCCGTCTCGGGACAAGCGAGATCCTGTCCGGATTGCTCGTTGCCGCATTCGCGCTTTTCGGGATGTACCGGCGCTGGTCTCATGCGCAATGGATCACGGCCGCGCTCGGCGTCTGGATCATGCTTGCCCCGCTTGTCTTCTGGACGACGAGTGCCGCGGCCTACGCCATCGATACGCTTGTCGGCATGCTGATCGTGGCCTTTGCGGTGATGATTCCGCCGACGCCCGGAATAAGGCTGCGGGCGCTCGCGGCCGACGACGACCGGCCGCTCGGCTGGAGCTATTCGCCGTCCTCCTTCACGCAGCGAATGCCGATCGTCGCGCTCGCCTTCGTCGGCCTCTTCGTCTCGCGCTATCTCGCCGCCTATCAGATGGGCCATGTCGACGGGCTGTGGGACCCGTTCTTCGGGCCTGGCGAGGCACCCGTCCGCAACGGCAGCGAGGCGGTCGTGACGTCCTGGGTTTCCAAGGGCTTTCCGATCGCCGATGCCGGCCTCGGCGCCTTCGCCTATTCGTTGGACATTCTGGCCGGCGCGATCGGTGACAGCCGGCGCTGGCGCACCATGCCCTGGATGGTGCTCCTCTTCGGCCTGCTGATCGTGCCCCTCGGCGCCGTCAGCGTCTCCTTCATCATCATCCAGCCGCCGCTTATCGGCGCACTCTGTACGCTCTGCATCATCCAGGCGGCCGTCACCGTCGTGCTCATCCCCTATTCGATAGACGAGGTGCTCGCCACCATCCAATACCTCTGGCGCGTAAGGAAGGCGGGCGAGCCGTTCTGGCGGACGTTCTGGATGGGCGGCCCGGCCATTTCGGAGGACCAGACGCCGGCGCCCGACCTCAACCGTCCGGCGACCGAGCTGTTGAAGGAATTCATCGTCGGCGGCGTCAACTTTCCCTGGACGCTGGTCGCCAGCGCATTGCTCGGGGCGGTCCTGATGACGACGCCCTTGATTTTCGGCAGCGTCCCGCCGCTCTATCACAGCGACCACGTTCTCGGCTGCGTCGTGATCCTGGTTGCCGTCACCGCCATGGCGGAGGTCGTCCGGCCGGTGCGCTTCCTGAATGTGCTGCTCGGCGCCTGCGTGGCGGCTTCGCCCTTCCTGTTTGCCGGCGGCAGCACGGTCGCGACCCTTGCCGACGTCGCGATCGGCTTGGCACTGATCGCGCTCAGCCTTCCGCGCGGGACGCGCAGCGAAGAACATTATGGCGGCTGGGACCGGGCGATCGTCTGACGGACGCGCCTCAAGACGCGGTGGTCCAATCAGCTCATCTGGGCAAGCACCATGACGAGCAGGAAGCCGGCGGCGTTGGCGATCGCCGAAGACTGCTGGAATTGATGCGACTCCGCTTCCGGCACGAGGTCGGTAATCGTCAGGTAGAACATCCCGCCCGCTCCCGTCGCGAAGAGAAAACCGGTGACCGGCTGGACCAGGCCTTTCAGCAGGAACCACCCTGCAACGGCGGACACGAAAAGGGAGAGGCCGATGACGGAGGTCCATCCGAGCGTCCGGCGCTTCGCGTTCTTCCGCTCCTCGTCGAGCGTCAATTCGCCGATGCTCATTCCTTCGCTGAAATTATCGATGCAGATGGCGAGGCCCACGACAAGCGCCACCTTCGGCTCGAAGGTGGCGCCGACGCCGATCGTCATGCCTTCGATCAGCTCTTCCGCACTCGTGCCGCCGGCGAGCACCGCGACATTGCTCCCGCGCGGCCTGCGCCTCCGGTGCAACTGATCGACCTCGGCCTTTTGGTCCGCCTCCGGCCCGGCCATTTTCCATCGGTTGACGTAGAGGTCGAGAATATAGACGAGTCCCAGCCCGAGCAGAAATCCGGCAACGGCAAGCGGAAGACCCGCAAGTTCCATGGAGGTGGGCATCATCTCGAAAGCGAAGGTGCCCATGAGGACGCCGGCCGCGAAGCCGACCGCGATCGAGAGCACGAGGCTCGACGGCCTGAGCGAGATCGCCGCCAGGCCGCCCAGGGGCGATGCGACGGCCGCCGCCGCCGCGATTCCCAGGATGATCAGGAGATCATTGCTCATCGCTGCCCGGATCCTCGGTTTTCAAGGCGAGCCTTCAGGACGTACGATCTGCTCATAGGTACATTGGCGCGGGTCCTTGTCCGGCCGCCAGCGCATGAGTTTCGTACCGTGGCGGAAGCGCCGGTTGCTGACATGGTCGAACCGGACTTCGACGACCAGTTCCGGCCGAACCGGCTGCCATTCGCCGCTGCGCTCGCTGCTCCAGCGGCTGGGCCCGCCCGGTGCCTTGCCGGTGAAGCCCGGCGGCTCCTGCAAAGCTTCGAGCTGGCGCGTCAGGGCAGGCCGCTCCTTGTCCGAGATCGTCGCGGTAAAGCCCACATGGTTCAGCAGTCCCTCGGTGTCGTAAAGGCCGAGCAGAAGCGAGCCGACCAAAGAGCTGTCGCGCTCGTAGCGGAAGCCGCCGACGACGCAGTCGGCCGTCTTCAGCCGCTTGACCTTCACCATTGCCCTTTCGCCGCATTCATACGCGCCGTCGCGCCGCTTTGCGACGACCCCGTCGGTGGCACCCGCCTGCCATGAGGTGAGCCACCTCTCGGCCTCCTTAACGTCGAGCGTGAAGGGCGAAAGCTCGAGCATCTCCGCAACCGCGTTGTCTTTGGCGAATGTTTCGAGCCGGGCACGCCGTGCTGTCAGGGACTGGCCGGTCAGGACCGTTCCGTCGGTGCCGGCCAGCATGTCGAACAGGATGAGTTTGGCCGGCGTTTCCCGCGAGAGCTTCTGCACGCGGCTTGCCGCAGGATGCAGGCGCATCTGAAGGGCGTCGAAGGAAAGGCGCCCGTCGACCTCGATCACCAGTTCGCCGTCGAGGACGAACATGTCCGGCTCCAGTCGGCGCAGCAGGGCGAGGATCTCGGGGAAGAAACGCCCGAGCGGCTTGCCGGATTTCGCCCTTATGTCGACGTCCTCGCCGGACTTGAACGCAAGGCAGCGAAAGCCGTCCCACTTCGGCTCGTACTGCCATGCGTCGCCGCCCGGAAGCCCGGTCGCGGAACGGGCTTCCATCGGCGCCGTGCTGACGGGCAGGGGAAAGCTCCCCGCCTTCTTCGCCGCGCTTGACGGAGCGGCCTTCTTCGTCGGCTTTCCATGTGCGGGCGACGCCATCGTCCACTCCGTCTAAACCGTCGGCCTATTTCAGCTTGACCGAGGGCTCTCTTCCCCAGACGCGCAACTTGCCGAGCTCCTTGAGGAAGGCGGCCGCACTCGCAGCGTCGGTGAGTTCGATCGTTCCCTCATCGAGCAGCTCCGCAATGCCGGCCCTCTCGAGAAGGGGAACGGCGGCGCCGGCATAGCCGATATATTTGCAATGGGCGAAGGCGTCGGCCACGAAATCGCGCGCGGTAGCGACGTCGATCAGATCCGCGACGGCCTCTGCGGAAGGAAGCAGGACCACCGCGTCGTAGAGTACCGACGGGCCGCCGTCGAGCATCTGGTGGGCGGCGATGCGCTTTCCGTCGGAGGCGGTAAAGCCGCCGACTTTCGGCGCGATCAGCTCGAAGACCGCCTTCTCCTTCTCGACAGCCGCTATCAGGGCGTCGAGAAGCGCGGCGTCCGCGCCGTCCGTCGCCAATATTCCGAGCTTGCGGCCCTCGAAACGCTTCGGCCCACGCTGGATGATGCTGAGGGCCGGCGAGGGGTCGAGGTCCTGGCGGGTGGCAACGGCCGCATCCGCCGGTTTCGGCATCGTCTCCAGGCCGAGGGCGTGGCCGACCTTTTTCCCCAACGTTTCATCGATATTGAGAAGATGCGCGACCATTCGTTCGCGGATCACCGGCGTCTCCACCTTGCTCAATTCGAAGGTCAGGGCATCGGCGATGTGGCGCTGCTCGGGCGGCGTCTGGCTGATAAAGAACTGACGGGCCTGGCTGTAATGGTCGGCAAAGCTCTCGGCGCGGATGCGCAGCTTCGGGCCCTGCTCCTCGGAAGGAAAATGGCGGAAGCCTTTCATGGGCGACTCGCGCGGACCCTCGCCCCAGGAATTGGGCTGGTAGTTCACGCGTCCGACCGGGTTGCGCATGGCCATGTGGCCGTCCTGCTGAAAGTGCTGGAAGGGACATTTCGGCGCGTTAATCGGAAGATGGGTGAAGTTCGGGCTGCCGAGCCGCTTCAGCTGCGTGTCGAGATAGGAGAAGTTGCGCCCCTGCAGCAACGGATCGTCGCTGAAGTCGATGCCGGGCGGCACGTTCTGCGTCATGAAGGCGACCTGCTCGGTTTCGGCGAAGAAATTCTCCGGCATGCGATCGAGTACCAGCCGGCCGATAGGCTTCGTCGGCAGCACTTCCTCCGGGATGATCTTGGTCGGATCGAGAATGTCGAAATCGAACTTGTCGGCGAAGTCCTGATCGAAAAGCTGCACATGCAGTTCCCATTCCGGGAAGTTGCCGGACTGGATGGCTTGCCACATATCGCGCCTGTGGAAATCAGGATCGGCGCCATTGATCTTCACGGCCTCGTTCCAGACGACCGACTGGAGACCGAGCTTGGGCTTCCAATGGAATTTGACGAAGGTGGACTCGTCCTTGGCATTGACGAAACGGAAGGTGTGGACGCCGAAGCCTTCCATGAACCGGAAGGAGCGTGGGATCGCCCGGTCCGACATGACCCACATGACCATGTGCATGCTTTCCGGCGTCAGGCTGATGAAGTCCCAGAAATTGTCATGCGCGGACTGCGCCTGGGGAAATTCCCGGTCCGGTTCGGGCTTTACCGAGTGTATGACGTCGGGGAACTTGATCGCGTCCTGGATGAAGAACACCGGGATGTTGTTGCCGACGAGGTCCCAATTGCCCTCCTTTGTGTAGATTTTGACCGCGAAACCGCGAACGTCGCGGGCGAGGTCGAACGAGCCCTTGCTTCCGGCGACCGTCGAGAACCGCACGAAGACAGGGGTTCGTTCGCCCGGTCGCTGGAACAGATCCGCCCGGGTGTAGGCTGCAAGCGACTCGTAGGTTTCGAAGAAGCCGTGCACGCCGTAGCCGCGGGCATGCACGACGCGCTCGGGAATGCGTTCGTGATCGAAGTGGAAGATCTTCTCGCGGAAGTGGAAATCCTCGATGAGCGTCGGGCCGCGTTCGCCGGCGCGAAGACTGTTCTGGTCGTCGGCGACGGGGCCGCCCTGAGCCGTCGTCAGGACGGGCGTGTCGCCTTCGGCGATCTGGTGAAGTTCTCCACCGTTGCCGCGTGTCGCTTTCTGGTCATGAATGGTGGCCGGTTTCGTATTGTTCGGCGCAGAGGGTTTCTTGGCCATGGCAGCACTCCTTGGTCGGGGGCGGATGGGCACGAAACCTTGGCGAGGGAGGTTGGTTCCCCTGCACGCAAAAATTACCCGGGCATCCGGCCTGCTGCTATCGCCCATTCCGAGAGGTGGAGCGGGATGCGGGCGGAAAACCGCACGCACTATCCTCATCCCGCTCCGGCAAGGTCGTAGCGAACAGGTAGAGCGTCGGCCCGCCATACGCTGCGGCGCGGACGGAAACGCCAATAGCGCTCGGCGCCGTCGAGAGGCACGCCGTCCGGAGCTTCGGACAGGAGCTCGGCCTCGCCGGTCATCTGCAGGAGGCCGCCCGTGGAGAAGTCCGGGAAAGTGAGCCCGGCGCGCGGATTGAGCGCGATGTTGCCGAGCGTGTTGAAGAAGCGGTTGCCGACGAAATCCGGGATCACCAGCCAACCGTCTTCGCCGACATGCACGAATCCGGCGTGGCCGCCGCGATGGGAGACGTCGATCTGCCGGCCGCCGGCGAGATCGGCAAAGGTTGCGACGAAGAACGTGTCCGCCTGCGCCACCAGAGCACGCGCGGCGGCGTCGAGCCCGAAGCTGGAAACGGGCGGTACCGAAGGCGGCACGGAAGGGTCGCGCACGAAACGGACCTGGCGGAGCTGGATGTATTTCGGACAGTTGCCGAAGCTCTGGTCGACGCCGAGATCGAAACCGCGGGCATGCCGCTTAAGCGTGCCGTTCAGCCGGTTGCGCCGGCGGGTGCCGAGATCGATTCCGAGCAGGGCGAGGGGAGCGCCGTCCTCCATGCCCGCCTCGGCGGGGTCCGTCGGCTCCCGCGGGAGCTCGACGGTAAGCCTTTTTTCGTCCGGCGCGTGGAGGAAGCCGGGTTCGCCCGCCCTGAGCGTCGCCCAGGCGTCGCCGCGATCGACCGAGCCCAGCACGACCATCGGCAGAAGGGGATAGAATTCCCGGTGCTGGTCGATCAGGTGGTCGCGCATGACGCGGCGTCCGATCTCGTCCATG
Organism: Sinorhizobium sp. 22678; assembly: GCF_052044265.1. NCBI lineage: Bacteria > Pseudomonadati > Pseudomonadota > Alphaproteobacteria > Hyphomicrobiales > Rhizobiaceae > Sinorhizobium > Sinorhizobium sp. 22678. The sequence continues at coordinate 262,301 of NZ_JBQEMS010000003.1, read as the reverse complement.
CGCGTTTCCACACCCAGCCTCTTCTGCAGGGCGATTTCACCCTCATGCCAGGGCGAATGTGCGAGGATGGGAGCCTCCATAACGATTGTTTCCTTGGTTGCGTGAATGTTGGGCATCTCTGGGCTTGTTCGCGGCGATAACATCCGCCCCCGGCCCAAACTCCCTCATTCCTGTGTCTGTCACAGGAACCCAGCAGGCCAAGTCACCGGTCTGAAGGACTCCTCGCACCGCAGACGCGGCGCTGCTCTCATCCCTGCGACAAGCACAGGGAAGAGGGTGGTTGCAGTCCTTCGATACGCTTAAAAGCACGTGCCGTGCGAGATGGCTTCCCGCAAGCGGACGTCGTCATAACGCTCGCTAAGCCGCCAACCCCACCGGCGTCTTTGCGAACTCGACGAAGCCCGGCAATGCCTCGATGCGGGCGAGCCAGCCGCGGATCTCCGGATAGGGCTGGAGATCGACGTCGCCTTCGGGGGCGCGCGCCACGTAGCTGTAGAGCGCGACATCGGCGATCGTCGGCCGGTCGGCGGCAATCCAGCCTCTGCCTTTGAGCTCCTGCTCGATCAGCGCCAGGATCGCATGCGAACGAGGGATCACCTCTTCCGGCCGGTAGGGCGCCTTGAACACGTTGATGAGCCGCGCCTGGGCCGGGCCATGGGCGATCTGGCCGGCAGCCACCGAAAGCCAGCGCTGAACGGCAGCCGCCCCGGCGGCATCTTCCGGCAGCCAGTCCGTGCGGCCGGTCTTCTTTGCCAGATAGACGAGAATGGCGCTTGAGTCCGAGACGATCGTGCCGCCGTCGTCGAGCACCGGGACCTGACCGAAGGAATTGAGCTTCAGGAAATCCGCTTGCTTGTGCTCTCCCCTGGCGAAATCGACGACCACCAGCTCATGCTCGATATCGAGCAGCGAGAGGAACAAGCGGGCGCGGTGCGCGTGGCCGGAGAGGGGATGATGATAGAGTTTCATGTCGGCCTCGTTGAATGATGGAACGACACCAAGATGATTGTTATCCGCGGAGTTGATAAGCTCCGATAGACGCACTAGACAGTTTCACTTGATGAAATAATCGAGGAGCATTCGATGGATCGCTGGCAGGCGATGCGGACCTTCGTGGAGGTGGTGGAAAGCGGCGGCTTCGCGGCGGCCGCCAAGGTGCTGCATATGAGCCCGCCATCGGTCACCCGGGCGGTGGCGAAGCTGGAGGACCTGATCGGGACACGGCTTCTGGTGCGTACCACGCGCTCGCTGAAACTGACTGCGGCGGGCGAAGGTTACGTGGCCGATTGCCGGCGTATCCTCGGGGAGATCGCAGAGGCGGAAGCCAATGCGGCGGGCAGCTTCACCGCACCTGCAGGGTTGCTCACGGTAACGGCGCCCGCGCTCTTCGGGCGCATCCACGTGCTCCCCGTCATCCTCGACTTCCTCGATCACTATCCGGCAATGCAGGTCAAGACCGTCTTCGTCGACCGCGTGACCAATCTGGTCGACGAGGGCCTGGATGTGGCGATCCGCATTGCCTCGCTCCCGCCCTCCGGGCTCGTTGCGCGCCGGATCGGCTCGGTCCGGCAAGTGCTTTGCGGCTCGCCGGATTATTTCACCCGCTTCGGCGAGCCGGGCAGCCCGCGGGAGCTTGCCCGTCATCGCATCATCGGGTGAGAGGGCCTCTTCGGCCACTCGGAATGGCTCTTCGGACGCGACAACAGCATCCGCGTTCCGATCAGCCCTCGTCTCATCTGCAACACCAATGACGCTGTCCTCTCCGCCGCTTTGGCGGGCTGGGGATTGTCGCGGTTTCAGTCCTACCAGGTGGCACCCGACGTGAGAGCCGGCAGGCTCAAGGTCGTCCTTGCCGACCACGAGCGCGAGCCGGTGCCGATCCACATCGTGCATGCGGAAGGCCGCATGGTCTCTGCAAGGGTGCGCGCCTTCGTGGACTTCGCCGCCGGGCGTTTTCGTCGCCACGCGGGTCTTGGCACCGAGCTTTGAAGACCTCTACCGGTCGTCGCCGCGCACCCGCAGCAGCACGCGTTCGAGCGCATCCGTCAGCGCCCGGTGGCCGCCGCCGCGGTCGAAGTCCGTCAAAACCTGCTCGTTCAATCCGCCGGCGGTCGAAAATTCGCGGGCGAGTTCTTCGAGCGGCGTCCCCTCGTCCCTGACCGCCCTCTGGGAGAGACTGGCGAAGAGCGGCGCGATATAGGCGCGTGCCTTGTCGCGGTCGAGACCCTTTTCGGCGAACCAGCCGGTCGTCCGGTCGAGAATGCCGAGATAGGTCGCCATCAGAGCGCTTCCGACGGCAAGCAGGTCATATTCCTCCTTGGTCTCGCATTCGACCGCCGTTCCGAGTGCCGCAAAGATCGCGGCAACGGCGCGGTTCGGTGGATAGATCGCCGTCACGCCCTCGCGCTCGGCGACGAAGGGCAGGGGGATTGCCTGGGTGAGCTCCACCTCCTCGCTGATCCAGCCGAGAAGCGTGGAACGATCGGTAGCGGCAATGACGCTGACGACCTTCTGACCCTTGCGGAATTTGAGCTTGGGGATCACGTCCTCGGCGATTTGAGGACGGACGGCGAGGAACAGCACGTCGGCCGCGTCCACCGTTTCCTGATTGTCCTTGGCGATCCGCACGAGCGGGAAGCGGCCGGCAAGCCGGGCAGCAATTTCCCGGTTGCGCGGGGAGACGAGGATCCCGGCGGCGTCGAGCCCGGAACCGACGATGCCCGTCACCATCGCTTCGGTGATGGCGCCGGTGCCGATGAAGCCAATACGCATCGCTGTTCACTCCCTTGATTCGTACCGGCGACATTAGAACGATTCCGGGAAATTGCGTCACTAACGCAGCCGTTTTCCCTCTCCGTCGAACACCAGAACCGAAACCGGATCGAAGCGGGCCGTCAGGCGGTCACCGGCCTTGAGTCCGCGGCCGTTCTTCGTTTCGACCACGATGAGCTCGCCGTTGCCGTGGCGGGCATAGGCGAAGGTCTCTCCGCCGAGATGTTCCAGCATGTCGATCGTGAGGGCTAGCCCTGCAGGACCGTCTTCATTGAAATGCTCGGGCCGGATGCCGATCGTCACCGCAGTTCCCGCCGCCGCCTGCAGGGTGACGGGGATCTTCGCGTCTCCATGATCCGGCAGGCGCGCATAGGCTCGGTCCTGGTCGATTTCGATCACGCCCTTCAGGAAATTCATCTTCGGCGACCCGATGAAGCCGGCGACGAAGAGGTTGGCCGGGTCGTCATAGAGATCGAGGGGCGAGCCCACCTGTTCGACCACGCCGGCGCGCATGACGACGATCTTGTCGGCGAGCGTCATGGCCTCGACCTGATCATGCGTCACGTAGACGATGGTGGTGGCGAGCTGCTTGTGCAGCCGTGCGATCTCGATGCGCATATGCACGCGCAGCTCCGCATCGAGGTTGGAAAGCGGCTCGTCGAACAGGAAGATCTTCGGATGGCGGACGATCGCCCGGCCGATCGCCACGCGCTGGCGCTGGCCGCCCGAAAGCTGCTTCGGTTTGCGGTCGAGCAGCGCCCCGAGTTCCAGGATATGGGCGGCCTCGTTCACCCTCTTCTCGATCTCGGCCCTGGGGACACCGGCGAAGCGGAGCGCAAAACCCATATTCTCGCGCACCGTCATATGCGGATAAAGCGCATAGGACTGGAACACCATGGCGATCCCGCGCTTGGACGGATCGACATCGTTCATTCGGCTATCGTCGATCGTCAGGTCGCCGGAGGTGATCTCCTCAAGCCCGGCGATCATCCGGAGCAGCGTGGACTTGCCGCAGCCGGAAGGTCCGACGAAAACGACGAACTCGCCGGATTTTATGTCGAGATCGACACCCTTGATGACCTCGAGGCCACCATAGGATTTACGGACATCGCTGAGTTGGAGTTGGCTCATGCGCTCGCCGCTCCTTCCGCCAGGGCGACGAGCTCGAGCTTCGCCGCGCCGAGCCGCGTCGAAGCGACCGAGACGACGACGGCGCCGGCGGGGCCCGTGGACTCCAGCCAGAAACCGGCGGAACCGCCCTGAAGGACGAGGCGGGCCGGTCCGACCAGCCGCGCCGGACCATGAACCTCGACGTCGACTGCATCGTTCAGGAAGGGCAGGACGTTGCCGGCCTGGTCGAGCGCGCGCAGGATGACGCGAACGCTGTCGCGGCCCTCCGCACGCAGCGTCTTGCTATCCGCCTCGACGTGAAGCGTCGTAGGCACGGGATCGGCGGCCATGCGGAGATCGGCGACCGGCTTGCCGGCGACGAAGCCGGTAAATTCCGCGCTTTCCCACTTCATGCCCCAGACTCCGAGCTCGTCCTTGGTGAAGTGGCGGTGGTCGATGACGACCGGCGGATGCGGCAGGTGCGGGAAATTCTCGCGATCCGGGCCGACGCGCTTGGAAAGCGAGCCGTATTTCAATTCGACCTCGTCGCAATTCGTCAGCACGATCAAGGGCAGCACGCCGCCGATATTGCGCTCGCCGCGCGCCCAGAAGGTCACCGGCTTCATCACGACTTCCTCGGAGGGATCGCACTGGCTGGCATAGACATAAGCCGCGAATTTCGGTTCGCGGAACATGTCCATGACGCCGTGATAGCAGATCCGGTCCCCGGAGCCGAAATCCTTGTGGGTGTTGTAGTCGAACATGCACCAGCCGATCGCACCGGAAATGCCGGGATCGCCATAAGCCGCATTCAGCACTTCCAGATGCCGGCGAACATGTTCGGCCTGGCGCTGCTCCTGGTCATAGATCTTCGTCGGATACATGTGCCCGCCGAATTCGGTGATGAGATAGGGCACCTTGCGGGCAAGCCCGGTGCACTCCTGTTGCGGGCGAAGCGCCGTGCGCGGCCGGTTCGAGCCGGGCAGCTCCTCGTTGCCGAGGATGAAGTCGTTCATCGTGTAGACGTCTTCCAGAAATTCGCTGTCGGTAATGTATCGCACGCCGCCCGTCTGCCGTGTCGGGTCGAGCTCGCGGGCGAGGCGATTGGTCTCGGCATAGAAGTCGTGCGAATCCTGTGACTCGTTGATGCGCACACCCCAGATGACGATCGACGGATGGTTCCAGTCGCGCTCGATCATGCGCCGGACATTGCGGATCGCCTCCTGTTTCCATTCCTCCCCGCCGATGTGCTGCCAGCCGGGAATTTCCTCGAAGACGAGGAGCCCGATGCGGTCGCAATGGTCGAGGAACCATTTCGACTGCGGGTAATGCGAGGTGCGCACGAGATTGCAGTGAAGCCTGTGCTTCATGATCTCGGCGTCGCGCTCCTGGGCGGTGCGCCCCATGGCGTAGCCGACATAGGGGAAGGCCTGATGACGGTTCAGCCCCCGGATCTTCAGCGGGCGGCCGTTGAGCCGGAAGCCTGCGGTCGTAAACTCCGCCATGCGAAAACCGAAATGCGAGGCCAGGCGGTCGGAGCCCTGGCGGGTCCGGAGCTCGGCTTCGATCTCGTACAGCACCGGATCGTCGATGTCCCAGAGCGATAGGCCTTTCAGGCCATCCATCTCAAGGGTGAGGCTCTCGCCGGCGGTTTCGCCGGCGACCTCGGCCAGCACTTCGCCCGCCGCATTCTTGAGGAGCGCCGAGACCGTACCCGAGAAGGGCAACCCTTGCGGATTGGAAAGGTCGCACCGGACGGAAACGGCCTTGTGGTCGGAGAGCACGTCGCGGGTTTCGATCTTGATATTGGCGATCGAAACCGGATCGGTGACCTTCAGCCAGACGTCGCGATAGATGCCGGCATAGGTCAGATAGTCGATCCGGCCGCCGAAAGGCGGGATCTCCGGATTCTCGCTGCCGTCGATCTTCACCGTGATGAGATTGTCGCCTTCCAGGAGCCTGTCCGTCAGGCGTGCCTCGAAAGGCGTGTAGCCGTCCTTATGCGCCAAGATCTCTTCGCCGTTGAGATAGACGACCGCATCGGCCATTGCCGCGTCGAAGACGAGCGAGACCTCCCGGCCGGAGAAGTCCGGGCGCCAGGCAAGCACCTTCTGGTAGGTGAAGGCGCGCTGGTAGCATGTCTCGTCGAAATAGTTGAACGGCAGTTCGACGGCGTTGTGCGGCAGGCTGATCGGCTGACCCGCCCGGAGCGTTCCGGCGTCGGCGGCGTCGAAGCCTTCGGAGAAGATCCACGAATTATTGAAGGAAGTAACAGAGCGCATCATCGTTCCTATTTGACTGAGCCCAGCATGCCCTGGACGAACTGGCGTTGCATGAAGAAGAAAACGGCTAGCGTCGGCAGTGTCGCGAGAATCGTCCCGACCATGACCACGCCGTAATCGGGGTAGTAGGCGGAGGCGAGCGACGAGATGACCAGCGTGATCGTCTTGGTCTCGTTGGTCTGGAGCACGATCAGCGGCCAGAGATAGTTGTTCCACGCGGTCATGAAGACGATGACGAAGGCGGCCGCATAGGTCGAACGCATGACCGGTACGTAGATGAAGAGGAAGATCTGCCACTCCTTGAGCCCGTCGACCTTGGCTGCGTCGCGGAGCTCGGAGGGGAAGGCCTTGGTGCTCTGCCGGAAGTAGAAGATGACGAAGGCCGAGCCGATCGTCGGCAGGACGACGGCGAGATGCGTGTTGATGAGACCCGCCTTCCCCATGATGACGAAGAGCGGGATCATCAGCGCGGCGAAGGGGATCATAAGGGTGAGCAGCATCGCCCGGTAGACGCGCTCGCGTCTTCGCGAGCGGAACATCTCGAAGCCGTAACCGGCGAGCGAGGAGACCGCGAGCGTGAGCACGGTCGCAAGGATCGCGATCTTCGCCGAGTTCCAGAAGACGAGCGGCACGTTTACCAGCGTGAAGAAGTTGCCGACATTGGTGGCAAAGGCTGCGCCCGGCAGGAGCTTGCCCTTGATGATGTCTATCGATGAATTGGTTGCGCCGAGCACCATCCAGATGAACGGAAAGACGGAGAGGAAGGCCATCAGGCCGAGGAAGCCATAGGTGGCCGCCATTGCCGCGAAACGTCCAAATCCGTTCATCGGTCACGCTCCCTTGCTGCGAAGAATTGCACGAAGGCGAGGAGCGCGACGAGGACGACGATGACATAGGAGACCGTCGCCGCATAACCGAGATTCGGCATGAAGCGGAAGGTCAGGTTGTAGATGTAGAGCGACAAGGTGAGCGTGGCATTGGACGGGCCGCCCTTGCCCTCGGTCAGGTTATAGACCTCGTCGAAAAGCTGCAGCGTGCCGATCGTCGAAATGACTGTCGTGAAGAGGATGACCGGCTTCAGCAGAGGGATGGTGAGGTGGGTAAAGCGCGCCCAGGCCGGAACGCCGTCGATGCGCGCCACCTCGTAGATCGACTTGTCGATGTTCTGAAGTGCCGCAAGATAGAAGATCATGTTGTAGCCGGTCCAGCGCCAGGTGATGGCAAGAATGACGAGAACCTTCGCCCAGAAGGGATGCGTCAGCCACGGAATGGGCGAGGCGACGAGACCGATCGCCTGGAGCGTCGAATTGACGATCCCGTCGGTTGCGAACATGCCCTTGAAGAGCACCGAATAGGCGACCAGCGAACTGACGCAGGGCAGGAAGATCGCCGTGCGGAAAACCCCTCGGCCGACGAGCCGCGTGTTGTTGAGGAGCGACGCCAGGATCAGCGCGAGCAGGATCATGATCGGCACCTGCACGACGAAATAGGTCATCGTGTTGGTGAGGGCCTTGATGAAGACCGGATCGTTCCAGAGCCGAACGATGTTCGCGAAGCCCGCGAACTTCATGGTCATGCCGCGGCCGGACTGGAACGACATCCAGAGGGACCACGCGATGGGATAGACCATGAACAGGGCGATCAGCCCGAGGGCCGGCGCGACGAACAGCCAGCCATTGACGTCGTAATATCGGCCGATACCGCGGCGCGCTCGAACCATGTTCCCCTCCTGGAAGGCCGGACAGCCGGAAATTTGGCCGCGGCAAGAGCCGCGGCCGGAAACAGCGGGCGCATGCCCGCCGCCATCCCCCGCATCACTGGATCTGTGCGCTGACCTCGGCCTCGATCGCCTGCAGCACCTCGTCGACCGGCGTCCCCTGCGTCACGGCCGGGAGTTGCGCAGTGACGGCGAGGTCCGCCTCGTTGGTGAAGATGCCGTAATTGACCGAGGGGACCTTCGCCAGCCAATCGGAGAAGTTCTGCCAGACCTTCTCGCCGCCGAAGAAGGGGTCTGCCGCCTCATAGGCCGCGCCGCCGCGGGCGGCGAGCAGCGAGCCGACCGCACCGCGGTCCTGGAGGATCTTCTGATAGAAATCGATGTCCTTGGCGTAGATCTCGTTCAGGAAGTCGATGGCCTCCGCCTTCTCCTCGGAGCTTTCGAGCACGTACCAGCTGGAGCCGCCGAGATTGGAGGCATGCGTCGCGCCTTCGATCGAGAGCGCCGGAATGGGGGCGACGCCCCAGTTGCCGGACTGGTCCGGCTGCGCCTTGACGGTGCCGGTGATCCAGACGCCCGTGACGACGGTCGCGACATCGCCGGAGGTGAAGGTGCCCACCCAGTCGGACCAGCCGTTGGCAGGCTTGTAGATATTCGCCTGCATGATCTTGCCGATGGTTTCGAGCGCCGCCTTCAGCGCCGCATTGCCGGTGATGTTCGGCTTGCCTTCCTTGTCGAAATACCATTGCCCGGCCGACTGCATGATGATGCGCACGAGGCCGGCGTCGTTCGGGTCGAGGCCCATCATCTTCTTGCCGGTCTTCGCTTCGACCTGCTTTCCGATCTCGATGAAGCGGTCCCAGGTGAGATCCTGCATGTCCTGCGGCTTGAAGCCGGCGGCTTCCAGATAATCCTTGCGGTAATAAAGACCCGTGACGCCGGAATCGAAGGGCATTCCGTAGACTTGCCCGTCGAGCGTCATGAGCTCGACCTTGTAGGGGGCGAAACCGGAATAATCGACGGTGCCGGACAAAGGCGCGAAGGCCCCCGGGAAGGATTGAAGGTATTTCTGAGCGCCGTAATCCTCGATGAGCACGATGTCGGGAAGCGCGTCGGCGGTGCCGGACGAAAGTCCGGTCTGCAGCTTCTGCTCGACGTCGAGCTTGGCGAAATCGACGATGTTGAAGGTGACGTCCGGATGCGATTTCGTATAGCGGGCGCCCGCCTCCTTCATGATCGCGACGTTGAAGTTCGGGTCCCAGCACCAGATGGTGATTTCCTTGGCCTGCGCCGCGGTAACCCCCAGGAAGCTTGCGCCCGCGAGAGCCAGAGCGGCGATACGCGGCAGATAGGCACGCGCCTGAATGTCCATTGTTTCCTCCCGAAATCGTGTTCCCCGAGACAGTCCTCTCTGTCCCGGCGGCGAGTATTTCTCAAAACTCGAGTGGGCGCAATTATTTTCAGTAAATTTTTACTTGGCACTTGCCACGCGTGCTTTGAAAGGACGTCAGCCGTCACGGTCGCGCCTGTCGGCGCCCGATGCGCTATTGCCAGAGTGAAAGGCGGCGATGGGCTACACGCGAGTTTGCGGGTATCGCCACGACGGGTCGAGTCGATATCGTCCAGGGATTTTTAAGACCCGCCCGCCATGTCATCTTCCTTGTTCGCTGTGTCGGCCGGTGCCGGCGTGCTGCCGCGCCAGACGATTTCCGTGCCGAAAACCACCTTCTTGGCGACCTCTCGGCCCGAAAGGCGCTCCAGCAGCAGGTCGACGGCGGTCTCTCCGATGAGCTCCGCCGGAATCTTCACCGTGGAAAGCGGCGGCCCGAGAAACTGCGCGACCGGAATGTCGTTGAAGCTTGCGACCGCGATATCCTCGGGAATCCTGAGCCCCATCTCGCGGATGGCCCTGTAGGCGCCCAGCGCCATATTGTCGTTGCAGGTGATGAGGATCTTCGGTGGATTGGGCTTCGATAGCATCGCCCTGGCAAGCTTGTAGCCGCTGTCGGGCGTCATCGGCTCGACCATGCACAATTCCGGATCATAAAGCCCGGCCTTGGTCATCCAGTCGATATAGGTGCGGCAACGGCGCTCCGAATGGACGTTGTCGGGCCCGTAGAAGGCGTCGATCCAGCCGATGAAGCCGATGCGCCGGTAGCCCATGGCATGCACCGCCTCCAGGAGCCGGGTCATTGCCAGCGAGACGTCGCTGAGCACGGTGTCCTCCATGTCTCCGGCCGGTGCGTAATCGGCAAAGACGAGGTGGCGGCTGTGGCGGCGCAACCATTCTAGCTCATCGCCGTAATAGTGACCGACGGCCACCACGCCCGAGGCGCCCTCCAGGATCGTCGCTTCCGGAGGGTTGCCGGTGAGGAAGACCTTGACGACTTCGCTCTTCAGCGCCTGGCAGCGGCTTTCGATGCCGAGGCGGACGCCGACATAGTAGGGATCGGCGAGTTCCTGGGCGGGGTCGAGGAAATGCACGAGCGCGATCTTCAGCCCGACGCCGACGCCATGCGCTGCGGCGCGGCTGCGATTGCGCGGCGTCGCATAGTTGAGCGACTCCGCCGTTTCGATGATCGCCTGGCGTTTCCTGTTCGAGATCGACAGCGTCGGGTCATAGTTGAGGACGCGTGAGACGGTTGCCGACGATACGCCGACGGCCGACGCGATTTCCTTGATTGTGACCATTCCGGTTTCGCCTGTCCTTCTGCCGTGCCGCGCTCGAGTATCCTGTTTAGTAAATTTTTATCGCAGCTTTTTCAATCGCAAGCCGCAGCCAACGTGGTCACGGATTCGTTGGTCCTCGCATTGCGGCCCGTGGCAGATACGCTCGCATACATGCCTGTGGTGCGGAACTCGGTCGGGCTCGCGCCGAAGACGCGGCGGAATACCTTGGCGAAGTAGTTGGGGTCCTCGAAGCCGGACAGGATGGCGACTTCCTTGACCGGCAGGTCCGCGGTCTTGGTCAGCAGCTTTACCGCCCTTTGCAGGCGCTTCTGCAGCACAAATTCCGCCGGCGGCATGCCTTCGCTGGCGGCGAAGACTCGGGAGAAATGGGCGCGGCTCAGGCCCGAAATGCGCGCGAGCTCCTCGACCGGAAGGGGCTTGTCGAGATTGCCCAGAACATGATCGATCACGTGCTGCATCTTCCGGTATTCGTCACTGAGAACCGGATGCGATCCGAACACGTCGTCATAAAGCGCCATCGCCGCCTCATAGGCGATCGCCGAGGCGCTGCCCGGGGTGTCGCCACCGGCCATGAGACGCAGGCTGCAGTCGGCAAGATGTTCGACGGTTTCCGGCTGCAACCTTATGATGGGACCGGTGACGGCGAGAATGGCGCGGTGGATCCTCAGCGCCTCCTCGCCGTTCATGGAGATCCAGAAGAACTCCCAGCGCCCGCCTTCTTCAAGCCAATAGCGATGATTGTGCGGCACGAGCAGGAGCAGCGTCTCGCCCGGACGCACGCGGTGACTGCGGTTCTCATATCGCAGGTTGCCGGCCCCGCCGATCGTGTACTGCAGCACGGTGAACGGAGTTTGGCCCCGCTTGCGACCGTCCCAATCGTAGCTTGCATCGGTCCTGATCTCGTAGCCGGTGCTCGTCGGCATGGTGTGCAGGTTCTGGCGTCCCCGCGGCAGCGAGACCGTCCGCATCGCGGGTCCCCGGGCGATCAGTTGCTGCAGCATAGAATTACCCATGAAAGCACAATACCTCTCTAGTCGTGCATCCGATTATACACATAATGCCCCCAGATCGCGCAAGACATGCGGTTGCTACGGCGTTTGACGAGGGTTTGCCGAGGAGGGCACCGCTTCGCCGATCGCGGCCAGTTCAATGAATTGATTTTACCCTTTTAGCGCGAAGGTCGCAGTCTGAGGAGGAATAGCACGGCCATGGCCAGCTTTAAGATCGCCATCATCGGCGCCGGCAGCATCGGCTTCACCAAGAAGCTCTTCACCGACATCGTTTCGGTGCCGGAGCTCCGGGACGTCGAGTTCGCGTTGACGGATCTGAGCGAGCACAACCTCGCCATGATCAAGTCCATCCTCGACCGGATCGTCGAGGCGAACAAACTGCCCACGCGGGTAACCGCGACGATCGACCGCCGCAAGGCGCTGGAGGGCGCGCGTTACATCATCAGCTGCGTGCGCGTCGGCGGCCTCGAGGCCTATGCCGACGATATCCGCATACCGCTGAAATACGGCGTCGACCAATGCGTCGGCGACACGATCTGCGCCGGCGGCATTCTCTACGGTCAGCGCAACATTCCGGTGATCCTCGATTTCTGCAAGGACATCCGCGAAGTGGCCGAGCCCGGCGCCAAGTTCCTCAACTATGCCAACCCGATGGCGATGAACACCTGGGCGGCGATCGAATACGGCAAGGTCGACACGGTCGGTCTCTGCCACGGCGTCCAGCACGGGGCCGAGCAGATCGCCGAGATTCTCGGCGCCGGGGAAGGCGAGCTCGACTACATCTGCTCCGGCATCAACCACCAGACATGGTTCGTCGATATCCGCCTCAACGGCCGCAAGGTCGGCAAGGACGAACTCGTCGCCGCCTTCGAGGCGCATCCCGTCTTTTCAAAGCAGGAGAAGCTTCGGATCGACGTGTTGAAGCGCTTCGGCGTCTATTCGACCGAAAGCAACGGACACCTGTCCGAATACCTGCCCTGGTATCGCAAGCGTCCGGACGAGATCTCCAGATGGATCGACATGTCGGACTGGATCCATGGGGAGACCGGCGGGTATCTCCGCTATTCGACCGAGACCCGCAACTGGTTCGAGACCGAATATCCGCGCTTCCTCGAAGAGGCGGGCCGGCCGCTGGAAACGATCAGGCGCTCGAACGAACATGCGAGCCGCATCCTCGAAGCGCTGGAGACGGGTCGGGTCTATCGCGGCCACTTCAACGTCAAGAACAACGGCGTGATCACCAACCTTCCGGCGGATGCGATCATCGAATCGCCCGGCTTCGTCGATCGTTTCGGCATCAACATGGTGGCAGGCATCACATTGCCTGAGGCCTGTGCGGCCACCTGCATCTCGTCGGTCAACGTCCAGCGCATGTCCGTTCATGCGGCGATCACCGGCGACATCGATCTTCTGAAGCTCGCCGTGCTGCACGACCCGCTGGTCGGCGCCATCTGCACGCCGGAGGAAGTCTGGCAGATGGTCGACGAAATGGTCGTCGCGCAGGCCAAATGGCTGCCGCAATATGCCCATGCGATCGACGCTGCCAAGGAAAGGCTCGCCCGCGCTACGGTCGCCACCCGGGAGTGGAAGGGCGCCGCTCGGCGCGAAGTGCGCTCGATCGAGGAGATCCGCGCGGAGAAGGAAGCGGCGAAGCTGCGCGTGGCTGGGTAGAAGAGTGGCTACCTCTGCCCGGAATTGCCCCTCACCCTAACCCTCTCCCCGCAGGCGGGGAGAGGGGACTTCGGCGAGCGCTGCTAGTCCCCTTCTCCCCACTCGCGGGGAGAAGGTGGCCGGCGGGCCGGATGAGGGGCAATCCCCGGTCGGGGCGGATGGCAGGGCAAAGCGCCCGCAATTGAGGTAATGCGCGAGGTCACCTGCGTGAGGAGACGCGAGTGCCACGAAGGAAGAGGAGCGCCGGCCGCCCCGGCCCGGCGAAGACAGGAGGGAGAACCTGGGACATGAAAACGCATCGACTGAATATGACCGCGAGCCTGCTGATCGGCATATCCGCCTTTGCCGTGCAGGCCTTCGCATCCGAGCCGACCGTGGTGCCGGAGCAGCCGCCCTTTCCCGCGCAGGGCAAGGTCACCTATGTGTCGCGCGACTCCATTCTCGAGTTCAAGGCGCTGCCCGAATACAGGGAGCCCGAATGGGTCACCGAGAAATTCGTCAAGGCCGGCAAGCTGCCGCCGGTGGCCGAGCGGCTTCCGAAGGAACCGATGGTCTACAAGACCGGCAACATGCCCGACGGCATGGGCGTCTATGGCGATGTCATGCGCCACGTGATCGGCGGCCGGCCGGAAGGCTGGAATTACAGCGCAGGCCAGACTCAGGGGTGGGGCGGCATCGACATCGGCATGTTCGAATGCCTGACGCGCACCGCGCCGCTCTTCCAGGTCGAGGCGGACGATATGGAGCCGCTGCCGAATCTCGCGAAAAGCTGGGATTGGTCGGAGGACGGACGCAAGCTGACCATGCATCTGATCGAAGGCGCGAAATGGTCGGACGGCGATCCCTTCGATGCCGATGACGTCATGTTCTACTGGGAGGACAATGTCCTCGACTCGAGCGTTTCACCCTTGAACGGGGCGACGCCCGAAACCTTCGGCGAGGGCACGACGCTCAAGAAGATCGACCAGTATACGGTCGAATGGTCCTTCAAGGAGGCCTTCCCGCGCCAGCATCTTTTCGCAATGGCCTACGGTACCTTCTGCCCCGGCCCGTCGCATATCCTCAAGACCAAGCATCCGAAATATGCCGGCACGACCTACAACGAATACAAGAACGGCTTCCCCGCCGAATATATGAACCTTCCGGTGATGGGTGCATGGGTGCCGGTCGCCTATCGTCCTGACGACATCATCGTGCTGCGCCGCAATCCCTATTACTGGAAGGTCGACGAGGCCGGCAATCAGCTCCCCTATCTGAACGAAGTCCATTACAAGCTGTCGACCTGGGCCGACCGCGACGTGCAGGCGATCGCGGGTTCGGGTGACATTTCGAACCTCGAACAGCCGGAAAACTTCGTGGAATCGCTGAAGCGCGCCGCCAACGAGAGCGCGCCGGCGCGGCTTGCCTTCGGTCCGCGCGTCATCGGCTATAACATGCACATGAACTTCTCCGGCAATGGCTGGGGAGACCCGGACGAACGCGCTAAGGCGGTGCGAGAGCTCAACCGCAACCTGGACTTCCGCAAGGCCGTCACCATGGCGGTCGACCGCAAGAAGCTTGGCGAAGCCCTGGTGAAGGGTCCCTTCACGGCGATCTATCCGGGCGGGCTTTCCTCCGGCACGAGCTTCTACGACCGGAACTCCACCATCTACTACCCCCACGATCTCGAAGGCGCCAAGGCGCTTCTCGAAAAGGTGGGGCTCAAGGACACGGACGGCAACGGCTTCGTCAATTTCCCGGCCGACAAGCTTGGCGGCCGCGACGTCGAAATCGTTCTGCTCGTCAATTCCGACTACAGCACCGACCGTAATCTTGCCGAAGGGATGGTCGGGCAGATGGAGAAGCTCGGGCTCCGGGTCGTCCTCAATGCACTCGACGGCAAGCAGCGGGACGCCGCCAATTATGCCGGCCGCTTCGATTGGATGATTCATCGCAACACGGCCGAATTTGCTTCCGTGGTGCAGAACACGCCTCAGCTCGCCCCGACCGGCCCGCGCACGAGCTGGCATCACCGCGCTCCGGAAGGCGGCGAAGTCGATGTCATGCCCCACGAGCAGGAGCTCGTCGACATCGTCAACAAGTTCATCGCCAGCAACGACAATGACGAGCGAACGGAGCTGATGAAGCAATACCAGAAGGTAGCCACCACCAATGTCGATACCGTCGGCCTGACGGAGTATCCGGGCGCGCTGATCATCAACAAGCGCTTCTCGAACATTCCTCCGGGCGCGCCGATCTTCATGTTCAACTGGGCGGAAGACACGATCATCCGCGAACGGGTCTTCGTTGCCGCCGACAAGCAGGGCGACTACGAACTCTATCCCGAGCAGCTTCCCGGCAAGCCGGGCGAAAGCGGCCCGATCAACTGAAGCTGAACCGCCTCCGCCGGCTCCGAGGAAAGGAGCCGGCGAGGGTGCAAGCCCTTCACGCCGCCGAGAGCCGATGCAGGCATGGCTCTCGCGGAACTCGAGACAGAAGGAAACGGCATGTTCAGATTTCTGCTTGTCCGAATCGCCTCTGCCATTCCGGTGCTGCTCGTCCTGAGCGTGGTGACCTTCGGCATCATCCAGGCACCGCCGGGAGATTACAGCGACTACATCCGCTCGCAGCTCATCAATCAGGGCGGCGCTTCTTTCGAGGAGGCAGATGCCCAGGCGCAGGCCTACCGCAAGGAGCACGGCCTCGATAAGCCGCTGCCGATCCAGTACGTCGACTGGATAACGGGCATCGTGACGCGAGGCGATTTCGGCCACAGCCTCTACTACAACAAGCCCGTCGCTGACGTGGTCGGCGAGCGCCTGCCGCGAACGCTGGCGCTGGCGCTCGTCTGCCACATCCTGGCGTCGGTGATCGGCATCGCCTTCGGCATCATCGCGGCGACGCGGCAATATTCCTGGATAGACAGCCTGCTTTCGACCGTATCGTTCCTCGGCATGACGGTGCCGCGCTTCCTCATGGCGCTGATCATCGTCTATATCCTCGTCTTTCATTTCAATGTGAGCGAGATCAACAGCTTCCATTCCGCCCGCTACGGCGGGGCGCCCTGGTCCTGGGACAAGTTCGTCGACCTGGTCAAACATGTCTGGCCGGTCGTGGCGATCGCCACCTTCGGCGGGCTCGCCTACAATATGCGGGTGATGCGGGGCAATCTCCTCGATACGCTGAACGCGCAATATGTCGAAACGGCACGCGCCAAGGGCCTGAGCGAGGGTGCGGTCGTCATGCGCCATGCGGTGCCGAACGCTTTGCACCCGCTGATCATGTACCAGGGCGTCGTGCTTCCCTACATGCTGACCGGCGAGATCGAGACGGCGATCATCTTCGCGCTGCCGACCGTCGGGCCGGCGATCGTCGGTTCCATGTGGGTGGGCGACGTCTATGTGACGGCGACATTCATGCTGGTCCTCTCCGCAACGCTGATCGTCGGCAACATCATCGCCGACATGATGCTCGCCGCGCTCGATCCGCGCGTGCGCATGGGAGGGGGGGTATACGCATGACCGTCGAAGCCGAGGGAACTCTTCCGGTGGCGATCGAGCCCGGGGAAAAACACCACCACGAGAGCTACTCCGCCCTCGTCTGGCGGCGGCTGAAGCGTTCGTGGACCGGCCTGCTCGGCCTTGTCCTCGTCTGCCTCCTGATCCTGATGGCGGTCTTCGCCGAGTTCCTGTCGCCCGTTGATCCGAAGGCGACGGATGTGGCCTTCGCGCAGCCGCAGACGATCAGCTTCCGGGACAAGGAGGGCAATTTCGTCTTTCCGCCGAGGAGCTATCCGGTGCGGGAGACGGAGGAGCTCGATCCGGTCACCTTCCAGCCGATCATCGGACCGGATTACGACAACCCGCAGGTCCTCGGCTTCTTCGTCAAGGGCGCACCCTACAGGCTCTTCGGGCTGATCCCCGCCGAGCGGCATCTGTTCGGCGCCGTCGACGGTACGCCGGTGCATCTGCTCGGCACCGACAAATTCGGCCGCGACGTGCTGTCCCGCATCCTCTACGGCTCGCGCATCTCGCTGATGATTGCCCTCACCGTCGTCTTCATCGTCACCGTGGTCGGGACGACCGTCGGCATGGTGTCCGGCTATTTCGGCGGGCGCTTCGATGCCTGGGTGCAGCGTTTCGTCGAGCTGGTGCTCGCCTTCCCGCAATTGCCGCTCTATCTGGCGCTCGCCTCGCTGATCCCGGTCACCGCACCGACCAATGTCTTTCTCGCCTTCGTCATCATCGTGATGTCCGCGCTCGGCTGGGCGCAGATGTCGCGCGAGGTGCGCGGCAAGACCCTGGCGCTTGCCCGGATCGAATATGTGCGGGCGGCGATCGCCATCGGCGCCACGGACCGGCGCATCATATTCCAGCACATCTTCCCGAACGTGATGAGCCACGTCATCGTC
This sequence comes from Sinorhizobium sp. 22678, assembly GCF_052044265.1. NCBI lineage: Bacteria > Pseudomonadati > Pseudomonadota > Alphaproteobacteria > Hyphomicrobiales > Rhizobiaceae > Sinorhizobium > Sinorhizobium sp. 22678. The sequence goes on along the minus strand of NZ_JBQEMS010000003.1, from coordinate 244,658 downwards.
GCGGTGACGCTCGCCATCCCGCATGTGGTGCTGCTCGAATCGTTCCTCGGTTTCCTCGGCTTTGCGGTCAAGCCGCCGCTGATCTCCTGGGGGCTGATGCTGCAGGACACGGCGAATTATTCCGCGATCGGTTCCTATCCCTGGATCCTCTCGCCCGTCGCCTTCGTGCTCGTCACCGTTTTCGCCTTCAATGCGCTGGGCGACGGCCTGCGCGACGCAATCGACCCCTATTGAGGAGCATGCCGATGGTAACGATCGAAAGTGTTGTCCCGGCACCCGAGGAACGGCGCGACCGCGATACGAAAGATGCGAGGCCGGTGATCGATGCCCGAAAGGTGGCTGTATCCTTCAAGGTCGAGAACGGCACGGTCGAGGCGTTGAAGGACGTCTCCTTTCAGCTTTACCGCGGCGAGACGGTGGCGATCGTCGGCGAATCCGGCTCCGGCAAGTCGGTGACGGCGCGCACCGTCATGGGGCTCCTGTCGAAGCGCGCTACGATCGCGCCGCAGGCGCGCATCGAATATGACGGCAGGGACGTGTTGAAATTCTCGAAGAGAGAGCGCCGGGCGCTGCGCGGCGATCGTATCTCGATGATCTTCCAGGAGCCGATGAGCTCGCTGAACCCGGTCTACACGATCGGCAGCCAGATCATCGAAGCGATCCGGGCGCATCGCCGCGTCAGCCGGCGCGCCGCCGCCGAGCGGGCGCTGGAGCTCTTGCGTCATGTCCAGATCCCCGACCCGGAAGCACGGCTCAACCAGTATCCGCATCAGCTTTCCGGCGGCCAGCGCCAGCGCGTCATGATCGCCATGGCGCTTGCCAACGATCCGGACGTGCTGATTGCCGACGAGCCGACGACGGCACTCGACGTGACGGTACAGGCGCAAATTCTCAACCTCATCCGCAAGCTGCAGCAGGAGCTCGGCATGGCGGTGATCCTGATCACCCATGACCTGACGGTGGTCCGCCAATTCTCCGATTACGTCTATGTCATGCAGCTCGGCGAGGTGAAGGAACACAATACGACGGAGGCGCTGTTTGCCGATCCGCAGCACGCCTATACGCGGCGGCTGCTTTCCTCCGAACCCTCCGGTTCTGCCAATCCGTTGCCGGACGACGCGCCGATCCTGCTCGACGGCCGCAATGTCCGTGTCTCCTTCACCCTGAAGAAGGGCGGGTTCTTCAGGCCGGATTTCAAAGAGCTCGTCGCGGTCGACGGGCTCAGCCTCAATCTTCGCCGGCACGAAACGCTCGGCCTGGTGGGCGAGTCCGGTTCCGGCAAGACCACTTTCGGTCAGGCGCTGATTCGGCTTCTCAACGCCGATGGCGGCGAGATCTATTTGGAAGGCGAGCCGATCCACGACAAGGACCGCAAGGGCATGCGGCCGCTTCGCTCGAAGATCCAGATCGTCTTTCAGGATCCCTTCTCCTCGCTCAACCCGCGAATGTCGATCGGCCAGATCATAGAGGAGGGTCTGATCGTCAACGGCATCGGCGAAAACCGCAAGGACAGGCTGAAGCGCGTCGAGGACGCGCTCGTCAGCGCCGGCATGCCCTCGAACATCCTTTCGCGCTTCCCGCACGAATTCTCCGGCGGCCAGCGCCAGCGCATCGCGATCGCTCGCGCCGTCGCGCTGGAACCGGAATTCATCCTGCTGGACGAGCCGACTTCGGCGCTCGACCTTTCGGTGCAGGCGCAGATCATCGAACTCCTGCGCCGGCTGCAGGACGAGCGCGGTCTGAGCTATCTCTTCATCTCGCACGACCTGAAGGTCGTGCGCGCGCTCTGCCACCGCGTGGTCGTCATGCAGGAAGGCAAGATCGTCGAAGAGGGGCCGGTGAGCGAAATCCTCAACAATCCCAAGACTGCCTACACGAAGCGGCTGGTTAAGGCCGCCTTCGAAGTGGCCGCGTGAAATCAAACAGAGGCTATCCCATGACGAAACGACCCAGGATTACTTTCATCGGCGCCGGTTCCACCGTTTTCATGAAGAACATCATCGGCGACATTTTGCAGCGGCCGGCGCTTTCGGCCGCAACCATCGCCTTGATGGACGTCAACCCCGAGCGGCTCGCCGAAAGCGAGATCGTCGCCGGCAAACTCGCGCGCACTCTTGGCGCCGATGCCAGGATCGAAACCCATTCGAACCAGCGCAAGGCTCTGGAAGGAGCGGACTTCGTCGTCGTCGCTTTCCAGATCGGCGGTTACGAGCCCTGCACCGTCACCGATTTCGAAGTGCCCAAGAAATACGGGCTGCGTCAGACGATCGCCGACACGCTGGGCGTCGGCGGCATCATGCGCGGGCTCCGCACCGTGCCGCATCTGTGGAAGATCTGCGAGGACATGCTCGAGGTCTGCCCCGAGGCGATCCTTCTGCAATATGTGAATCCGATGGCGATAAACACCTGGGCGATCGCCGAGAAATATCCGGCGATCAAACAGGTGGGCCTCTGCCATTCGGTGCAGGGCACGGCTTTCGAGCTTGCCCGGGACCTCGACATTCCAGTCGAAGAGATCCGCTACCGCGCCGCCGGCATCAATCACATGGCGTTTTACCTCAAGTTCGAGCACCGTCAGAAGGACGGCAGCTATCGCGATCTCTATCCGGACCTGATCCGCGGCTACCGCGAGGGCCGCTTCCCGAAGCCCAGCCACTGGAATCCGCGCTGCCCGAACAAGGTGCGCTACGAAATGCTGACGCGGCTCGGCTACTTCGTCACCGAGAGCTCGGAGCATTTCGCCGAGTACACGCCCTACTTCATCAAGGACGGGCGCCCCGATCTGATCGAGAAATTCGGCATTCCGCTCGATGAATATCCAAAGCGCTGCGTCGAGCAGATCGAGCGCTGGAAGGGACAGGCGGCCGCCTTCAAGGAAGCCGAGACGATCGAAGTCGCGGAGAGCCGTGAATATGCCTCCTCGATCATGAATTCGGTCTGGACCGGCGAACCTTCGGTCATCTACGGCAACCTCAGGAACAATGGCTGCATCACCTCGCTGCCGGAAAACTGTGCGGCGGAAGTGCCCTGCCTCGTCGATTCCTCCGGTATCCAGCCGACCTATATCGGCGCCTTGCCGCCGCAGCTCACGGCCCTGATCCGCACCAACATCAACGTCCAGGAGTTGACTGTCCAGGCGCTCGTCACCGAGAACCGCGAGCACCTCTATCACGCCGCGATGATGGATCCGCATACCGCCGCCGAGCTCGATCTCGACCAGATCTGGTCGCTCGTTGACGATCTGCTGGCGGCGCACCGCGACTGGATTCCGGAATGGGCGCGTGTGACGAAGAAGGTAGCGGCCGCCTGATTTCTTCTCCCGGTCAGGCGACCAGACGGCCCCGGAACCGATCGGTTCCGGGGCCGCATCGTTATGCGGACTGGCGCAACCGCGCACTCGAGATTTCCGGGTTTTCAGGGTGAAGACCTAAGACCGGGCGCAAGCCCGTAGTCCAATAGACGTGGTCTGGGAGATGTGGGACAGCGGCTATACGGAGCGCACGCAGGCAAGATGTTTTGCGACAGGCAGCGCTTTCCGAAACTGGTCTTGGCGGCTTCAAGCCTGCTTTCGACAATGCCTGACTCAAAGGCCGTAACCCACAGTAAGGAAGCATTAATGATTGAACGATTCCGTAACGTCCTGATCCGCGCGACAGTTGGCGGCCTCGCTTTCAGCGCTATCGCAGTGTCCGGCGCGACGGCCGAGGAGGCCAAGGGGCAGGCTCAGGCCGAGTTCGTAAAACGCGGCACACTCTCCTGCGACATTGCGGCAGGTATCGGGCTGGTCGTGGGTTCGTCGAAAGCGCTGACGTGTGTTTTCGAAGCAGACGGACAAAAGTCGCCTTACAAATATAGCGGCACGATCGACAAGCTGGGCCTCGATATCGGCGTAACAGCGGAGAGCCGCGTCGTGTGGTCGGTCTACGCGAAGCCGAAAACCAAGCTGAAGGGCGCTCTTGCCGGCAACTATTCCGGCCTTTCTGCCGAATTCGCGGCCGGGCTCGGGCTGGGCGCGAAATCCCTGGTCGGCTCGAAAAAGGAAATCGCGCTGCAGCCGGTGAAGATTGACGGCCAGACCGGACTGAATGTCGCTGTTGGAATTGCCAGCGTGAAGTTGACCCTGGTGAAATAAACGGCGCGAGGCCACCCGCCGCATTGGCCCCGGCGGTTGCGAACACCGCAACAGGCTAGGCACCGTTCACGCCAGCGCCGCGCATGTGATCAGATGCGCGGCGCTGGCTTGCTTTGATCTGCTGCATGTTTTTGTTCTTTAATCGGCTACGGTTTAAAAACACGCAGCGGGTGGGGCTCGGAAGGCGGTCGGATGCAGGCGAATGGCGAAAGTTCGGCAGAGCAGGGCTCTAGGATCATCCGGGCAATTCTGGATGAAACGCCGCTCAGGGCCGCAAGCTTCATCGTTACCATCTATGGCGACGTGGTGGAGCCGCGCGGCGGCGCGATCTGGATCGGCAACCTGATCGAGATCTGCGCCGGGGTCGGCATCAGCGAGACGCTTGTGAGAACCGCCGTATCCCGTCTTGTCGCCGCCGGCCAGCTCGCCGGAGAACGGGAGGGACGGCGCAGCTTCTATCGGCTGACGGATGCCGCACGCGCGGAATTCGCCGCGGCGGCGCAGGTGATCTTCGGACCTCCGGAGGAAGCGAGCTGGCACTTCGTGCAGCTGATGGGTTCGTCGGCCGAGGAGCGGATGCAGGTGCTCGAGCGCTCCGGTCATGCGCGCCTTGGCCCCCGGCTCGCGGTCGGCGTGCGGCCGTTTCCGAGCGCGATCATGCCCGCCGTGGTCTTCCGCGCGGAGCCTGCCCAGGGCGCGAGCGAGTTGAAGGCCTTTGCCTCGGGCTGTTGGGACCTCGCACCTCACGCGCAGGCCTACCGGCGGTTCCTTGCCTGCTTCGGCAGGCTCGCCGATCTTCCGGATACCGCTACGGCGATTGCTCCCGCTGAGTGCCTCTCTGCACGCCTACTCATGGTACACCAGTTCCGCTTCGTGACGCTCCGCGAGCCGCGCCTGCCAGCCGAAATTCTGCCCGCCGATTGGCCGGGGAACGAAGCCCGCCGCCTGTTCGCCCGGCTGTACCGCAGCCTGTCTCCCCGGGCGGACCTGCATGTCGGGCGGAGCTGCGTCACGCTCACGGGTCCGCTGCCGAAGACGACCGGGGCGACGGAGCATCGGCTTCAAATGCTGAGCGGCGAAGCTGCGCCTGGGAAAGCCGGCGGCCCCGGTTGACCTGCCGCGCTCCTTCGTTCCTCATTCCTGCGACGCGTACGAAGACGGACGAAAATACCCGCCCCATCTCATTCATTAAATGTCACAGAAAAATGTGTAAATGACGTTGAAGTGTGACATGTCCTGCGCTAAATTCTAACCGATCGGTCAAAAGGAACTGCATCGACATCACTCCCGAACGCCTCCGGCGGAGGAGAGAGCAGCATGTATGCTCAAATGGTGAAGACGGATGCCCCTCGGGTCAAAAGCCGCGACGACATGGACCCGCAAGAGCGCGCTTTCCAGGAGCGGATCGACGCGGGTCAGAAGATCGAGCCGAAGGAATGGATGCCCGAAGGCTATCGCAAGACGCTCATCCGCCAGATCAGCCAGCACGCCCATTCCGAGATCGTCGGCCAGCTTCCCGAAGGCAACTGGATCACCCGTGCGCCGACGCTGGAGCGCAGGGCGATCCTGCTCGCCAAGGTTCAGGACGAGGCGGGGCATGGTCTCTATCTCTACTGCGCCGCCGAAACGCTGGGGGTGAGCCGCGACGCGCTTTACGAGCAGCTCCATTCCGGCAAGGCCAAGTATTCGTCGATCTTCAATTATCCGACGCTCAGCTGGGCGGATATCGGTGCCATCGGTTGGCTCGTCGACGGCGCGGCGATCATGAATCAGGTGCCGCTGCAGCGCTGTTCCTACGGCCCCTACTCGCGCGCGATGATCCGCATCTGCAAGGAAGAGAGCTTCCATCAACGGCAGGGCTACGACATCCTGATCAAGATGATGAAGGGCACGCCTGCCCAGAAGGCCATGGTGCAGGACGCACTGAACCGCTGGTGGTGGCCGTCGCTGATGATGTTCGGCCCGTCGGACGACGCCTCGGTCCACTCGGCCCAGTCGATGGCCTGGAAGATCAAGCAGAACTCCAACGACGAACTCAGACGGAAATTCGTCGACCAGACGGTACCACAGGCAGAATATCTCGGACTGACCGTTCCCGATCCGGATCTGAAGTGGAACGAGGAAAAAGGCGGCTACGATTTCGGCGAGCCGGACTGGAACGAATTTTTCGAGGTGATCGCCGGCAATGGCCCCTGTAATGCCGAGCGTCTCGGCGCGCGCAGGACGGCCTGGGAGGACGGCGCCTGGTTCCGGGACGGCCTGACGGCACATGCCGAAAAGGCCGTACGTTGCGCGCAGCCGGTTGCCGCCGAATGAACATCGGGAGCGAAACGTTATGTCCAGCGAATGGCCCCTCTGGGAAGTCTTCATCCGCGGCCAGCACGGCCTGAGCCATCGCCATGTCGGCAGCCTGCACGCGCCGGATGCCGAAATGGCGATCAACAACGCCCGTGACGTCTACACCCGCCGCAACGAGGGCGTCAGCATCTGGGTGGTGCGTTCGAGCGACATAGCGGCAAGCGCGCCCTCGGAAAAGGGCCCGTTGTTCGAACCTGCGAATGCGAAGGTCTACCGTCACCCGACTTTCTTCGACATTCCGGATGAGGCAGGGCATATGTGATGGTTCAGACAACCGCGATGCAGGCGGCCGTCGACCGGGCCGCGCTTTTCGATTTCCTGCTCGGCATGGGCGACAATACGCTGATCCTCGGCCATCGCCTTTCGGAATGGTGCGGCCACGCCCCGGCTCTCGAAGAGGACATCGCGCTCGCCAACACGGCACTCGACCTCATCGGCCAGACGCAGCTCTGGCTCGGCCTTGCAGGCGAGGTCGAGGGAAGGGGCCGCAGCGCGGACGATCTTGTCTATCTCCGAGACGTGCGAGACTTCCGCAACCTGCTGCTTACCGAGCGGCCAAACGGCGATTACGGCGAGACGCTGATGCGCCAGTTCCTGTTCGATGCATGGCACTATCTCGCACTGAAAGGCCTTCGCAGCTCCCGCGAGCCGCGCATTGCCGGGATAGCCGAGAAGGCGTCGAAGGAGGTGGCCTATCATTTTGAACGGAGCCGCGATCTCGTGATCCGCCTCGGCGACGGAACGGCGGAAAGCCACGCCCGCATGCAGGAGGCGCTGGACGATCTTTGGCCCTATACCGGCGAGATGTTCGTGAGCGAGGCGCACGACCTCGCCCTTGCGGCTGCCGGCGTCGCGCCGGAACCGGAGAGCTTGAGGGCCGATTGGGAGGCGCTGGCCGCCGAGACACTTCGCGCGGCGACGCTCGAAAAACCGGAGGACCGCTATATGCACGGGGGCGGCAAGCGCGGCCTCCATACGGAGCATCTCGGCTATGTGCTCGCGGAGATGCAGTTCCTGCAGCGCGCCTATCCCGGCGCCAGCTGGTAGGAGGCTCGCATGGCAACGGCGATACGCCCCTCGATCGCGGATGTGTGGCACTGGCTCTCGCAAGTGCCGGACCCGGAAATTCCGGTCATCTCCGTGACCGACCTCGGCATCGTCCGCAACGTCGGCTGGGATGGTGAAACGCTGGTGGTGACGGTGACGCCGACCTATTCGGGCTGTCCCGCCACGGCGGTCATCAATCTCGATATCGAGCGGCAGCTCAAGGAGAACGGCATCGAGAGTGTCAGGCTCGAACGCCAGCTCTCGCCCGCATGGACCACCGACTGGATCAGCGCCGAGGGCCGCGAAAAGCTTGAAAGCTACGGCATTGCGGCCCCCGTCGACGGCACCGGAGCCGAGGGCAGGCTGTTGAAACGGATCGAAGGCCTCTCGGGCGGCGCGGCGCAGACGGTCTCCTGTCCGCGTTGCGGCTCCGCCCGGACCGAAAAGGTCAGCCAGTTCGGATCGACGCCCTGCAGGGCGAGCTATCGCTGCCGGGACTGTCTGGAGCCCTTCGATTATTTCAAATGCATCTGAATACGAGGCGGGGAAGAACGCTCACATGGCACGCTTTTATCCTCTTCAGGTCATCGACGTCCGGCGCGATACGCGCGATGCCGTGGTCGTGACGCTCGAGCCGCGCGAGGAGGACCGCGCTGCCTTCGATTTCAAGCAGGGGCAATATCTGACGTTCCGCCGCCTCTTCGGCGGCGAGGAACTGCGCCGTTCGTATTCGATTTGCGCCGGTCTCGACGAAGGCGCCCTGAAGGTGGGCATCAAGCGCGTCGATGACGGCTGCTTCTCCAGCTGGGCGAATGAGGAGCTCGCGCCCGGCGACACGCTGGAAGCCATGCCGCCGATGGGGGCCTTCTTCACGCCTATCGAGCCGGAGGCCGCCAGACACTATCTCGGCTTTGCGGGCGGCAGCGGCATCACGCCGGTGCTCTCGCTCATCAAGACGGTGCTCGCGCGGGAGCCGCGGTCCGCATTCACGCTTGTCTATGCCAACCGCCACTTCAGCTCGATCATGTTCCGCGAGGAACTGGACGACCTCAAGAACCTCTATCTGGGGCGGCTTTCCGTCCTGCACGTCCTCGAGAACGAAGCCCAGGAGGTCGACCTGTTCAGTGGGCGGCTCGATCAGGAAAAATGCACTGCCCTCTTCCGCAGCTGGATCGATGTGAGGTCGGCCGATACCGCCTTCATCTGCGGGCCTGAGCCGATGATGCTCGCGGTTGCCGCAGCACTTCGCGCGCATGGCCTTGGCGACGATCGGATCAAGTTCGAGCTGTTCGCCGCCTCCCAGCCCGGCCGTGCCCGGCGCAAGGTCGAAAGCGCCGCCGGCGCCGATAGCCGGGCGCGCTGCGAGGCGACCGTGACACTCGACGGCGCCACGCGCAGCTTCACCTTTCCGAAAGAGGGGCTGAGCCTGCTCGAAGCGGCGCTCGAAAACAGAATGGACGCGCCATTCGCCTGCAAGGCGGGGGTCTGCTCCTCATGCCGCGCCAAGGTGCTGGAAGGCGAGGTGGAGATGGAGAGCAACAACGCGCTCGAAGACTACGAGGTAGAGCAGGGCTATGTGCTGACCTGCCAATCCTATCCGCTCAGCGACCGGATCGTTGTCAGCTACGATCAGTGACCGCCGATGCCGAGCCGACGCTGAAGCTGAACTGACGGGAGGACCATCCGATGAACGCAGTGGCGGACCGGCCGCGCCGGCTCGAAAGCTATATCGCCGGCACCTGGATGCGCGGAGCGAAGGACGGCGTGACCCTTTGCGACGCCGCGACCGGCGCGCCGGTGGCGCTCGTCGATTCCGGCGGCATCGATTTCGCCGCCGCGCTTGCCTATGGACGCGAAAAGGGCGGGCCGGCGCTTCGCCGGATGTCGTTCCACGAGCGGGCGATGATGCTGAAGGCGCTTGCCCAGGTACTGATGGAGCGCAAGGAGGAATTCTATGCGCTCTCCACCGCCACCGGCGCCACGCGTGCGGACAGCTGGATCGACATCGAAGGCGGCATCGGGACACTTTTCTCCTATGCCTCGAAGGGCAGGCGGGAGCTACCGAACAGCCGCGTCCTCCTTGACGGCGGCGTCGAGGCGCTGTCACGCGACGATACGTTTTCCGCCCAACATATCCTGACGCCGTTTCAGGGCATCGCGGTGCACATCAATGCCTTCAACTTTCCCTGCTGGGGCATGCTCGAAAAGCTCACGCCGACGCTGCTGGCGGGGATGCCTGCGATCGTCAAGCCTGCGAGCCAGACCGCCTATCTCGCCGAGCTGGTGGTGCGGCGGATCGTCGACGCCGGTTTGCTTCCGGAAGGCGCGCTCCAGCTCGTCTGCGGCTCCTCGCGCGATCTTCTGGATCATGTCGGCGTCCAGGACGTGGTGACCTTCACCGGTTCGGCCACGACCGGGCGCAAGCTCAAGACCCATCCCGCGATCGTCGGCAATTCGGTGCGCTTCACCATGGAAGCCGATAGCCTCAATGCGGCTGTCCTCGGGCTCGATGCGGCCCCTGGAACGGAGGAATTCGATCTTTTCGTTCGCGAAGTCGCGCGCGAGATGACGTCCAAGGCCGGGCAGAAATGCACGGCCATTCGCCGGGTGATTGCGCCGCGGGCCCATTGCGACGCGCTGGTCGCCGCTCTCGGCGAGCGGCTTGCCAAGGTTCCGCTCGGCGATCCCGCCGACGAGAACGTGCGGATGGGGCCGCTCGCAAGCCTCGGCCAGCGCGAAGAGGTGAGGGCGCGCATCCGCGATCTCACAACGGATGCAGAGATTGTTGCGGGCGATCCGGCAAGGCCGCAGCTCGTCTCCGGCGATGCGGAGGCGGGGGCTTTCCTCAATCCCGTTCTTCTCTATTGCGATCGTCCCGGCGCAGCGCGGTCGGTTCACGACGTCGAGGCCTTCGGCCCCGTGAGCACGATCATGCCCTATGATACGGCGGAAGAGGCGGTTGAACTCGTCCGGCGCGGAAGGGGGAGTCTCGTCACCTCCGTCTTCACCAATGATCCCGATATTGCGCAGGAGCTGGTGATCGGCATGGCGCCGTTCCATGGCCGCGTGATGATCGGCAACCGCCTGAGCGCGAAATCCTCGACCGGGCACGGCTCGCCCTTGCCGGGTCTCGTCCATGGCGGCCCGGGCCGGGCGGGCGGCGGCGAGGAACTGGGCGGCATGCGGGGCGTCAGGCACTACATGCAGCGCACGGCCGTTCAGGGCGCGCCAGGCCTCGTCTCGGCGGTCACCGGCCGCTGGATGGAGGGTGCGCCGGCGCGAGCCGGGGGCGAGCACCCCTTCCGCAAGTCGCTGGCAGAGCTGCGGGTCGGCGACCAGATCGTTACGGCGACGCGCACCGTCAGGCTCGAGGACATCGAGCATTTCGCCGAGTTCACCGGCGATACGTTCTACGCGCATATGGACGAGGAGACCGCCCGCGCCAATCCGTTCTTCGACGGCCGCGTCGCGCATGGTTATCTCGTCGTTTCCCTGGCCGCCGGTCTCTTCGTCGATCCCGCCCCGGGGCCGGTGCTCGCAAATTACGGCGTCGACGCACTGCGCTTCCTGGCTCCCGTCTCTCCCGGCGACACGCTTCGGGTCCGCCTCACCTGCAAGGAGATCAGTCCGCGAATGAATGCCGACTATGGGGAGGTGCGATGGGACTGCCGCGTTTCCAACCAGACTGGCGCAACCGTCGCGCAATATGATGTATTGACCATGGTGGCGAAGACCGGAAGCGGGGAAGAATGATGACGGAGCAGGAGACGCGGCATCTGGTGATGACCGTCCTGATGACGCCGGACATGGCGAATTTCAGCGGCAAGGTGCATGGCGGTGCGCTATTGAACCTGCTCGACCGAGTGGCCTTCTCCTGCGCGTCGCGCTTTTCCAAGCAATATGCGGTGACGCTCTCCGTCGACCAGGTGATCTTCAAGGAGCCGATCCATGTCGGCGAACTCGTCACCTTCCGCGCGGCGATCAACTATGCCGGCCGTACCTCGATGGAGGTCGGAATAAGGGTGGAGGCGGAAAACATCCGGGCGGGCACGCGGCGGCACACCAATTCCTGCTATTTCACCATGGTCGCCGTCGACGAAGCGGGCCGTCCCGTCACGGTCCCGGAGTATCATCCGGAGACGGCAACCGAAAAACGCCGCCACCAGGCGGCCGAGCTGCGCCGCACGCTTCGGCGGGAATTCGCCCATCGGCTGAAGACGGTCGCGGAAACGGGGCGGGATGTTGGGGAGTAGACGGACTCCGATCGGATGGCGTCGATACCCTCTCCGCCCTGCCGATCCAATTCAGAGGGGGTGCCCGGCGTCAAGGTCCGCCGCATCGGTCAGCGACCCCTGAATTCCGGGTTGCGCTTCTCCAGGAAGGCTGCCACGCCCTCTGCATAGTCGGCGCTGCGGCCGGCTTCGCGCTGCAGGTCGCGTTCGAGGTCGAGTTGTTCGTCGAAGGAATGGGTGGCGGCGGCGTGGATCGCGCGCTTGGTCAGACCGAGCCCCCTGGTCGGCCCGGCAGCGAGCCGCACGGCAAGTGCGGAGGCCTCGTCCATCAGCGCCGCGTCGTCGACGGCGCGCCAGATCAGGCCCCAGCTCGCCGCCGTCTCTGCGTCCAGCGGTTCGGCCGTCATCGCCAGCGCCTTGGCTCGCGCTTCGCCGACGAGCCGCGGCAGGCTCCAGGTTCCGCCGGAATCGGGCACCAGTCCTATTTTCGCGAAGGCCTGAATGAAGCGGGCGGAGCGGGCGGCAAGCGTGATGTCGCAGGCGAAGGCGATGTTGGCGCCGGCCCCGGCGGCAACCCCGTTGACGGCGCAGACGACCGGCTTTTCCAGGCTTCGGATCAGCTTCAGGAGCGGATTGTAGAAGGTCTCGATCGTGTGGCCGAGGTCCGGCGTGCCGCCCTTGCGGGGATCGCGGTCGCCGAGATCCTGGCCCGCGGAAAAGCCGCGCCCGGCTCCCGTCAGCATCACGGCACGCACATCGTCGTCCGATCCGGCGCGCTCGAAGCCGGCGCGCAGTGCGAGATGCATTTCCTCGTTGAAGGCATTGAGCTTGTCGGGTCGGTTGAGCGTCAGGCGCAGGACGCCGGCTTCAAGCGCCGACAGTACGGTGTCGGAATCGGACATGTTTCCTCCCTGCACCCTCTGGTTCCCGCCCATAAAAGCCTTGCATGGTCCGACCGGCCGGTCAATCATGACGCACGGAGGACGAGCATCGTGCCCCTCAGCATCGTGCATAGAGACGGGGTCGCCGTCGTCGCCGCGGGCAACCCCCTGCGCCACGTTTTTCATGCCGAGCGCGCCGCACGCCGTCCGCCGGCGTTAGCCGGCATCGAGCCGCACCCGATCCGTTCGGCGGCGGTGATCGGCGGCGGCACCATGGGAACCGGCATCGCCGCTGCCCTGCTCAACGCCGGACTTCCGCTCGTCCTGGTCGAGCGCGACGAGGCCGCGGTGGAACGGGCGCTTGCCAGGCTGCGCGCAATCTTCGACGGCGCGGTGAAGCGCGGGCGCATCTCCGTGAGGCTTGCGACCGAGCGCCTGGCAACCGTTACCGGTACGACGCATTATACGGCGCTGGCGGAGGCGGACCTGATCATCGAGGCGGTCTTCGAGGATCTGGACGTGAAGCGCGATGTCTTTCGAAAGCTCGCCGCCGACTGTCGCGCTGACGCCATTCTCGCGACGAACACGTCCTATCTCGATCCCGAACGGATCGCCGCGGACATCGGGAGCCCGGAGCGGTTTCTCGGGCTGCATTTCTTCAGCCCCGCGCAGGTGATGAAGCTTCTCGAAATCGTGCCCACGCAAGCGACGGCGCCCGAGGTGCTGGCGACCGGTTTCGCGCTAGCGCGGATGCTGAACAAAATCCCCGTGCGCGCGGGTATCTCGGACGGTTTCATCGGCAACCGGATTCTCAAGGTGATGCGGGCCCAAGCCGAGCGGCTGCTGCTCGGCGGCGCGACACCCGCCGCCGTCGATGCCGCCATGCGCGCCTTCGGGCTGCCGATGGGACCGTTCGAGGCGCAGGACCTCGGCGGGCTCGATATCGCCGCCTTCCAGCGCCGTGCCGCCCGCGCCCGCGGCGAGAGGACTTTTGCGCCGGTTGCCGAACGCCTTTCGGAGATCGGGCGCTTCGGCCAGAAGAGCGGCGGCGGCTGGTACGACTACGCGCCCGGCGACCGCACGCCACGGCCCTCCGCGACGGTCGCCCGCCTCATCGCGGAGGAGGCTCGGGGCCGGCCCCGAAGAGCTTGGGACGAGGCCTCCATCGTCGACTGCATCCTCTGGCCGATGGTCAACGAGGCTACGCGGATTCTCGAAGACGGAACGGCTCTGAGGGCCTCCGATATCGATCTCGTGGAGATCCACGGCTACGCCTTTCCGCGCTGGCGGGGCGGGCTGATGCATCATGCCCAGGCGCACGGCCTTCACAAGGTCGCGGAGGCGCTGAGTGCGCTTGCGGAGGCGGGATTCGCCGATCCCCCTTGCGACCCGCTGCTCCAGGCTGCCGCGGGAGGCAGCTTCCTTTGACGGACGCGCCCCGCAAGGGCCACGGGGCGGGCATTTTGTCTCGGCCGGCCGAGCCGGGTTGCGCAAACGGCCACGTTTTCCTAGGAGGACCGTTTCGGATTTAAGAACAGCAGGTCCTGCCTTGATCGAGACCCCATACTACCTCATCGACAAAGCCAAGCTTACTCGCAACATGGAAAGGATCGCCCATGTGCGCGAGAAATCCGGCGCCAAGGCTTTGCTGGCGCTGAAGTGCTTCGCCACCTGGTCGGTTTTCGACCTCATGCGCGACCATATGGACGGCACCACGTCTTCCTCGCTCTTCGAGGTGAGGCTCGGCCGCGAGCGGTTCGGCAAGGAAACCCATGCCTATAGTGTCGCCTATGGTGACAACGAGATCGACGAAGTGGTCTCTCACGCCGACAAGATCATCTTCAACTCGATCTCGCAATTGGAGCGTTTTGCCGACAAGGCGGCGGGCATCGCGCGCGGACTGCGGCTCAACCCTCAGGTCAGTTCCTCGAGCTTCGACCTGGCCGATCCCGCGCGTCCCTTCAGCCGGCTCGGCGAGTGGGACGTTGCGAAGGTCGAGCGCGTCATGGACCGGATCAACGGCTTCATGATCCACAACAATTGCGAGAACAAGGAATTCGGTCTCTTCGACCGGATGCTCGCGCGGATCGAGGAAAGGTTCGGCTCGCTCATCGCCCGCGTCGATTGGGTAAGCCTCGGCGGCGGCATTCACTTCACCGGGGACGACTATCCCGTCGAGGCCTTTTCGGCGCGCCTCAGGGCATTTTCCGACCGTTACGGCGTCCAGGTCTATCTGGAGCCGGGCGAAGCGTCGATTACGAAGAGCACGACGCTCGAAGTGACGGTGCTCGACACGCTCTATAACGGCAAGAATCTCGCCATCGTCGACAGTTCGATCGAGGCGCACATGCTTGACCTGCTGATCTATCGCGAGGCGGCCAAGGTTTCGCCGAACGAGGGGCCGCATAGCTACATGATCTGCGGCAAGTCCTGCCTCGCCGGCGACGTCTTCGGCGAGTTCCGCTTCGCCGAAGAGTTGAAGGTGGGCGATCGCATCTCGTTTCAGGACGCCGCCGGTTACACCATGGTCAAGAAGAACTGGTTCAACGGCGTGAAGATGCCGGCGATCGCCATCAGGGAACTTGACGGAAGCGTCAGGACCGTCCGCGAATTCACCTACGCGGACTACGAGCAGAGCCTCTCCTGAGGCTTCGCGCAAGCAAGACGGGTAGAAGGAGATATCCCCCGAAATGAAAAAGAACGTTCTCATCATCGGCGCCGGTGGCGTGGCACAGGTCGTGGCGCACAAATGCGCCCAGAACAGCGATGTATTGGGAGATATTCATGTTGCCTCACGCACGGTCGACAAGTGCCGCAAGATCATCGAGTCCGTACGCAAAAAGAACAGCCTGAAGACCGAGGTGAAGCTCGAGGCGCATGCGCTCGACGCGCTCGACGTCGAGGCGACGAAGGCGCTCATCGTGAGCACCGGCTCTCAGATCGTGATCAATGTCGGCTCCGCCTTCGTCAACATGTCGGTGCTGCGCGCCTGCATGGACACGGGTGTGGCCTATATGGACACGGCGATCCACGAAGAGCCGAACAAGATCTGCGAGACGCCGCCGTGGTACGGGAACTATGAATGGAAGCGCGCCGCCGAATGCAGGGAAAAGGGCATCACCGCCATTCTCGGCGTCGGCTTCGACCCGGGCGTGGTCAATGCCTATGCGCGCCTCGCCAAGGACGAATATTTCGACAAGATCACGGATGTGGACATCGTCGACATCAATGCCGGCAACCACGGCAAATATTTCGCCACCAATTTCGATCCGGAGATCAACTTCCGCGAATTTACCGGCGTCGTCTACTCCTGGCAGAAGGGCGCCTGGCAGACGAACCGGATGTTCGAGGTCGGCAAGGAGTTCGACCTGCCCGTCGTCGGCAAGCGCAAGGCCTATATGACCGGCCATGATGAGGTTCACTCGCTGTCGAAGAACATGGACGGGGCCGACGTGCGCTTCTGGATGGGCTTCGGCGACCATTACATCAACGTCTTCACGGTTCTGAAGAACCTGGGCCTCCTTTCAGAGCAGCCGGTCAAGACGGCCGAGGGCCTCGAAGTGGTGCCGCTGAAGGTGGTCAAGGCAGTCCTGCCGGACCCGGCGTCGCTCGCGCCCGGCTACGAGGGCAAGACCTGCATCGGCGATTTCGTGAAGGGCCTCAAGGACGGCAGGGAACACGAGGTGTTCATCTACAACGTCGCCGACCACAGGCAAGCCTATGAGGAAGTGGGCTCGCAGGGTATCTCCTATACGGCCGGCGTTCCGCCGGTGGCCGCCGCGATGCTGATCGCCAGCGGCGAGTGGGATGTGAAGCAGATGGCAAATGTCGAAGAACTGCCGCCCCGGCCCTTCCTCGACATCCTGAACCGCATCGGCCTGCCGACGCGCATCAGGGACGAGCAGGGGGATCGGGCACTCAGCTTTTCCTGAAAGACGCCGGGGCCCGAACGGGAGTCCGATTGCAGCCCGGCCGTCATATGACGGCCGGGCTGCAATCGCCGCGACGCCCCCTTATTCCCGGTCCAGGAAATGCAGGATGTGATCGGTAAATTGCTCCGGACCCTGAAGCAGCGAAAAATGGCTGACTTCCGGCTGGATCAATAAACCCGCTGCGGGAATGCTGTCCGCGATGAACAGCGTGTCTTCTCGCCTGACGACCTCCTCATGGTCACCATCCACGACCCAAACGGGAACGGCGATGCTGCCGAGAGCCTCTGCGGTGAGGTTCGGTTGCGATTCCCACATCCGGTCCATCTGCTCACGGAAGTCGCCGTAGCCGCCCGGTGTGGGAGACAGTTTCACATATTCTTCGCGCGCCCTGTCGAGATAGGCTTTGAACAACACGTTTTGGTCCAGTGGGTAGAGGCCTGACGGCTTGCTGTTCGCTGCGAAAGCGAACACCCTGCTTATGCGTTCCGCATGGTCTATCGCGAGCTTCAGTCCGATGATCGCACCGTCGCTCCAGCCGACGATGGCGGCTTTCTGCAGGCCGAGGAAATCCATCAGCGCCACCACATCGGTTGCCATGAGGTCATAGCTCAAGGGTCGTTCATCCCGGGTGCTGCGGCCATGGCCGCGGCTGTCCATGACGATGACCTGATAGGCGCCGGCGAGCGTGGAAATCTGGTTTCCCCAATAGTTCGAATTGCCGAGTCCGCCGTGGAGCATGATGACGGGCTCGCCGCTGCCGTAGACCGCATGCCAGATCTTGATGCCGTTCACAGGCGCCTCTCCCTCGCGCCCTGCTGCGGGAAGGTCCGGCGTTTCCGGCAGCATCTCCCATCTCGGCTCCGCCATCGCCGTGCCAAGCGAGGCAGCGCCCGCAATCAAAGAGTACATGATTTTCGTTCCCCAGCGCTTCCCACGACCCGACTGGGTCGGGCTCTCTATTGTCGCCATCGTTTCCCCCGCCAGCGATTGTCAGTTTTCCATTCGCAGCAGCCCGCTTATTCGAAGAAGCTCCATCTGGCTTCTGACGCCGAGCTTGCCGTAGAGGCTCTTCACCTGGGTCCTGACCGTCTCCCGCGAGATGCCGGCGGCATCGGCGATCCGCGCCGCGTTCTGCCCCGAGATCAGACCCTGCATTGCCCGCAACTCCGCGGCCGTCAGACCATTCGCGCTTGCAAATCCCCTGAGATCCAGGGGCGGCTCCTTTGCTTGGGATTCGATCAGCACGATCACGGAAGGGCCTTCGAAATAGGCAGACTCGCAGTCCTTGCACGTGCGAATGAGCGTGAGCTTCGTTGAACCGAGGACGAAGGTCGTGGCCGTGTCTCCGTCGAAGCCGCGGCGGAGCATCCCATGGAGCGCCGCGTCAGCATCGCTGTCCCGGATATGCAGTTTTCCCCCGGGGGTCAGCCTCAGGACCCGTCCCGCTTCGACCATCGCCTGGCCCTGGGCGCCGAAATTGATCGCGCGAGCGCCTTCGTCGACGACGACGACGCCCAGCTCACTCTTCTGACATACGGAACGGCCAATTTCGGACGCGACGGAGCTCCGCCGGTTGGCGTACCGGAAGGCCCGCCGCAGATGCGGCGCCAACCGCGTCAGGAGATCGGCCACGTCCCGGTTCTTCTCGGGATCGGCTCTCGAGGTGGTAATCGACAGCAGCATTGACTGTCCGCGCTCTCTGGCGAGCGTCACGCCGACCGCGCTTTCCCCGACCATCGGTCGAAAGAAGTCGTTGTAGAAGGGTGTTTTCACGAATTGCTCGCGTGGCAGCATCTGCTCGGCGACGACACCGATCCCGATCTTCCGCCGAGAGGCTGCGGGCATCCACGGATTGAGCTTCGCATAGTGGCTGGCGTAGTCCGAGACGACGTCGGCCGGCAGACCCGATGTAAGCTCCCATGCCCCAGCCCCACTGTCGACGTCGTGATAGAACAAGGTCGATCGGCCGTCCGGAAGCGTAGCGGCCAAGCCGTCGAGAAAACTTTGCCACGTCGTCTCGTGAAGCAATGCGGAATAGATCCGGTCGGCAAGCCTGCTCTCGACTGCAGCTTCGATGCTCATGGCGGCCCCTCCTGCATAGTGGGCAGACCTGCTCCGGACTGCACGTCCCCCGCCTGCAGTTCCTGAGCAGCCCAGGCTCTTACTATAGGCGATCAACCTCGACCTGGCATCACCCCGCGGGGTGAGCGTCTCGGCTGCTCGTCTGCGGAGCTCTCGGGGAGCGTATCGTCCCGCGAAGGCCGGCCTCGCTCGCGCCTGGGACGGCTGAAGAAGATGGGCCGCAAGCGGCTGTTGCACTTCACAGGCCCGCTGGAATTTACCTCCGCGGTCGAGCGCGCCCAGGCATTTCGGGCCGTCGCCAGCGGTGGGGCGCCGGTCCTGAGTGATGGTCTTGACGGAGTGCGAGTTTCTTGTGTTCTCGCAGGTCGTCCATGTTGATGTAGCGATTGGCCACCATCCAGTTTCGTGGGTTTCGGCGGCGAGCGCGCGGACGAGGTTTGCCCAAAGCCGGCTGCGGCGTCTTAGGAGCCCCGCAGTGATTCCGCGTCGACTTTAGGTTCGACACTATCAACGTTACCGATCGGGCTTTATCTAACCGGAAGAGCCAAGGTCAATCACTGTCTTAAATACGACAGCACTTGCCATCGCACAGAGCTCTCACAATTGTGCATTTCGCAAAGCCTCGACGACCTCGATTCGCGCGACGCCGATCAATTGTTCCATTGCGTGGCGCGCGACGTCGGGCTGCCGCATCCTAATTGCTTCCAGTACATCCTGGTGCTTCGATATCGCCTGTTCGTGGGACTGGCTTGCGCGATTGGTCAGCCGGAAGCTGGCAAGCAGTGCCGCACGGATCGCGGTGGCAAACTGTCGATAGACCCAATTGCCGCTCGCGTTGATAATGGCGGTGTGGAAGTCGAGATCTGCGCGGCTCCATTCTTCGGTGTCACGCGCATTGGCCTCCACCATTTCCTCGAATGCTTTCGAAATCTGGAACAGCTGACGCGCCGTTGCGTTAGCGGCTGCCTGAGCTGCTGCGGCCGGTTCCAGCAACTGTCGCGCATCGATCAGCGATATGTAGAAATGTTCGTCAGCACCGAACTTGAGCGTCGCGTCCAGCACCAATGGGTCCAGATAATTCCAGTTCTCCCGTGGCAGTATTGTCGTTCCCGCCCGCGTGCGCGAGCGGACCATGCCAAGAGCAGAGAGGTATTGCATGACTTCTCGCAGTGTCGTGCGGCTGACACCGAACTTGTCAGTCAGATCGGCTTCGTTCGGCAGGATTGAGCCTTCGGCCATCTCACCGGAAATGATCATATCGACAAGTTGCTGGAGGAGTGCTTCACGAACACTTCGCTTGCCGCTGTCGGCGATGGGAAAGCCCTTGGAGGAAATCATTCCCGCCGTCCGTGCCACTGTCATCTTACTCTCCCCCAGACGGTAGTCTGCCGCGTCAGGTTGCCGGCATGAAGCGCCGGGAAATTGCATCCGGGGCCAATCTAAAAATAAATAGTATTTATATCAAGCCTTTTTATTCCCCCTACCGCTAAGTATTTGAGTATGGTGAGCGGGTAACTAACTGACGTAAATAGCAAAATTCGAGATGAACGTAAATCAGCCTACCTGCACCGATTTCGATGACGCAATCTCCAACGACTCATCGCCGTAAAATAAATCGTATTTATATTGACAATGATATGATCAACGGTATTTTAACCGCGTTCCGCCGGAGGAGCGGGATCGCGACCAATTCGACCACGCATCACAAGATAAGATTCCTTTGGAGGAGCACATGAAGCTCATGAAAACCGCCGCTTTGACGGCAATGACTGTATTGGCCCTTAGTGCGGCTGCCGCGTCCGTTTCAGCACAAGACAACGGTCTGAAAGTCGGCGCGATCTATATGGATGCGCAGGGCTTCTATGCCGGAGTGCGAAAGGGCATCCAGACCGGCGCGGCTGATGCCGGGCGCAAGCTCGAGATCATCGAGACCAACGCGCAGGGCGATGTCAGCAAGGAATCGTCCTTCATCGACGCGCTGATCTCTGCCGGCGTCCAGGCGATCATCGTTTCGCCGGTTTCGGCCGATGGGTCCTATCGCGCCATCCAGCGTGCCCATGACGCCGGTATCCCGGTCGTTTGCTACAACACCTGCCTCGGCGAAGACGACATGAAGGAATTCGTCTCGGCCTACGCCGTCGGCGATCCCTATGACTTCGGCTTCAAGCTGGGCGATGCCGCCGCTGATTATTTCCTCGCCGAGAAAATGGACGCGCCGACCATCGGCGTTCTCAACTGCGAATTCGTCGAGGTTTGCGTCATCCGGCGCAAAGGCTTCGAGGAAGCATTGAAAGCCAAGCTGCCCGGCGCGCAGATCGTCGCCAACCAGGAGGGTGCGACGCTCGACAAGGCGGTCTCCGTCGCCAGCACCATGCTGTCGTCCCATCCGGACCTTGACGCCTTCTTCGGTGAAGCCGGTGGTGCGACGCTGGGTGCCGCCCGTGCCGTGAAAAGCCAGGGTCGTGCCGGCAAGACGGTGGTGTTCGGAGGCGACATGACGACGGAAATCGCACTGGAACTGGTCGATTTCACAATCATCAAGGCGGTTGTTGATATCTCCGGACAGGGCCTGGGCAAGTTGGCCCTGACGCAGGCGATCAAGTCGATCGAAGGCCAGGCGCCTGCCGATGTCAAGGTGCCTTACGAGATCGACCTCTACAACACAGCGGAATCCGGCAAGGCCTGGCTCGAAGCCCATTCCGACGGTATTCCTTGATTTCCCAAGCTGTGTTGCCGGAAGGCTGGCACAACTGACCTGACCGGCCGGATGGACATCTCAGTCTGTCCGGCCGGGACACGCCAAGATCGCGATGGCGAACAACTCCGAGACAGGCCTTCTCATGACGAACACTGCTGCCAGCCAGAGCCATGAACGCACGATTATAGCGTCGATCGACGGTTGCACGAAACGCTACCCTGGAGTGTTGGCGCTCGACAATGCCAGTTTCGACGTGTCTGCGGGCGAAGTCCGCGCACTTCTTGGCAAAAACGGCGCCGGTAAATCCACGCTGATCCGCATGCTGACGGGTGCGGAAATGCCGGACACCGGCACTGTGCGCATCGCCGGCGAGGAATTGACCCAATACGGCTCCGCGCGCGCGCAGGAATCCTTCGCCAGGGGGGTGCGCGTCGTATATCAGGAACTGTCGCTGGTCCCCGGCATGACGCTGGCGGAAAATCTCTTTCTCGGCCGTTGGCCACGCAAAAGCGGCATCCTTAACTATTCGGATATGGAAGCGCAGGCCCAGGAGGCGATGACACGCCTTGGCCTCGACCTCCCGCCCTCCCGCCTCGTTGCCGGCCTTAGCCCCGCAGAGCGCCAGCTACTTGAGATCGCCCGTGTGCTGCTCGGCAAGCCGAAGCTCGTCATTCTCGACGAGCCGACCAGTTCGCTCGCAGCGGCCGAGGCCGAAAAGGTGATGACCGCCGTTAAGCGCATCGCCAGCGAAGGCATTGCCGTTATCTATGTCAGCCATCGGATGAACGAGATCCGCCGTATTTCGCAGTCGGCAACTGTGATGCGTGACGGCCGGATTATCGACACAGTCGATGTTGCCGGCGCCGATACGCGCGAGATCGTCCGGCTGATGCTAGGTTCGGAGGCGGCGCAGGCCGCAGTTCTCGAAACGAAGGCACGCGAGAAGCTCGTTCTTGAGGTCGCGGACCTGGCGCTGGAGCCGAAACTCTCGTCGATCTCCTTCAAGCTGCGCCAGGGCGAAGTTCTCGGCATTGCCGGCTTGCTCGGTTCAGGCCGCACCGAGCTGCTGCAATCGATCATGGGCGTCCGGCATTTCGATCGCGGGACTGTTTCGGTCGATGGAAAATCGGTCGGGCGACCGAAATACAAACGCATGCTCGACGCTGGCTTCGGCTATACGCCGGAAAGCCGCAAGGAGGAGGGCATCGTTCCCTTGCTCGGCGTCGACGAGAATACCATCGCCACCAATTTCGCAGCGGTCAGCAGCAACGGCATTCTCTCGGCTAGCCGGATGGCGGAGGCAACGCGCAGGATTGTCCAGCGGCTCCACATCAAGGCCGCCGAAACCGATACACCGATCGGCACGCTTTCGGGCGGCAACCAGCAGAAGGTCGTCATTGGTCGCTGGGTCCATGCAGACAGCCGTGTCCTTCTGCTTGATGAGCCGACGCGCGGCGTCGACGTCGAGGCGAAGGCCCAGATCTATGCCATCATCCGCCAGCTTGCCGCCGAAGGCCGTAGCATCATCTTCGTCTCCAGCGAGATTGAGGAACTGCCGCTCGTCTGCGACCGCGTCGTGGTCCTGCGCGAAGGCACGCTGAAGGAAGAATTCACATCCCCCGATATTGATCAGGACGCCGTCATGGCCGCCTGCATCGCCGGTCACTGACGGAGAATACGGAATGTCCCTCGAACAGGCAGCACAATCACCTGCATCCCCAAAGCCCCGGCGCGGTGGATTTTCGCAGCACATGAACGAAGTCAGCCTCTTCGTCGCGATCGCCGTGCTCTACATCGTCTTTACCGCCACCGCCGGCGGCTTCATGACATTCAACAACCAGATCAACATCCTGCGCGACGCGGCAACCATCGGCATCGCCGCTTGGGCCGCCACGTTGATCATCATCTCCGGCGAGATCGATGTCAGCGTCGGTCCTATGGTCGCCTTCATCTCCGTGGCACTCGCCTATCTCCTGCAGTGGGGCATTCCGACCCCGATCGCCTTCGTGTTCGCCATCGCGATCGGAGCGGCACTTGCCTCGATCGCCGGCATCCTGCGCGCCTATTTCGACGTTCCGTCCTTCGTCGGCACACTCGGCCTGTGGAGCGCTCTGCGCGGCACGGCCCTGTTCGTCACCGACGCGCTGCCGGTTTCGATCGGGCGCAATGACATCGTCGATATGCTTGACCGGCCGGTGCTCGGCGTGCCGCCTGCGGCCATCATCATGCTGGTGCTGTTTGCCGTCTTTGCCTTCGTCAGCCGCAAGACCGCTTTCGGTCGTTCGGTCTTTGCAATCGGCGGCAATCCGCATGCTGCATTCCTGTCGGGCATCAATGTCGCTCGCATCCGCGTTGCGCTGTTTGCCATTGCCGGGGCGATGGCTGCCGTGTCCGGGATACTGCTCCTCTCGCGGCTCGGCTCGGGCAACGCGACGGCCGCCAACGGCCTGGAATTCGACGTGATTGCCGCTGTCGTTGTCGGCGGCACGGCTCTTTCCGGCGGGCGCGGTTCCATGCTCGGAACATTGCTGGGCGTCCTGGTCATCACCTTGATCGGCAACGGACTGGTGCTTCTCGGCATCAATCCCTTCTTCCAGCAGGTCGTGCGCGGCCTCATCATCGTCGTCGCGGTGCTCGCCAACATTCAGGCGATCAAGCGCGGCGCAGCGCGCAACAAGGGGTGATCCGGTGACCGTTGTCGATCTCAGCAGCGGTGAACTTTCAATCCGTATCTCCACGCGTGGCGGCATCGTGCTTGGATTTTGGTGGACGCGGGGTGGCGCGCGCGTGCCATTGCTTCGCGAGGCTCCCGGCGACGACGTCGATGCGCTCGCATCCGGTTGCTATCCGCTCGTACCGTTTGGCAACCGGGTGAAGGACAACCAATTTCGCTTCAACGACAGGGATTACCGGCTGCGGCCGAATACTGATTGGGACAGGCACTATCTCCATGGTGAAGGATGGCAAGCAGACTGGAGCATGCGCCAGCAGGACGCAACAATGGTGGAACTCGTCTTCGATCATGAAGCGGACGATGCGACGCCTTATAGCTATTCCGCAATCCAGCGGTTTTCCCTGCGGGACGGCTCCCTCGACTTGACGCTGTCCGTCACCAATCTGGGAGGGGACGCGCTTCCCTTCGGTCTCGGGTGGCATCCTTATTTCCCGATGACGCTGAAGACCACATTGCTGGCGCCAGCGCGGAAATATTGGACCGAAGTGAAAGATTGGTTGCCCGGCGAAGCCATCGATATCCCCCTCGACGTCGATTTTAGCGATCCCCGGGGTCTGCCCCATCGCTGGGTGAACAATGGTTTTGAAGACTGGTGTGGTAAGGCGCAAATCGTCTGGCCCGAACGAACTGCGCAACTGTCGCTGACGGCCGATCCGCTTTTCCGCCATGCCTTCGTTTTCGTGTCCGACACGCAGTTCGACCCGGCTTTCGCGCGCGATTATTTCTGTTTCGAGCCTATGACGCATCTGGCGAATGGCCACAATTTGCCCAGGCTCGGCGATCTCTCCGTGTTGCAGGCGGGTGAGACGCTCAGTGGCAGTATTCGAATGAAGCCGTCGATCTGGACGGATCAATAGCAGTTGTCGCCAATCGAAGCGGCTGGAGAATGAGACATGTCCCAAGGGACGGCATACGATTACATTATCATCGGCGGTGGCAGTTCCGCCTGCGTCGTCGCAGCGCGCCTGATCAAGGACGGCAAGGCACGGGTGCTGATGCTGGAACGCGGGCCGCGCAAGGCCAATCCGATCATGCATTTCCCGGCTGGCTACATGAAGTTCCTCGCCAAGGACACTTACCTGTCGATGCACCAGACCAAGCCGCAGGAGCAGCTGAACGGTCGCGGCCCGATTGTGCCGCAGGGCAAGGTTCTGGGCGGCGGCAGCACCGTCAATGCCATGGTCTACATGCGTGGACAGGCAGCCGATTACGATCGCTGGAACGAAGCGGTGACCGCACCCGGCGCCAACAACGACGGTGCATGGTCCTATCGGGACATCCTGCCCTACTTCAAGGCACAGGAAGACAATGATCATCTCGGTGGCGAATTCCACGGCGTCAGCGGACCACTGAAGATTTCGGACCTTGGCCACACCAGCCCGATGACGCGCGCCTACGTTAAGACTCTGCAGGGCATGGGCATTCCCTACAATCCCGACTTCAACGGCGCCGAACAGTTCGGCGTGGGCTTCATGCAGCATACGATCGACTGGCAGACACGTCGCCGCTGCAGCGCAGTCGATGCCTTTCTAGCGCCGGTCATGAACGATCCTCGGCTGACCATCGAAACCGAAGCAACGGTCACGCGCATCATCCTGGAAAACGGCAGGGCCATCGGTGTCGACTACATGCGGAACGGCTCGAAGAAGACCGCCAAGGTCGGCGTCGAAGTCATTCTTGCCGCCGGCGCCTATCAGACCCCCAAGCTGCTGATGCTCTCCGGCATCGGCCCGGACGACGAGCTGTCCCGCCACGGTATAAGGACCGAAATATCCCTGTCCGGCGTCGGCCAAAACCTGCAGGATCACTACGAATGCCCGGTTGTCGCGGCGACAAAGGGCTCGTTCGGCTATTACGGGGCGGACCGGGGCTGGCCGATGATCAAGGCCGGGCTGCAATATTTGCTGTTCAAAACCGGTCCCGCGACCACGACGGGTGTCGAAACCTGCGCCTTCTACGACCCCGACGGCAACAATGCTGAACCGACGATCCAGATGTTCTGTGTGCCGACCGTCTATCTGGATCGCGATGTCATGGGCACCGATCCTGGTGACGGCGTGACGCTCAACTCGCTGCTGCTGCGGCCGAAGGCACGCGGGAGCGTGACTCTTGCGTCCGCCGATCCGTTTATCAACCCCATTGTCGATACCCAGATTTTCAGCCATCCGGACGATCTGCGTCTGACGATAGCCGGCTTCCGCTTCGCCCGCACTGTGCTTGCGGCGTCTCCAATGCGCGAACTGATAGACAAGGAAATCTTTCCCGGCACCGGCGTCACCAGCGACAAGGCGATCGCCGATCATTGCCGCCGCACGGTCAAGACCGGTTATCACCCCGTCGGCACTTGCCGCATGGGCCATGACCAGGATCCGGACGCGGTGTTGACGCGCGACCTCAAGGTGCGCGACGTCGACGGGTTGCGTGTGATCGACGCGTCGATCATGCCCTCCATCGTCAGTGGCAACACCAATGCCGCGGTTCTCGGCGCCGCCGCAAAGGCCGCCGATCTCATTCTGGCCTAGTGCCATCCACAAACGGTAAGCCACTGAAACTATTAGAGTCGGTCAGCCTTAAGCGGAATCGAACCGGGATTGAACTAACCCGCTGACGCGGGAGAGGTGGGGTGTTTGGAGGCTCGGTCTCCTGATGGGATGTTGGGGTTTTGAGAACCAACCCCTGACCAGGAGACCGACCGATGACCGACGCCCCGGCAGCGGTGAACCCCCTGCGCTGCCGCATGATCGACGACATGACGCTCCGCAACCCGTCGCGGGCCTCCACGCCACCTCACAAAAATCATGCTTTCGGCGGGAAAACCTTTTCCCATCTTGACTCCCGGTTTGAGAAAAGGTTTTCTCAGCTGCAGTTCTCTGGGAGGAGGCGAAACTGAATTCACGGCGCAGCAAGGGGCATCGCGTCACCATTCACGATCTGGCAAGGGTTGCCGGCGTGAGCGTTTCGACCGTGTCCAAGGCTCTCAACGATAACGGCCGCATGGCCGCCGGAACGCGCGAGCGTATCAAGAATCTCGCGGCGGAAATCGGCTTTCGTCCGAACGCACTGGCGCGCGGCCTGCTCAGCAATCGCAGCTTTACAGTCGGCCTTCTGACCAACGACACCTATGGCCGCTTCACCCTTCCGGTAATGGCCGGCATTTCCGAGGCGCTGGTGGATCATGGGGTTTCGGTCTTCCTCTGCGCAATCGAGGACGACCCGGCGCTCGGGAAAATCCATGTCGACGCCATGCTGGACAAGCAGGTGGACGGCATCATCGCGACAGGCAAGCGGGTCGACAGGTCTCTCCCGGTCGATCTCGCCGGCCTGCCGGTGCCGGTCGTCTATGCTTTCACCAAGGGCGAGCCCGGCAGCGTGACGCTGACCTCCGATGACGGTCATGGCGCAAGACTGGCGGCAGGACGGCTGAAGAAGATGGGCCGCAAGCGGCTGTTGCACATCACAGGCCCGCTGGAATTTACCTCCGCGGTCGAGCGCGCCGAGGCATTTCGGGCCGTCGCCGGCGGTGGGGCGCCGGTCCTGCATGGGGTCTGGTCGGAGGCCTGGGGTCACGAGGCGATCGGCCGCATCTGGGATGCGGGCGGTGAGAGGCCCGACGGCGTCTTCTGCGGCAACGACCAGATCGCCCGCGGCGTGGTCGATGCGCTGCGCGAGCGCGGCGTCAGGGTGCCGGAGGATGTCTCCGTCATCGGCTTCGACAATTGGGAGATCATGGCGGCTCAGACGCGGCCGCCGCTGACCACCATCGACATGAACCTGAAGGAGCTTGGGCGGGAGGCCGGGCTGATGGTGCTTGCACTTGCAGAGGGGCGGACGATCGAGCCCGGCCTGCGCAAGCTGCCCTGCCGGCTTGTCGTACGGGACTCCTGCGGAGGCGGGGGAAGACAGATCTGATTGAGGAGATGGGGTCACCCGGAGTGGCCCCGCATTTGGGAGGAATGCGAAATGTTCACGAAACTGATGGCAGCGACGGCCCTCATATCGGCCAGCATGATCTCGGTCGCATCGGCCGAGACGATCAGCATGTGGGTCCGCTCGGGTATCGGCGACTCGTTCAAGGAAGTCGTCAAGGCCTACAATGCAGGTCACGAGCACAAGGTGGAGCTCACCGAGGTGCCCTTTGCCGAGCTCGTGCAGAAATATGCCACTGCGATCGCCGGCGGCCAGGCGCCGGACGCGCTTTCGCTCGACCTGATCTACACGCCGGCATTCGCCGCCGCCGGTCAGTTGGAAGACCTCACCGACTGGGCGAAGGCGCTGCCCTACTTCAATTCGCTCTCGCCCTCGCATGTGAAGCTCGGCACCTATGAGGACAAGATCTACGGCCTGCCGCTCACGGTCGAGACCTCGATCTTCGCCTGGAACAAGGACCTCTACAAAAAGGCCGGCCTCGACCCCGAAAAGGCGCCGGAGACCTGGGAGGAGATCACCGCCAATGCCGAGAAAATCCGCGCGCTCGGTGGCGACACCTACGGCTTCTATTTCTCCGGGGGCGGCTGCGGTGGCTGCATGATCTTCACCTTCACGCCGCTGACCTGGGGCGCGGGCGCCGATATCCTTTCAGCCGACGGCAAGACCGCGACGCTCGACACGCCGCAAATGCGCAAGGCCGTCGACATCTACCGCAACATGGTCGAGAAGGACCTCGTTCCCGCGGGCGCCGCGAGCGACAACGGCGTAAATTTCCTCAGCTTCACCAATGGCAAGATCGGCCAGCAGAGCCTCGGCGCCTTCGCCATCGGCACGCTGGTGACGCAGCATCCGGAGATCGATTTCGGCGTGACGCTGATCCCGGGCGTCGACGGCAAGCCGTCCTCCTTCGCCGGCGGCGACAACTTCGTCGTCACCAAGGGCACGCCGAAGCTCGAAGAGGTGAAGGAATTCCTCGAATATACCTATTCGCCGGAAGGCCAGAAGATCATGGCGAAATTCGGCAGCCTGCCCACCCGCGGCGACATCGCCAATGAGGTGCTCGAAGGCCTCGACCCGCGCCTCAAGGTCGGCATGGAGGCGATCGCCGTCGCCCAGACGCCTTATACGCTGCAATTCAACGACCTGATCAACAGCGCCAACGGGCCGTGGGCGACCTTCACCAATGCTGCGATCTATGGCGATGACGTCGACGGGGCGTTCTCGAACGCACAAGACGAGATGCAGTCGATCATCGACGCCGGGCAGTAAGGCGGACACGAAGAAACTGCCGCTTCGCGGATGGCGGGTGGGGATAACCCCCTCCGCCACCAGTGCCCCGAAACTCTCGAAAGTGCATACATGACGACGTCAGCGCTCACATCCGCCAGGCACCGACGCCGCCCGAAGCGGCAACCCGGCTGGCGCGGGCTCATCTATATCGCGCCGGCGATGGCGCTCGTCACGCTCTTCTTCGTGCTGCCCGTGCTGTTCACGCTGTGGATGAGCCTTCACAAATGGCCGCTGCTCGGCGAGCCGGCCTGGATCGGTCTGCGCAACTATACGCGGATGTTCACCGATGCGCGGTTCTTCAACGCGCTCGGGTTCACCGCCCACTATACCCTGATCGTCACGATAGCGATTTTCGCGGTCGCCTTTCCGCTGGCGATTTTCGTGGAGAAACAAAGGCCGTTGGTCTCGCTCTACCGGACCATCGTCTTTCTGCCTGTCGTGGTGGGGCTCGCATCCGCCTCGCTGCTCTGGGTGTGGCTCGCCAATGTCGACAGCGGGCTTTTCGCGCCGCTCTTCGATATGCTGGGCCTCACCTCCGGACGGATCAACCTGCTCGCCAAGTTCGATACCGCGTTTCTGACCATCATCGTCATGGTGGTCTGGAAGATCGCCGGCTTCACCATGATCATCCTGCTGACGGGGCTGCAGGCCATCCCGGCCGAACTGACCGAGGCCGCGCGCATCGACGGCGCCGGCCGCTGGCAACGCTTCCGCCACCTGACGCTGCCCCTGATGCGCCGGACCATGGCGCTGGCGCTCATCCTTTCGGTCACCGGCTCGATCCTCGCCTTCGACCAGTTCTACATCATGACCAGCGGCGGCCCGCAGAACAAGATGATCTCCGTCGTCTACTATATCTTCAACCAGTCCTTCGTGTCCTTCAATCTCGGCTACGGCGCGGCACTGTCGATCGCGCTCCTCCTGATCCTGGTGACGCTCAGCGTCGTCCAGCTCTGGCTGCTCAAGGTGGGGGACGAACGCCCATGAGGACGCGCCGCGAAATCCGCGCCCGCAAGGCACTCCGGGACAGGATCGTCTATCACGGCATCGGCATCGGCACGGCCTTCTTCTTCCTGGCGCCCTTTGCCGTTTCCTTTCTTGCCTCCTTCCGGCCGAACAGCGAGTCCGGCAGGCCGCCGCTGCCGCCATGGCCGATCTCGGGGCTGAGCTTCGACGCCTACCGGGCGCTCGACAGCTTCGGTGCCGGCATCTGGCAGCACATGTTCAATTCGCTCCTCGTGTCGATCGGAACGGTCGCCCTGACGGTCGCCGTCAGCGTGCTCGCCGGCTACGGCTTCTCCCGCTACCGCTTTCCCTTCAAGAACGCGCTTTTCGTGCTGATCATCGCGACGCTGATGATCCCGTTCCAGTCGATCCTGACGCCGCTCTTCATCATCCTGGCGCGGCTCGGGCTCAACAATTCGCTCATCGGGCTGATGCTCGTCTATGTGACGCTGCAGCTTCCCTTCTCCGTCTTCATGATGCGCAACGCCTTCGATGCCGTGCCGAAGGAAATCGAGGAGGCGGCGCGCATCGACGGCGCCCGCGACCTGAAACTGCTCGTGCGGGTGTTGCTGCCGCTGGTCATGCCCGGGATTGCGACCGTGTCGATCTTCGCCTTCCTCAATGCCTGGAACGAATTCTTCGCCGCGCTCGTCCTTCTGTCCAGCAACGACAATTACACGCTTCCCGTTCTGATGACCGCCGTGCGCGCCGGCCGTCTCGGCGCGATCAACTGGGGCGCGGTGCAGGCCGGCGTCGCGGTGATGGTCGTTCCCTGCCTGTTCGTCTTCCTTCTTCTGCAACGCTATTACATGCGCGGGCTGATGGCCGGCGCGGTGAAATGATCCGAGAGAAAGAAACCTCATGACAAAGACCGTGAAAGACCGCCAGTTCCGCCCCGTTGCCGTTCCCGATGTCGAACTCGGCGGATTCTGGGGCAAATGGCAGGATGCCGTCTGCCAATCCACCGCCGAAACCCTGCTCGACCGTTGCGTCGAGGCTGGCATGATCAAGGCGATCGACGTCAGTGAGCCAAGCCCCGGTATCGTCATCCCCATCCAACCCTGGGGCGGTACCACCCAGATGTTCTGGGACTCCGACCTCGGCAAGTCGATCGAGACGATCGCCTATTCGCTCTACCGCCGCCCCAATCCGGAACTCGAGACCCGTGCCGACCGGATCATCGACATGTACGAGAAGCTGCAGGACCAGGACGGATATCTCAATGCCTGGTTCCAGCGCGTTCAGCCCGACAGGCGCTGGACCAACCTGCGCGACCACCACGAGCTCTATTGCGCCGGCCATCTGATCGAGGCTGCCGTCGCCTATTACCAGGCGACCGGCAAGCGCAAGCTTCTCGACATCATGTGCCGCTTTGCGGACTATATGATTACGGTCTTCGGGCATGGCGAAGGGCAGATTCCGGGTTATTGCGGCCATGAGGAGATCGAGCTCGCTCTCGTCAAGCTTGCGCGCGTGACGGGCGAGAAGAAGTATCTCGACCTTTCGAAGTTCTTCATCGACGAGCGCGGCACCGAGCCGCATTTCTTCACCGAAGAGGCCAAAAGGGATGGCCGCGATCCGGAGAGTTTCATCCAGAAGACCTATGAATACGGGCAGGCGCATCAGCCGGTGCGCGAGCAGAAAAAGGTCGTCGGCCACGCCGTGCGCGCGATGTATCTCTATTCCGGCATGGCCGACATCGCGACCGAATACAGGGACGACAGCCTGACGGCGGCCTTGGAAACGTTGTGGGACGACCTCACCACGAAGCAGATGTACATCACCGGCGGCATCGGTCCGGCAGCCTCGAACGAGGGTTTCACCTGCTATTACGACCTGCCCAACGACACGGCCTATGCCGAGACCTGTGCCTCCGTCGGCCTTGTCTTCTGGGCGAGCCGCCTGCTCGGCCGCGGCCCGAACCGCCGCTATGCCGACGTCATGGAGCAGGCGCTTTACAACGGCGCCTTGCCGGGTCTTTCGATCGACGGCAAGACCTTCTTCTACGACAACCCGCTCGAAAGCACTGGCGGGCACCACCGATGGAAGTGGCATCATTGCCCCTGCTGCCCGCCCAATATCGCGCGGCTCGTGACCTCGATCGGTTCCTATATGTATGCGGTCGCGGAGGATGAGATCGCAGTCCATCTCTACGGCGAAAGCACGGCGCGGCTGAAACTCGCGAACGGCGCCGATGTCGAGCTCAGGCAGGAGACCAGCTATCCCTGGGAGGGGGCGATCGCCTTCACGACGAAGCTCGCCAGGCCGGCGAAGTTCGCGCTGTCCTTGCGCATACCGGAATGGGCGGTCGGCGCGACGTTAAGCGTCAACGGTAGGATGCTCGATCTCTCGGCTCATTTGACCGGCGGCTATGCCCGCATCGAACGCGAATGGTCGGACGGCGACCGGGTGGCGCTTTATCTGCCGCTGGCCCTTCGGCCGCAATATGCCAATCCGAAGGTCCGGCAGGATGTCGGCCGCGTGGCGCTGATGCGCGGCCCGCTGGTCTATTGCGTCGAGGCCACGGACAATGGCGAGGATCTGAACGCAATTGTGCTTCCCCGCGAACTGCCGGCTGCCGAAACGGTCGTGCTCGATGATCTGAACGGTGCGGTTGCCATCGACATTTCCGTCGAGCGCGAGGAGACGGAGGACTGGGGAAAGGCGCTTTACCGACAGACGAGGCCTGAGCGCCGCCCGCACAAAGCGCGCTTCGTGCCCTATCATCTCTGGGACAACCGGGCGCCGGGAGAGATGCTCGTCTGGGTCCAGTCGGAAAAGTAGGCGACCTCCAGGATGGCGAACGGCATCAGCAACAAGAGCGTCATGCTCAGCGACATACGCAAGAGTTATGGCGGCCTGGAGGTTATCCATGGCATCGACCTGACGATCGAGGAAGGCGATTTCGTCGTCTTCGTCGGCCCGTCGGGCTGCGGAAAATCGACCCTGCTGCGAATGATCGCGGGGCTCGAAGAGGTGACCGAGGGGGAGATCGCAATCAAGGGCAGGGACGTGACAGACCTCGACCCCTCCGAGCGCGGCATCGCCATGGTCTTCCAGTCCTACGCGCTCTACCCCCATATGAGCGTCAGCGACAATCTCGGCTTCGGGCTCAAGATGGCGCGAACGGATTCGGCCGAAATCGAGCGCCGCGTCGCGCAGGTCTCGGCCATTCTCAAGATCGACCATCTGCTCGACCGAAGACCCGGTCAGCTTTCCGGAGGCCAGCGCCAGCGCGTGGCGATCGGCCGGGCGATCGTGCGCAAGCCCGACGTCTTCCTGTTCGATGAGCCGCTTTCCAACCTCGATGCGGAACTGCGCGTCTCGATGCGCATCGAGATTGCCCGCCTGCACCGCGAGCTCGGCAACACGATGGTCTATGTCACACACGATCAGACGGAAGCGATGACGCTGGCCGATCAGATCGTCGTGCTTCGGGACGGCCGGATCGAGCAGGCCGGCAGCCCCCGCGACGTTTACGAGGACCCGGCCAACATGTTCGTGGCAGGCTTCATCGGTTCGCCACGGATGAATTTTCTCGATGCGGAATGGCAGGGGGACGGGACGATCCGGGTCGGCGAGACCACAGTCGAGGCAGCGATCGACGGCGGCAGCCTGAGGCACGGCGAGCGCCTGCTTTTCGGCATAAGGCCCGAACATATCGCCGTGGCGGAGCCGGGACCGGAACGGATCACTGCCCAGGTCGAGTTCTCGGAATATCTCGGTGGAACGCGCTACCTCTACTGCCAGCTCGAAGACGGCCAGAGCCTCGTCGTCGAACAGCGCGAGGGTCCGAACTGGCAGGCAGGGGAAAGACTTTCTTTCGCCGTACCGGAGGACCGAAGGCGGTTCTTTGCCGAAGACGGGCGGCGCTTGCGGTAGCGAGCCGGCGCCCCGCTCACAACTGCCGCATGGCCGTGCTTGGTTATGCAGATGCAGGGGTCTACATTTAAAGAAACGCTCCACATGGAGGGCCGGCGTGCCGATCAATGTCAGCAACCCCGAGGCGGATGCCCTGAGACGCGAAAGGCGTACCGATCCTGGTCACCGACGACGAGTTTCGGCAGACCGCGCTGATTAAGTGCAGCCGGAGTGTCTTCCATCGGAAAGCACCGCAAGGGGGCCTGAAGTTCCCGCCCTTGGGGGGCTCCTTCTACGAAGTATTTTCAATAGCAGCCGGCTTCCACACCAGATCCCTGTCGGCCATGCCTGAAAGATCCAAGGTTACCCGAATACCGTTCCTGATTCGCCGTCGTAAGAGATCGGTGCGATCAGGTGTCGTCCGAAGCAAAGCGCTCCGATGGAGTGCGCTCAACTGAGAGCGCGAGATTCTTAGCTCCAAGGCAAGTAAGCGATCGAGGCGCGTACTGCTCGGGAATGGAACTGAAAGCTCGATCTCCAAGTGCTCCCAATCAGCAACCTCGTGCAGCAGCTCCTTTCGAACCTCGAATTCGGAAAACTCATCGATCCTTTGCGACTTCCGCCTGAGTGCTTCGAGATTGAAAGTCTCCGCTTGAATCCAAGAGGGATCGTTGGACTGTAGTGCGTCGAGGACAGCGGGACGGATGTCGCGAACATTTCGGCGTTCGAATATTGGGCGGTTCCAGGTCCTGTCGCACGTCGAGCATTTGTAGATAAGCCATGCATCAAGCTTCCGACCATTGGCATTAAGCCTGATCTTGTTGCTGCTTTCGAAGGCTCTAACGCCGCCGCATCCGCTGCATGCTACCCAAGGCTGAGGGGGGATTAGGGGAATGATGGTCCAACGGACCTGAAGTGTATTGCACATACCGTCTTGGCCTTCCTTTCGGAAGTCCACCAAGATGGGAGCGTGAGAAAGCCCTTAGGGCACGGCATGGCGGCGTTCGGGGGGTGAAGAGCTGAGACAGCGGGGCTGCACTTGGCACATTTAAACGATGCCAGACCGGTCTCATGCCACCACCCGATGAACACATTCATACCCCACCGACTCTCGTCGGCCGGCGGCAGTACGGGTGAGAAATGGATTGAGACCGGTTTTTACTTAGGCAAAGTGGACCTCTACAATGCCAACGCTCTTCACCAAAGCGATAACAAATGATCCGCTTGAGATGGAGTCCTCATTACGGCAGAACCGACAAACATGTCGCGTGCTGCATTTTTGCAACTCTGCGATGTGGTCGGGTCGTGTAGACCACTCGTTTTCCGCGTCTGATGACTGCGTCCACGGCGGCCGTGTTCACACGTCTTAGGAAGGTAGATTGGACGGTTTCGCTACCTTGTGTTAGCGTGTACACAACCGAATACAGGATAATGTCATGCCCGTCAGCACCACCATGACCATTCGGGTCAGCCCCGAGTTAAAGAAAAAGCTCGATCGGATCGCTAGCGCCACTTCGCGCAGCCGCTCCTTCCTCGCGGGCGAAGCCCTGGCTGCCTATGTGGACCGGGAGCTTGAAATCATCGACGGGATCAAGCGCGGCATGGCTGATGCCGAAGCTGGCCGCCTCGTTCCGCATGAAGAGGCCATGGTTGAAATTTTCGGCTTGATCCGGAAGGCCGAGACCGGCAAGGGCGATAAAGTTTGAGGCGGCCTGTTCAGTGGTCGCGTGCAGCTCTGGATGACCTCAAGGATCAGGTTTTCTTTATTGCACGGGAAGACCCGGATGCAGCGGCAAGAGTGGCGGGCCGGGTTCGCGATACGGCCGCAGCACTCGGCGAGATGGCGACCGGGAGGCCGGGGCGGGTGATCGGCACGTACGAGAAGTCCATCAACCGCTTGCCCTATGTAATCGCATATGCACTGATGAGCCACGGCGACCGCGAAAGCGTCATGATCCTGCGCGTCATCCACACCGCGCGGGAATGGACAGCCGAGGAATGGCCGCCTTAAAGCACGTCCAGGAAAAGTGTGTAACGGTTCTCCGGCCGGAAGTGCGTTGGGTCAAATGCTCTACAGCGCCGCGTGTCAGACACGCAAAAGTCCTGCAGCACTTTGATCTGCTGCATGTCTTTGCCCTTCAATCGATTACGATTAAGGAAACGTGCCGTAGGCCTACTTTGCCTCTCGTTCAGCCCTCGCCGATGGTAAATGTCGGTGCTTCTGGCGGTTCGGATCCGCGATAGTGGCTCGGCGGCAGGCCGATCACACGCTTGAAGGCGCGGCTGAACGAGGCTTCCGAGTCATAGCCGAGGCGGCGCGCGACGACGGAGATGCGCATGCGGTCGCGGGTCAGCCATTGCCGTGCCTGATGCATGCGCACCTGCGTGAGGTAGCGGGCCGGCGTCTCGCCGACCACGGCGGCGAACTGCTGCGCGAAGCCGGAGCGCGAGGCGCCCATGAGCTTGGCGAGGGAATCCACGGTCCAGCTCTTTTCCGGATCGAGGTGCATGGCCGCGATTACGCGGCCGAGCCCGGGATGGCGGACCGCCGCCACCCAGCCATTGGTATTGCCGCATCCGTGCTCCACCCAGGAGCGGATGATGAGCGCCGCGAGCACGTCGGCCAGCCGCGCAAGCACGCCGCCGGAGCCGACGCGGCTGGCGCCGACTTCCCGCGCCATGGCGTCGAGCATGTGCGGGATCGCCGGCTCGCTTGCCGTCAGGGCGTCGATGCGCATCACGTCCGGCATCATGCGCAACAACGGATGCATGGCATCCATGTTGAACCGCAGACTGCCGCAGAAAAGGATGGTGGTCTTGCCGCGCCCGCCCCCGCAGACGTCGTAGACGCAATGGCATACCTCCTGGACCGAATAGGCTTCGAGCGGCGACAGCTTCTCGCCGGGCGCGCTCGCCAGCGCATGCGCGCCGCCACGCGGCAGAAGCACGGCATCGCCGCGCTTCAGTTCGATCCAGTCTCCGTCGGCCACCCGCAGCCAGCAGTCTCCGCAGATGAAGTGGAAGCGTGCCGCCTCCTGCGCCGGAAATGAAATTCCCCAGGGCGCGGTCAATTCGCAACGGACGTAATCGACGCCGTCGAGGCGCAGTCCGCGCAGAAGTTCGCTGAGAAAATCCTCCGAAGCGGAAGAAGATATTTTGGACGAATGATCAAGCATTACGGAATTTCTAGCATGGAATGTCCAGGGCGTCACGCCTTATCTAAGCCGGACCCTCTCAAGGAGACCGCTCTTATGACAGATACAGCGACCACTTTGGACGCCACGTTCATACCGGAAAGCGAGGAGCGAATCGATCCGGCATGGGCCGGGGTCGGCTCCCTCGCGCTCGGCGTGTTCGGCCTCGTCACCGCAGAATTCCTCCCCGTCAGCATTCTCACGCCGATGGCCGCCGATCTCGGTATCAGCACGGGCACGGCCGGCCAGGCGGTGACGGCGACCGCCGTCGTCGGCGCGGTCGCCGGGCTCACGATCGCCATCGCCACGCGCCGGTTCGACCGCCGGCTCGTGCTTTGGGGCTTCACCCTGGCGCTGATCGCCTCCAGCCTGCTTGCGGCTTTCGCCACCAATCTCGCCATGCTCCTTGCCGCACGCGTCGTCCTCGGCATCGGGCTCGGCGGCTTCTGGTCGATGATGGCGGCGATCGCCTTGCGCCTCGTGCCGATGTCGCTCGTGCCTCGTGCCATGTCGATCGTCTTCACCGGCGTCTCGGTGGCGACGGTCTGTGCGGCGCCTTTAGGCGCCTATATCGGCGATCTCTGGGGCTGGCGAGCCGCATTCCTGATGGCTGCGGCGGTCGGTGCCGTAACGCTGATCGTACAGATGGCGACCATACCGCGGCTGCCGCCGCAGTCGGCGCCTAGCATGAAGCTTCTGTTCGACCTCATGCACATGCCGAGCATCCGAATCGGGATCATCACCGTCCTGCTTTTCGTCTCCGGCCACTTCGCCGGCTTCACCTATGTGCGCCCGTTCCTCGAAAACGTCCCGGAGTTCGGCATCGAGGCGATCTCCCTGATCCTGCTGGCTTACGGCATCGGCGGCTTCTTCGGCAATCTGGCCGGCGGGCTCATCATCGAACGCAGCATCACGGCGGCCGTGAGCCTCGGAACGCTGCTCATCGCGGCGATGGCGTTCGCCCTCGTGACCTTCGGTTCGCTCGATGTCGTGTCGGCCGTGGCGGTGACCCTGTGGGGCTTCGCGTTCGGGGCGCTGCCAGTCGCCGTCCAGACCTGGATGGTGCGAGCCGCACCCGACCATGCGGAAAGCACGGGCGGTCTCATCGTTGCGACCTTTCAGGTCGGCATCGCCAGCGGCGCTGTTCTCGGCGGGCTCTTCGTGGACAGCTTCGGCCCGCTCGGTGCCATCACCTATTGCGCCGTCGCGACGCTCGCGAGCGGGCTCTATGTCATGGCCTCCCGGCGCAGCATAGAGGTCTGACTGCCGTCCGGTCGCGGCGTCGGTTCAGCGCCGTTCCGGGAAGAGCGCTTTAAGCCCTTCCGGTGACGGCGCGGCGATGCCGCGCTCGGTGATGAGTCCGGTGATCAGGCGCGCGGGCGTCACGTCGAAGGCGGGATTTGCCGCGGGACTGCCCTCCGGCGAGATGCGAACGCTGGCGATGGAGCCGTCGGACGCGCGTCCCTGCACGAAGCTCACCTCGTCGCCGGGCCGTTCCTCGATCGGAATTTCCTTGATCCCGTCATGGACCGTCCAGTCGATCGTAGGCGACGGCAGAGCGACATAGAAGGGCACGCCGTTGTCCCGTGCGGCGAGGGCCTTGAGGTAGGTGCCGATTTTATTGCAGACGTCGCCATTGGCCGTGGTGCGGTCGGTGCCGACGATCACCATGTCCACGTCGCCGTGCTGCATGAGATGGCCGCCGGCATTGTCGACGA
Source organism: Sinorhizobium sp. 22678 (assembly GCF_052044265.1). Taxonomy (NCBI): domain Bacteria; kingdom Pseudomonadati; phylum Pseudomonadota; class Alphaproteobacteria; order Hyphomicrobiales; family Rhizobiaceae; genus Sinorhizobium; species Sinorhizobium sp. 22678. Next base: position 205,567 of record NZ_JBQEMS010000003.1, on the reverse strand, counting down.
TCAGCGTGTGTGGCACGCCATGGCTGCTCATTTCCCAGGCGGTGAGATAGGCGCCCTGATTGCGCGGCCGCGTCTCGTCGACATAGACGTGCACCGGTATGCCTTCCTCGACCGCCATGTAGATCGGCGCCGTCGCGGTGCCGTAATCGACGGTCGCCAGCCAGCCGGCGTTGCAATGGGTCAGGATGCGAACCGGCTCGCCCGGCTTCTTCTTTGCGGCGATTTCGCGGATGACGTTGAGGCCGTTCGCACCGATGGCGCGGTTGAGTTCGACGTCCTCTTCGGCGATTTCCGCGGCGCGCTCATAGGCGGCGTCCGCGCGTCCTGCTTCCGGCAGCGGGCGGAGATGATCCCGCATCGCGTCGAGGGCCCAACGCAGGTTGATGGCGGTCGGTCGCGTTTCGTGAAGCTTGTCCCGGACGGCATCAAGATGCACATCCGATGGGTCCTCCGCCATGGCAATGGCAACGCCGTAAGCGGCGGTGACGCCGATCAGCGGCGCGCCGCGCACCCACATGTCGCGAATGGCGACGGCCACGTCGGCGACAGTCTTCAGCGTCACGACACGCAAGTCGTGCGGCAGCCACCGCTGGTCGATGATGTCGACGGAGCGGCCATCCTCGTTGAGCCAGATCGTGTGGTAATGACGTTCTCCGATTTTCACGCGAGTGTCTCCTTCTGAAGCCGCTCCGCCGTGGCGCGGATGTCCCTGAGGCTGTGGATGCGATGCCGGTTGACGGCGAGATGACGTCCAAGCTTCAACGCCTTGCTTTCGCAGGCGGCGCGGCGGTCGGGATCGGCAATCGTTTCGAAATCGGCATTGTGGGCGAGGCCGAGAATGCGGCGGTGGATCTCAATTCCGGCAAAGCCCAGCATCTCGCGCCAGATTTCCTCGATGACGATGTTGAGCGCCTGCTCGGCGCCGAGCGCGTCGTTCCTGTCCTCGAAAACGCGCGCCTGGTAAAGCATGCCCATGCGCTCGGTCCGCCAGAGTCGGGCAAATTCGGAGCGGAACGTTTCCCAGATCGTTTCGATCGTCTCGAGCAGATAGACGCGCATGCTGTCGCGCGCGCCGGTCGTGCTCTCCTGGCCGCTCTGCGAGAAGTAGCTCATCCAGAAATTGGCGAGAAGCATCCCGACGTCGAAGCTGATCGGTCCGTAGAAGGCGAATTCCGGGTCTATGACGCGGGTCTCGGCGTCCGTGACCATCACCGAACCGGTATGCAGGTCGCCGTGGCAGAGCGTTTCTGCCTTGGCGGAGAAGAGATGCTTCAGCCGCTGCGCCTCGACCTTGAGGTCACGGTCGGAACGGAGCTCCGTCACGATCGGGTCGAGCTGCGGCGCGGTGTGGCGGTTGAGTTCGGCTTCGAAATAGGGATCGGAAAAAACGAGATTTTCGGTGATGTCGCACAGTTCGACATTGTCCGCAAAGAGCGCCAGGTCCGCTTTCTTGTCGCGCGTCGCCATGGAAAGGTCCGAGCCGCGGAAAAGCGTGCGGGCGGCAAAGAGGCCGAGATCGCAGCCTATATTGGGCAATTCGCATCCATCGATCAGCGCGCGGCGCAGGATGACGTGCGGCGTCAGATACTCCATGACGATCAGCGCCTGCGTCTCGTCGAAGAAGAAGATCGCCGGCACCGTGCCGGGAGCACGCGCGGCCTGACGCACCAGCGCATGGTATTCGAAGAAGGAGCGTTTCAGAGGCAGTGGCCAGCTCTCGCCGACAAGGCGCACATAAGGCAACGCCTGCTTCACGACCGCCGTGCCTTTGCTGCCCGTGACGATGAAGACGAGGTTGAGATTGCCGTCGCCGACCTCCTTGACGGTCCAGTGCGAGACGTCCTCGCCGATCTTCTCCCTGAGAGCGGAATTGCCGCCGAGCCGATGCGGCAATGTTTCGGCGCTGAGCGCCTCGAAGACTTGCTTGTCCATATCGTCCTCCTCCTGCGCATGGCGCGGCCTCCACCACCCGCCGCCATGGCACAGCTAAGGCACCATTCTGGCAAATGTCAATGACCTTGACATTTGATGAATGGCTATCCTAACGTGCAGCGTCGGGAGGAGACAATGAGCGGACAGGCAGTGTTTCGCATCGAGGGCGTGCGCAAATCCTTTGGACCCGTGCAGGTCCTCCAGGGGGTGGATCTCGATCTGAAGGCCGGCGCGGTAACGATTTTGATGGGCGCCAACGGCGCCGGAAAATCGACCCTCGTGCGCATTCTCTCCGGCGTCTATGCGCGCGACGCCGGCGCGATAACGCTTGCGGATGCAGCTTTCGAGCCGGTGACGCCCGCCGAGGCGATCCGCGCCGGCGTCGTCACCGTGCACCAGAACATCAACGACGGGGTCGTCGCCGACCTCGATGTCGCAACCAATCTGACGTTCGACCGGCTGAACGGGCGTGGCTCGCGGTTCTTCTTCAATCCGCGGCGCGTCCGGCGCGAGGCGGCCGCGGTCGCCGCCCATATGGGGCTCTCCATCGATCTTGCCGCCAACGTCAACGACCTGACCCTTGCCGACCGGCAGATGGTGGCGATTGCCCGGGCGATGTCGCATGAGCCGAAGGTGCTTATCCTCGACGAGCCGACCTCCTCCCTCTCGAGCGCCGAAGCGGACCGCCTCTTCGATCTGGTCGACCGGCTGAAGGCACGCGGCGTCGCCATTCTCTATATCTCGCACCGCATGTCGGATATCCGCCGTCTCGCCGACCGCATCGTCTCGCTTCGCGATGGCCGGATCACGGGCCGTTTCGACGGGCCCGACCTCGACTACGAGGGCGCCGTCGACGCGATGCTGGGCCGCAAGGTTTCGGCCGGCAAAATCGCGGTGCACAAGGCCGGCGGGCCGATCTTCAAGGTGCGCGGCCTGAAGCTCTCCGACCATGCGCGGCCTTTCGATTTCGATCTCCTCGACGGCGAGATCGTCGCGGTCACCGGCCTGGTTGGGGTCGGCAAGACGGCGCTTGCCGAAACGCTGTTTGGTGCGCGCTCCCCGGTGGCCGGCGAAATGACCCTTGACGGCCTACGCTATGCGCCGACGACAACCGGTCAGGCGATTGCGCGCGGCGTTTTCCTCGTTGCGAAGGATCGCGCCGAAAGCGGTATCGTGCCCGATTTCAACATCTACGAGAACATCAGCCTGCCGTTTCTGAGCAGGCTCTCCCGCTTCGGCATATCGAGCCGCAGGGCCGAAAGAGAGAAGGCGCGCGGGCAGATCACCTCGCTCGGCGTCATCTGCCGAAACGAACGCGACGAGATGCAGACACTTTCGGGCGGAAACCAGCAGAAGGTGATGGTCGGGCGCTGGCTTTGCGAGCCTTCCCGATTGCTCATCCTCGACGAGCCGTTCCAGGGCGTCGACATCGCCGCGCGCCGGGACATCGGCAACAAGCTGCGCATCTCGGCCGCGGGCCGTTCCACCATCCTCTTCCTGACCGAACTCGACGAAGCGTTCGAGGTCGCCGACCGCATCCTTGTCATGTCGGAGCAGACCATCGTCGGCGAACATCGGAACACTGAAGTCGATGTCGAGCGCCTGCTGTCGGAGATCGCCGGTCAATCCCATCAGCAGGTCATGCATCATGAGCAGTGAACAGAGCAAATCCGCCGCGGCCCCCGTGCTTCCGGGCCCGTGGGGCATCAGGGAAACCGCGATCAAGTACGGCTTCCTCATGCTGCTCGCCGGCATGGTTCTTTATTTCTCGCTCGTAACCGGAGGTTTTGCCTCCCCTCAAAGCGCCGTCTTCATTTTGCAATCCGTGTCGATCACCGGCATTCTGGCCCTCGGCGTGACGGCGACGCTTGTCGTCGGGGGGTTCGACCTGTCCATAGGCTCGGTCGCCACCACGGCGATGATGGCTTCCTCCTATGTCATGGTGGTGATGGGGGGTGACGCGCTTACGGCGGCGCTCGTCTGCCTTGCCGTCGGCGCGCTCGTCGGCCTGATCAACGGCTTCATCATCGTCTACATGCGCGTTCCGGACCTTCTGGCTACCCTCGGCATGATGTTCCTGCTGCTCGGCCTTCAGCGCATCCCGACCGAGGGCCGATCGATTGCCGCGGGCATGACGCTGCCCGACGGTTCGGTCGCGACCGGCACTTTCAGTCCGGCTTTCCTGGCGCTCGGGCGCCACCGCTTCGATCTCGTCCTGCCGAACCTCGTGCCGGTCTCGGTCGTGGTGCTCGTGGTGCTCGCCGTGGCGATCTGGTTCTTCCTCGAATACACCCGCTTCGGCCGCATAATGTATGCGGTCGGATCCAACGAGCGCGCGGCCGCGCTCGCGGGGGCGCCGGTCAATGCCTACAAGATCTCGGCCTACGTCATTTCCGGCGTCTTCGCCTCTATCGGCGGCATTCTGCTCGCAGCACGCCTCGGCCGCGGCGATATCGCTTCCGGAAACAATTTGCTGCTCGACGCCGTCGCCGCCGCGCTGATCGGTTTTGCCGTGCTGGGCGCGGCCAAGCCGAACGCTTTCGGTACGGCCGTCGGCGCGCTTTTCGTCGGCATCCTCCTGCAGGGTCTGACGATGATGAATGCGCCATACTACACGCAGGATTTCATCAAGGGCGCGGTGCTCGTCGTCGCCCTGATCTTTACCTTTGCGCTCTCGAAAAGAGGCAAACGCTGAGGAGACCTCGGCGGACCGTCAAAGTTCATCAGTGGAGGAGACTGACATGGACGTAACTCGCAGAACCCTGGGCAGATGGACGCTCGCGCTTATGGGCGCGGCTGCCTTCGGCGTACCGTCCCTTGCCGCCGAGATGCCGAAGCCGTTCGACAAGCCCGGCGACGTGAAGATCGCGCTCGTGCGTTACCTTTCGACCGGCGACTTCTTTCAGTCCTATCTCGCGGGCGTCGAAGCGCAGGCCAAGGCGCTCGGGGTGCAGCTTCAGATCTTCGACAGCCGTCAGGACGCCGCGCTCCAGGCCGATATGGTCGATCAGGCGATAGCGCTCGGAGTGGATGGCATCATCATCCAGCACGGCCTGACCGAATCCATGAAGGAAGCTGCACAGCGCGCGGTCGATGCCGGCATCAAGGTCGTCGCCTTCGACGTGAATGTCGAGAACGAGAAGATCCCGCAGATCGAACAGTCCGACCGCGACCTCGCCCGCCTCGCCCTCGAACAGGCGATCAAGGATAACGGCGAGAGCTTCAAGGCGGGTTACGTCTACGTCGCCGGGATCGCGCCGCTCGACCGCCGCGACGAGACCTGGAAGGAATTCAAGACGAAATATTCCGGCATCGAGGAAGCTGCCCAGTTCGGCACGATGGACAACCCGATCGCAAATTCCGTCGCCAACCAGGCCCGTTCCGTGATTTCAGCCAACCCGGACATCACGGTGATGTTCGCCCCCTATGACGAATTCGCCAAGGGTGTGAAGATCGCGGTCGACGAGGCGGGCCTCTCCTCCAGCGTGAAGATCTACTCGGCCGACATCTCGACCTCGGACATCGCCGCCATGCGGGAGGCGGGCTCGGCCTGGGTGGCGACCGCCGCGACGAATCCCGCCGTCGTCGGCCAGGTCTCGGTGCGTTCGCTCGCCATGCTGCTTGCCGGCGAGGATCCCGGCCGTCAGGTGATCGTGCCGCCGACGCTGATCACCCAGAAGGACCTGAGCGATCAGGACATCAAGAACATGGAAGAACTCGGCGTGAAGCTGCCGCAATTCGCTCATGCCGACGTCGCCATGCCGGCCTGGATGCCGAAGCCCTGATTGCGTGCGCCGCGCGTCCCGATGGACGCTCGGCGCGCATTTCAACGATCGCGGCTCCAGCGGTCCATGATCCGTCGCGCCATCGAGGCGGTGACGACCAGATGCGAAGCAAACCCGCCCTTCAGAGCCGCCACCAGCGGCTCGAACTTGCTGTCCTCCTGCACCACCAGCATGCGCTTCCGGATCGCGCGGATGGAGTCGAGGTCTGCCGAGATGCAGCGTCGATTATGCGCGCAGTCCATCCACTGACCGTCAAGATCGATCAGTTGTCCGGCGATGACGCCGGCTGCTCCCCTTTTGCCCATGGCATGCATGTCTTTCGCCGAAAGGGCACCGCATTTGACGAGGTGGCTGTCCTCCTCGATCCCCCCGACGGAGTAGAGTGCGAGCTTGCAGTCCGAAATCGTGGCAAGTTGCTCCCGGATGACGGGCTCGCGGCGCAACTCCTCTGCAAGCCGCTCGGATGAGAGGACGAGGGGCGCATAGAAATTGATGCCTTCGGCATTGAGACGACGGGCGATTTCCGTCGTGCACTGATCCGGGCGGTAGGAGTAGGGAGCGCCGAGATTGCCGCAGAGCTGCACGACCGACACGCCCCGAAGATCGGCGAACGGCATGACGTCCGCTATGTGATACACGGTGCGGCCCCAGGCGACCCCTATCCGGTCCCCCTTGTTGATGAGCTCCAGGAAAACCGAGGCCGCCACCACGGGCATCTCGACGGCCGGGTCCATGGCCTGCCGGTCCTCGGGGACGATCCAGACGCTCGTCAGTCCCGCGGCGTCCTCCAGCTCGCGGGCAAGGACGTCGTCGGAGAAGAGCTCCGTCGATGTGGTGATGGTGACGATGCCCATCTCGCGCGCCTTGCGCAGATACATGGCGATGGAAGCACGCGAGATTTCCAGCCGCTGGGCGACTTCATCCTGGCGCAGGCCGTGCGTATAGTAGAGCCAGGCGGCCTTGTGGATGATCTGGTCGTTGGCGCGGATCGGCATGGAGCTCTTTCGGACGGAGATGCTGACATAATTCATCACGTGTGACAAATGTCAAGTGTCGCGGCTTCGACCCGGAATAGGATGCGGCCGCGGCGACGCACCGGTTGCCAGCTGTCCAGCTCCGTTGGCGATGCCGGCGCTCTCTGGACACCCACCGGCACAAAGACATATGATCGCAATCCCGATTAAAGCGATACTCACATCATGAACATGGTCAAGCCGCCGTTGCCGCCAGAGAGCAGCCAGGGGGATAGAATCCAGTCCAATCCAGTGCGGCTAGGTGCGCGCTTGAGGCTCGCCCGCCAGACGCGAGGGCTCACGTTGAAGGGGCTGGCGCAGGCCGCCGAATGTTCGGAGAGCCTGCTTTCCAAGATCGAGAACGGCAAGGCTTCCCCCTCTCTCCCTATGCTGCACCGCCTAGTGAGGGCGCTCGATTCCAATATTGGCTGGATGTTCGAAGAGACCGACGGCGAGGAGGGGGTGGTGTTTCGCGCCGGCACCCGTCCGTTGATTGCACTCGACCCGCTACGGCGCGGCGAAGGCATATCGCTCGAACGTGTCATCCCCTATTCGACCGGTCACTTGCTCCAGTGCAACATTCATCACATCGATGCTGGAGGGCAGAGCGCCGGCCCCATCCAGCACCTCGGCGAGGAAGTAGGCTATGTTCTGGTCGGGGAAATCGAGCTGATGCTCGGTGAGCAGACGTACCGGTTGTCGGCTGGCGACAGTTTCGTGTTTAATTCCGAGCTTTCTCATTGGTACCGGAACGTAGGGAAAGAACGCGCCTCGATCTTCTGGGTCAATACCCCACCGACCTTCTGATATCTCCTGGAAACCTTTTCTCGCCCGCTTTCGCGAGGTTTATTCAAGCTACTTGACATGAATTCAAGTGGCTTGAATAATGCCTTCGTAAACGCCGTTCGAGGCTACAATCAAGGGGACAAAAATGGGTCGAACCAGATACTTGCTCGGCTGCGCCGCAGCCGTCGTCATGACGCTATCGGCGAGCGCTTCCAGCGCCTTCGCCGATACATTCGCCGTCGTCACCATCAACCAGCAGGCACTCTTCTTCAACCAGATAAACGAGGGTGCGAACGAGGCGGCTAAGGCGGCCGGAGTCGATCTCGTCGTCTTCAACGCCAACAATGTCCCCTCTGCCCAAAATGACGCCATCGAGACCTACATTACCCAGAAGGTGGATGGCATCATCTTGATCGCCATCGACGTCAACGGGGTGAAGCCGGCGATCACCGCGGCCAAGAACGCGGGCATTCCCGTTATAGCCATCGACGCGCAGATTCCGGAGGGCGACAACGTCTCCTTCGTAGGCGTAGACAACACCAAGGCGGGTGGCGAAATTGGCAAATTCTTCGCAGACTACGTCAAGAACGAGATGAGTGGTACAGCGAAGGTCGGCGTGATCGGCGCGCTGAACTCTTTTATCCAGAACCAGCGTCTCGACGGCTTCAAGGCTGCGGTTGAGGAAAGTGGACAGAAGATTGAATTCCTCAACACCGTCGATGGCCAGAATGTGCAGGACGTGGCGCTCTCGGCTGCCGAGAACCTGATGACCGCTAATCCGGATATGACCGCGCTTTATGCCACGGGCGAACCGGCGCTGCTGGGCGCAGTCTCCGCCGTTACGAGCCAGGGCCGTAGCGACTCCATCAAGGTGTTCGGCTGGGACCTGACCAAGTCCGCGATCGACGGTATCGATCAGGGCTTCGTGACGGCCGTGATCCAACAGGATCCGGCGGGGGAAGGCAAAGCAGCCGTCGAGGCGCTCGTCAAGCTGAAGAAAGGCGAGAAGATCGATCCGATCATCAACGTGCCGGTCACGATCGTCACCAAGGAGAACGTCGACGATTATCGCGACATGTTCAAATAAGCCGTCTGCCGCCGCTGCCCGGTCTTCAACCTGGACCGGGCGGCCGGGTTCACCGCAAGGGCCAGGGAACATGATCGAAACGCAAGTCAGCCGCGTCAGAATGACCGGCATATCGAAACGCTACGGCGCGCTGCAATCACTCGACAATGCGTCACTGAATCTTATGCCGGGAGAAGTACTCGGCCTGGTCGGCGATAACGGTGCCGGCAAATCCACCATGAGTAAGGTGCTTTCAGGCGCCGTCATTCCAGACACGGGCACGATCGAGATCGACGGCAATCCCGTATCCTTCACCTCTCCGGCGGATGCCCGCGCCGCGCGCATCGAGATGGTCTATCAGGACCTCGCGCTTTGCGACACCGTTGACGTCGCCGGCAATCTCTTTCTCGGCCGCGAGCCGAAGAGGCGGATGGCCGGCGTGCCGCTGCTCGACAAGAAGGTCATGCATGAGCGCGCGCGCGACATGCTCTCCAATTTGGGTATCGTCATCCCCGATACGCGCATGAAAGTGGAGAATCTCTCCGGCGGGCAGCGTCAGTCGATCGCGATCGGCCGCGCCGCGTCTTTCGACCCTTCCGTGCTGATCATGGACGAGCCGACGGCCGCTCTTGCGGTTGCCGAAGTCGAAGCCGTGTTGGAACTGATCCGCACGGTTTCGCAACGCGGTGTGTCCGTGATCCTGATTACGCACCGGCTACAGGATCTCTTTCTCGTATGCGACCGCATACAGGTGATGTACGAGGGCCGCAACGTCGCCGAACGGCGCATCGAAGAAACCGATATCGAGGAAGTCGTCAGCCTCATCGTCGGGCGAAAGTTCTCCGCCCGATCCGCTGGCCGCACCCAGGAGCGAGGCCTTCCCGCATGAGCTCGTCCGAAAGCAACACCTATGCCAGCCATCCGCCGCGCATGCGCGAGGCGACGATCCTCGACAAGCTTGTGGCGAATGGCGGCGTCATGTCGATTGCGCTGTTCTTCGTCGCCTGCTGCGTCTTCTTCTCGGCGACGACCGACGCTTTTCTGACTGCACCGAATCTTCTCAACGTCGTCCGTCAGTCCGCGCCGCTGCTCGTCGTCGCTGCGGCGATGACCTTTGTCATCACCACGGGCGGCATCGACCTGTCGGTGGGTTCGGTTCTCGCGCTTACCGCCACGCTCTCGGCAGCCGCACTCCAGGCCGGGCTTCCCTGGCCGCTGGCCATTCTGCTCATGCTCATGCTTGGCGGTATAGTGGGCGTGATCCAGGGCTATTTCATCGCCTATGAGCGTATCCCTGCGTTCATCGTCACGCTCGCCGGCCTTTCGGTCATCCGCGGCTTCGCGCTGCTGATCACCGGCGGCTATTCGATCCCAATCGACCCAGCAAGCCCGTTCGTGGCGATCGGTCGAGCCTGGGTATTCGGAATTCCCGCGCCTGCACTGATCGCGGTCGCCGTACTCGCCGCCGCCTATGTCGCCTTTAACGAAACCCATTTTGGGCGCTATGTGACCGGGGTGGGGGCCAATGCCGAAGCGACGCGGCGGGCCGGCGTCAACACGCGCCGGGTCATCCTGTGGGTCTATACGCTTTCCGGCACGTCAGCGGCGGCGGCAGGCGTGATCCTTTCCGCCCGCCTCGGCTCCGGCTCCTCGAATGCGGGGCAGGGATTCGAACTCGACGTCATCGCCGCGGTCGTGCTCGGCGGCACCAGCCTCTTCGGCGGGCGCGGCTCTCTGGTCGGTACGATCCTCGGCGCGCTTACGGTCGCGGTCCTGGCGAATGGCCTCATCCTGTCGCATCTCTCGCCCTTTTTCACACCGATTGTGACCGGCTTAATCATTCTCGTGGCGATCTGGCTCAATTTCCGGCTGTTCAGGGGCGAGGCGAAGGGACGCTGATGCTGGAGGAACTCTTTACCGACCAGCCGAAGAAGAGCCATCCGATCGGCGTCTTTTCCGGCACCGCCATGACTGTGACCGGCCCCGTTCCGGTCGAGGATCTCGGCGTGACGCTGATGCATGAGCACATCTTACTCGACGGAACACGGAGCTGGATCTGCCCGTGCCATCCGGACGAAAAGGCGATTGCCGAGCAGAAGGTCGACATCGGGATCATCGGTGAACTCCGGATGAATCCTTATATAAACCGGGACAACGTCTCGCTGGACGACGGGGACTTGGCGCTATCCGAACTCAAGCGGTTCCAGATGCTCGGCGGCTGCACCGTGGTGGAGACCACGAATTTCGGCATCGGCCGCGACGCGGCGGGGCTTGCACGCATCGCGCGCATGTCCGGTCTGCGGATCATCATGGGCACCGGATTCTATCTGGAGCATACCCATCCCGAATGGCTGAGGGAGATGGATGTCGAGGAGGTCACCCAGTTCATTGTCGAGGATGTCGGTGGCGGCGAGAGTCAGCCCGAGATCATGGCCGGGATCATCGGCGAGATCGGAGTCAGCCGCCATTTCACGGCCGAGGAGGAGAAGTCGTTGCGCGCTTCGGCGCGGGCAGCCAGGATTACCGGCCTGCCGCTGTCGATACATCTCCCCGGTTGGGAGCGCTTGGCGCACCGCGTTCTCGACGTGGTGGAGGAAGAAGGGGCCGATCCAGCCCACACCGTATTGTGCCATATGAATCCGAGTCATGGCGATCTCGACTACCAGACCTCGCTCGCCCGGCGCGGTGCCTTTTTGGAATACGACATGATCGGCATGGATTACTACTACGCCGATCAGGACGCCCAGTCGCCTTCGGACGAGGAAAATGCCCGCGCCATAGCCACGCTGATCGACAAGGGCCATGTCGGCAGACTCCTGCTGTCGCAGGACGTCTTCCTCAAGATCATGCTCACCCGCTATGGCGGTTTCGGTTACGGCTACATCCTGAAACACTTCCTGCCGCGGCTGACGAGGCACGGCGTCGATCAAGCGGCTTTCGACCGCATGCTCATAGACAATCCGAAATCCGTTTTTTCCGCCGTGCGCTGAGCCCGTCGGCCAATCGTCCAAGGAGTTCCCATGACCAAGAAGAAAGTCCTGCTCGCCGGCGAATCCTGGGTCTCGACCGCGACCCATATCAAGGGCTTCGACCAGTTCCCGACCGTGACCTATCACACGGGCGCCGACGAATTGCTGAAAGCGTTGAAGGGCAGCGACTTCGATGTCTCCTTCATGCCGGCGCACGAGGCGCAGCGGGACTTTCCGAGCACGCTCGACGGCCTTCAAGCCTACGACGCCGTTGTGCTCTCCGATATCGGCGCCAACACGCTCCTGCTTCATCCCCATACCTGGATCCATTCCCGGCGGACGCCGAACCGGCTGAAGCTCCTGCGCGACTATGTCGCCAGGGGAGGCGCACTGCTGATGTTTGGCGGCTATTATTCGTTCCAGGGGATCAACGGCGGCGCGCGGTTCCGCAATACCGCCGTCGAGGAGGTTTTGCCTATAACGTGTTTGCCGATCGATGACCGTGTGGAAGTGCCGGAAGGCTTCACGCCCGTGGTATCTGGCGACGCGTCGCACCCAATCCTTGCCGGCCTGTCCGGCGAGTTTCCCTATCTGCTCGGTTTTAACGAGGTAACGCTGAAGGAAGGCGCCAATCAGTTGATGACCGTTTCCTCTGAATACGGATCGTTGCCTCTGCTCGTCACAGGTACCTACGGAGAGGGCAAGACAGTGGTCTGGACCTCCGACGTAGGGCCGCACTGGCTGCCGCCGGAGTTCATCGCGTGGCCCGGCTATAAGACGCTGTTTGAGCAGATGCTCGCCTGGGCAACGGCCTGACGAACCCTGCGGGAACGCGCTCATGACCATCCATATCGTCGGCAATGTCTGCGTCGATACGAGCTTTCGTCTGGAGCGGCTTCCGCGGCCGGGCGAAACGCTGAATGCGACGGTTGCAGGGGAGGGCGTGGGCGGCAAGGGCGCAAATCAGGCTGTCGCCGCCGCCCGAACCGGCGCATCCGTGATGCTGTGGGCAGCGGCCGGACGCGACGCGGCGAGCGAGTGGGTCGAGGCGCGGATCGCGGCCGAGGTCCCGGCGCTCCGGTTATGCCGCCTCGATTTTCCCTGCGACCGCTCTGTGATTTGGGTCGATAGGTCCGGTGAGAATGTCATCGTCACCGCTGCCGCCTGCGCCGCCGCCTTCGATCCGCTTGCCATGACCACGCTAGGAGAGACCTGGACCGACAGCGACATGCTGCTGATGCAGGGAAACCTTCGGCCGGAGGCAACGATGGCCTGTCTCAGTGCCGCAAGGGCTTCAGGGATTTATTCCGTCTTCAACCCCAGCCCGCTGCCGACGCAATCCCTTGACTTCTCCGCGGTGTCGCTCATCGTCGTCAACCGGCCCGAGGCCGAGGCTCTCACCGGCGAAGCCGATGACGAGCGGGCAGCGCGTCGGATGCTGGCCTCTGGGGCCGGCAGTGCGATCGTGACGCTCGGTGACGCGGGCGCCCTGCTTCTCGAAACTGCGCACGCCCCGGCGATCCGCCTTCCAGCCGCGAAGATCGATGCCATTGACGCCAGCGGTGCCGGTGATTGTTTCGCGGGAACGCTGGCCGGGCTTCTGGCGCAAGGCGCATCGCTCACCTCCGCTGCAGAAGTTGCGACGGCTGCCGCGGGACTTGCGGTGGCCCGCCCTGGCACGCTGGCTTCCTTCCCGTCGCGCGCTGAAATTGCCTCCCTGAAAAAGACAACCAAGCTGGAAGATGTGTGACCGATATGAACAACCCAATTGGACGGCAGGACAAGAATACGCTGAAGACGCTGTTTGGACGGGACAATCCGGTGATCGGCGTAGTGCATCTGCTCCCGCTACCCGGCGCTCCGCGCTATGCCGACGAGGGCGCGGAAGCGATCTATGCACGCGGCCTTTCGGACGCCCGAGCCTATCTTGCTGGCGGTTGCGACGCGCTGATAATCGAGAATCACGGTGACGTGCCATTCTCGAAGCCAGACCAGATTGGCCACGAGACTTCCGCCCACATGGCGGTGATCGCCGATCGCATCCGCCGGGAACTCGGCCGGCCGATCGGTATCAACGTGCTCGCCAACGCGGCAATTCCCGCACTCGCCATCGCCTCCGCCGCCTCCGCCTCCTTCATCCGCGTCAACCAGTGGGCCAACGCCTATATAGCCAATGAAGGCTTCGTGGAGGGCGAGGCTGCTCGCGCGATGCGCTATCGGGCACAGCTTCGCGCGCAGGGTATCCGCATTTTCGCGGATGCGCATGTCAAGCACGGCGCGCATGCGATCGTTGCGGATCGGCCGGTGGAGGAACAAGTCAAGGACCTGGTTTTTTTCGACGCCGACGTGGTCATCGCTACGGGCCAGCGAACAGGGCATGCCGCCGGACTCGATTATATCGGCATGATCAAGGAGGCGGCCAAGCTGCCGACACTGGTCGGCAGCGGCGTGACACATGAAAATGTCAAGGACATCCTCTCCGTCGCCGACGGGGTGATCATCGCAAGCGATCTCAAATACGACGGGGTTTGGTGGAATGCCGTCGATCCCCAGCGGGTCAAGCGCTTGTTCGCGAGCCTCGGACGATGAGCCAGGAACGGCTTGAGGTCATCGCTGGGCGCTTGCTGCAATCCATTTCCGATTTCGCGGCCATCGGCGCCACGCCGGCCGGCGGCGTGAACCGTCAGGCATTGAGCATCGAGGACCGCACCGCCCGCCGATTGCTCGCGGAGCGTGCGTTGGCGCGCGGTTTTACAGTGTTTCAGGACGATGCCGCGAATCTCTTCATCAGACGCGAAGGCAGGGATGCAACGCTTGCGCCACTGCTCATCGGCAGCCATCTTGACAGCCAGCCGACGGGTGGCCGCTTCGATGGCGCTCTCGGTACGCTCTGCGCTTTCGAGGTTCTGGAAGCGTTCTGCGATGCCGGCGTCGAGACGGACCGGCCGATCGAAATCGTTGCCTTCACCAACGAGGAGGGAAGCCGCTTTTCGCCAGGTTGCATGGGCTCGATGGCGTTTTGCGGCGCCGGACGCGTCGAGGACTGGCAAGCGGACGATCCCGTCTTTGCTGACGAGCTGAAAGCAACCCTGCAGGCACTGCCGGAGGCCGAGATACGCCCAACCGGTCACGCCATCTCCGCCTTTATCGAGCTGCACATCGAGCAAGGCCCGGTCCTCGAACGTGAGAACGTCCCGATCGGCATCGTTACCGGCATCCAGGGTACCAAGTGGCTCGAAGTCACCTTTTCCGGCGAGGCTGCCCATGCCGGGACTACGCCGCTCGCATTCCGCAAGGACCCGATGGCGGCCGCCGCCGTTGCCATCGCGCGCATGCAGGAGGAAATCATGCCAGCCGACGAAGAGGCGCGGCTGACAATCGGTCGTATTTCCACCGAACCCGGTTCCATCAACGTCATCCCTGGCCGGGTCTCGTTCACCATCGATATTCGCCATCCGGACGCCGCCGCCCTTGCTGCCATCGAGCGACGCGTGAAGGAGCAATGTCATGCAGCCGGTAGGCGATGGGGATGCGATGCGGCAATCCGATTGCGCGTGGACATGCCGCCCGCGCGCTTTGCGCCGTCGGTGACGGCGGTGATAGCGGACACGTGCAGATCACTTGACATCCGCAGTCGCACGATGGTTTCCGGCGCCTTCCACGACGCCCTGTTCGTCGGACGTGTCGCGCCTTCGGCGATGCTCTTCGTGCCTTGCAGGAACGGCATCAGCCACAACGAGGCGGAATTCGTATCCGACGAGCATATCGTGACCGGTGCCCGTGTTCTCCTGGGCGTTGCCCAGCGGCTGTCACAAGACCAATGTCCCAGGTCAGGATGATCGGGCGACTTCATCTCCACGCCTCCGTCTTCCGTATCCACTCCCTTGTCCTTCCCTCCGGATCGGCATTCAGCGTGATGTCCGTCACCACGGCGGCGCTGTCGGCGCCGTGCGCGAAGACGCCCTCGATCCGCTCCGTATTGAGGCCGCCGATGGCGACGAGCGGGAGCGGGTGAACGCGCTCGCGCCACCATGAAAGCCGCTCCAGCCCCTGGGGCGCCCACTTCATCTTCTTGAGGATCGTCGGATAGATGGGTCCGAGCGCGACGTAGTCCGGTTCGGCTGCGAGCGCGTTTGCCAGTTCCGCCTCGTCATGGGTGCTGACGCCGAGCTTGAGCCCTGCGGCACGGATGGCGGCAAGATCGGCCTCCGCCAGATCCTCCTGTCCCAGATGGATGAAATCGCAGCCTTCCGCTATCGCCAACTGCCAGTAGTCGTTGACGATCAGCTGGCATTCATGGGCGGCGCAGACTGCCCTGGCGACCCGTAACTGACGGCGGATGTCTTCCTCGTCCCGGTCCTTGATGCGGAGCTGGACGAGCCTGACGCCGAGCGGCACCAGCCGTTCGATCCATTGGGCGCTGTCGACGATGAGATAAAAGGGGTCGAGCTTCACGAGAAGACTGCCTTTCCGATGACGGGGGTGGACGGGACGGCCATGTCGCGCGGCTCGAGCATGCCGGCGCCGTGAGCCGCGTGCCCGGCATCAATTGCCTTGGCGAAGGCTTCGGCCATGGCGGCGGGATGGGCAGCGCCGGCAACGGCGGTGTTGAGCAGGACCGCGTCGTAGCCGAGCTCCATCACGGTTGTCGCATGTGACGGGCGGCCGATGCCGGCGTCGACGATCAGCGGCACGTCGGAAAATTCCGAGCGCATGGCGCGCAAGCCCTGCACGTTCTGCGGTCCCATGGCGCTGCCGATCGGCGCGCACCAGGGCATCAGCACCCGGCAGCCCGCCTCCAGCAGCCTTTCGGCGACGACGAGGTCGTCCGTCGTATAGGGGAAGACCTGGAAACCTTCCCCGGTGAGGATGCGGGCCCCCTCGACGAGGCCGAAGACGTCCGGCTGCAATGTGTCCTGGTGACCGATCACTTCGAGCTTGATCCAGCTCGTGCCGAAAACCTCGCGTGCCATCTTCGCGGTCAGCACCGCCTCCGAGACCGAATGGCAGCCGGCCGTGTTCGGCAGCACGCGCACGCCGAGTTCGCGGATCAGCTCGAAGAAGGCGCCGCCCTGGCGCCCGCCGGCCGTCTCGCGGCGGAGCGAGACCGTGACGATATCGGTGCCCGACCGCCGCACCGCCTCGGCGAGCACGGCCGGCGAGGGATAGCGGGCGGTTCCGAGCAGCAGTCTCGACCGGATTTCTGTTCCATAGAATAGCGGCATCGTCAGCCTCCCTGCATCGGCGACAGAATCTCGATCCGGTCGCTGTCCTGCAGCCGGTAGCTGGATCGGTCTGCCTTCTGGACCAGTTCGCCGTTGACGGCGGTCGCCAGCCAGTCGCCTTCGAATTCGAGGCGCTGCAAGACCTCGGCGAGTGTAGCGGCCTCAAGCTCCTGTTCCTCGCCATTGACGGTCAGCTTCATCGGAAATCTCCTTTGCGTGTCTCGTCGCCCAGGGCCAGCGCCGCCACTTCCCGGGCCGTGGCCGGGGAGAGCAGGAAGCCATGACGATAGAGGCCGTTGACGGTGATGGTATTTTCGCGGCGCGAGGCCCGCGGCAGGTTGTCGGCAAAGGCGGGGCGTACGCCCGTGCCGGTCTCGATCAGGCGCGCTTCGGCGAAAGCCGGATGGAGCGCATAGGCGGCGTTCAGCAGTTCCATCAGCGAGCGGGTGGTGATCGGGCCGGCGTCGTCGCTCTCGATCATCGTCGCGCCGCACATGAAGAGCCCTCCGCCGCGCGGCACGATATAGAGCGGGATGCGGGGATGCAGCATGCGCACCGGACGCGAGAGCGTCACCTCGTCCGTCTGCAGAAAGGCCATCTCGCCGCGCACCCCGCGTAGCCCGTCGATCTCGCCGATGCTCGACGCGCCGGTGCAATCGACGGTGAGCGCGAAATCGCGATCGTCCATGTCCTCGCCGGCGAATACCGCGCCGCGTGCCGTCAGCCCTTGCCGGAGCGCCGAGAGTGCCCGGCGCGGGTCGAGATGCGCCTCCTGCGGAAAGAACAGCGCCTGCCGGAAACGGCCGGCGAGAGCCGGCTCCAGCGCTGCGATCTCCTCTGCATCGAGCGAGCGGAAGCCGGAGGTGCGGGAGGCGAAACGCTTGAGTTCGGCTCCGTCACGGGGTTGCGCGACGACGAGCGTGCCGTTGCGATGCACGGAACCGGCAGGGAGCGCGGCTTCCCACCAGTCGGCGGCGCCGATCCCCAGCCTCAGGACGGTTTCCTCGGCACTTTCGCGCTCGCACCAGGGAGCGAGCATGCCGCCCGCATACCAGGAAGCGGCCCCGGTAAAGCCGGCGGCATTTTCCATGATCGTCACTGCGGCGCCGCGCCCGAGAAGTTCATGGGCGGCGGTGAGGCCGGCGACGCCGGCCCCTCTGATCAGCACGCGCATTTCATTCTCCAGCGGGCGCGGCATTGCTTTCATCGACCGGCATATAGAGGTCGCCGCCGTCGCGATATCTGGCGGCCATCGCCTCGAGGCCCTCCTTCTGCGCCTCGGCGCGGATATCGTGGGAAATCCGCATCGAACAGAATTTCGGTCCGCACATGGAGCAGAAATGCGCGACCTTGTGCGCCTCCTTGGGCAGGGTCTCGTCGTGGAAATTGCGCGCGGTCTCGGGGTCGAGCGAGAGGTTGAACTGATCCTCCCAGCGGAACTCGAAGCGGGCGCGCGACAGCGCGTCGTCGCGAGTTCGGGCGGCCGGGTGTCCTTTGGCGAGATCGGCGGCATGGGCGGCGATCTTGTAGGTGATCACGCCGGTCTTGACGTCGTTGCGGTCGGGCAGGCCCAGATGTTCCTTCGGCGTCACGTAGCAAAGCATGGCGGTGCCGAACCAGCCGATCATCGCCGCGCCAATGCCTGACGTGATGTGGTCGTAGCCGGGCGCGATATCGGTGGTGAGCGGCCCGAGCGTATAGAAGGGCGCTTCTCCGCAGACGGCGAGCTGCTTGTCCATGTTCTCCTTGATCTTGTGCATCGGCACATGGCCCGGCCCTTCGATCATCACCTGGCAATCCTTGGCCCAGGCGATCTTCGTCAGTTCGCCGAGCGTTTCGAGCTCCGCGAACTGGGCCCGGTCGTTTGCGTCGGCGATGGAGCCGGGACGCAGGCCGTCGCCGAGCGAGAAGGAAACGTCATAGGCGCGGCAGATGTCGCAGATCTCCTCGAAATGCTCGTAGAGGAAGCTCTCGCGGTGGTGATGCAGGCACCACTTCGCCATGATCGAGCCGCCGCGCGAAACGATGCCCGTGACGCGATCCACGGTGAGCGGGATATAGTGAAGCCTGACCCCGGCATGGATGGTGAAATAGTCGACGCCCTGTTCCGCCTGCTCGATCAGCGTGTCGCGGAAGACCTCCCAGGAAAGATCCTCGGCGATGCCGTTTACCTTTTCCAGCGCCTGGTAGAGCGGCACGGTGCCGATCGGTACCGGCGAATTGCGGATGATCCATTCGCGGATGTTGTGAATGTTGCGGCCGGTGGAAAGGTCCATGACCGTGTCGGCGCCCCAGCGGGTCGCCCAGACCATCTTCTCGACCTCCTCGGCCATCGATGAGGTGACGGCGGAATTGCCGATATTGGCGTTGATCTTCACCAGGAAGTTGCGGCCGATGATCATCGGCTCGGCTTCCGGGTGGTTGATATTGGCCGGAATGATGGCGCGGCCGCTCGCCACTTCCTGTCGCACGAATTCCGGCGTCACGAAATCGGGGACCGAGGCACCGAAGCTTTCGCCGTCTCGGGCAAGCGCCTCCTTCGCGGCCTTCCGGCCGAGATTTTCGCGGATGGCGATGAACTCCATCTCCGGCGTGACGATGCCGGCGCGGGCATAGGCGAGCTGGGTTACCGCTTTTCCCGGCTTCGCCTTGAGCGGCTGGTGACGAATCGGGAATTCCGGCGTCAGCCTTTCGCCGGTCGCAAAGCCGTTATCTTCGGCCTTCACCGCACGGCCGTCGTAGCTTTCGACATCGCCGCGCTTCAGAACCCAGTCGCTGCGAAGGCGCGGCAGGCCCGCGTCGATGCGGATATCGGCGTTTTCGACCGTGTAGGGGCCGGAGGAATCGTAAACAGTCACCGGCGGCTCGCCGGAGGTCGGATGCAGCGCGATCTCGCGCATCGGCACGCGGATCTCCGGGTGGATCTCGCCCGGCTTGTAAACCTTGCGGGATGCCGGGAGCGGTCCTTGCGTGACCGAGGGCGCAGCGGCGAGAGGCTTGATTAGATTCATCTTGAGGCTCCAATGTTTTCGCGTTGGAGACCCAGTTCTGAAGCCGGAAGGATGAAAAGACGTATCGCCGATGAATTGCCGATAAACGGAATCCTGGCTGCTGCACGTCTGCACCGTCCCTACGCCAGTATGAACTGGATCAGGTTCAACGGGTCACTGCGCGCGCTAGCAGTATCTCAGCCCCTTGCCGGGACCCCCCTGGTGAATGGCGCAATTAGGGACGGTTATCGCCGCGGCGTCAAGATGGTTTTTGCACCGGCTAAATCCCGTGCGCAGGGCTCGCGCCATGCTTGCAAATGCAAAGTTCTAAATCTACTTACCGTCCGAGTCGAAGCGCCATGATGCGCATAGCGAAAAGGGGTGAAGGTCTTGGGGCAGGCGGAGACGGGGACCAGGAAAAGGGGACGCAAGGCGCTTTGGGCGGCTGTTGCGGTCATCGCAATCGCAGCCGCAGGCGCGACCGGTTACAAGATTGCTGTCGAAAAGAGCGTGAGCAGGCTGATCGCCGAACGGGGCGGCAGAGTGGGCACGGTCGAAGCGGACTTCTTCGGGCGCATTCACCTGCGCGACCTGACGCTGCCGCTGAAGGAAGGATCCGAAATTCGCGTCGCCGCGATCGACGGGCGGCCCAGGATCCTGTTCCTGGACGGCATGCTCGAGGTCAGCGGCGTGGACCTCGATATGCGCCCGGGCAAGATCGCCGTGCCGAAGGTGATCGTCGAGCAGGCGGAGTTCGGTCGCGACACGCTGGCGCAAATGTTCGGCGCGGGAAGCGATCTTTCGCTGCCGAAACAGCTGGCGCTTTTTACGGCAAAGAGCGCCACCGCCCCTGAGGTGATCATCACGCAGACGGTTGCCGGTAGCGAGCAGAAGCTGGTCTACAAGAACGTGGTCTCGGAAGGTATCGTGGATGGCCGCATCGCGCGCTATTCGGCGAGTGGTGCGAGCTTCGAAGCCGGCATAGGCGCCTCCGATGGAGAGGGCGGCGAGGAGAGGCGGCTGACGGGCTCCCTCGGAGCCATGACGGGGCAGGACGTCGATGCCGCCTATCTGGCCCGCATCTATACTGAAAAAGCCGGGCCGGGCGACGGGCAGGCAAGGCCTGTCTATGGGCCATTCTCGATCAAGGATATCGCCTTTTCGGATGGCGAGGCGAGCTTCGGCTATGACGAGGTTCGCAGCAGCGGCGTAAGCATGCGGATGCTGGACGAGCCGCTTGGCGAGACTCTGGAGAAGCTCAACTCGGTCTCGTCGCCCGAGGATCTGCCCGTGGCGGAGCGTCAAGACTATTTCGCCCGGATTCTGTCGGTCGCCGATTTGACGAGGAAGGCCGACATGGAAATGCTGGGTCTGAAGATCGACGCGCCGGACAAGGATGGTGAAGAGGGCGAGAGGATCAAGCTGGCGATGGATCGCCTCGCGCTCCGGCTGGATGGCCGGAAGCTCGACGCGTCTGTGAATGGCTTCTCGATGGCGGAGGGCGCTGACTACGTCAAAGTCTCCGAAGCAAGCATTTCGGGCTTTTCCTGGGATCCCAGCGTCGAAGCGCTGAAGAAGTTCGTCGCTCTGCAGGATGGGCAGCATGAGAGCTTCCCTTTCACGACGCTGCTGCCGGAGTTCGGAACGTTCCGCGTGGCGGGAATCGATGCGGATCTGCCTGACTCGGGCACCGGCGTGGAAGACTGGGACGAATACAACGACACTCCGGATGCTGGAGAGGGCGCTCGGCCGCAACGCATCCGCTTCACGATGAAGGGATACGAGCTGGCGCTCGCAAAACCGCGAAACGGCATTCCGACTGACGTCCGCGCCGGATACCAGGACTTCGCCCTTCAAATCCCGGAGCATACGCAGGACGAGACTCTCGCCAAACTTCGCAAGCTGGGCTTCAACGAGTTGGTCCTCTCCTCCAACCTCGAAGCCGCCTGGGACGAAGCGACCGAGACTCTGGTCATCAAGGATATCTCCACGAGCGGAAAGGATATTGGCCGCTTTTCCCTCTCCGGCCTTCTGGGAGGCGTGAGCGGCGACTTCTTTTCGGGCGACGCGGCTAAGGCGCAGGCGGCGTTGTTCGGCCTCACCGCGCGGGAAGCAAGCCTGAAGATCGAGGACAAGGGCTTCACCGCCAAAGGGATACAGGTCTATGCCGAACAAAACGGCATGACGGAGGATCAGGCACGCGGCATGCTGGAAATGACGGCGTCGGTGATGCTGCAGCAATTTGCCGCGCAGGAGCCTCGGCTGCGGAACGTGGTGGATGCAGTTTCGCGGTTCATCGCGAAACCGGGGACATTCACGCTGACGGCCAAGGCCAAATCCGCCAGCGGCATCGGTGCGCTCGAATTCGCGGTTGCTTCGCAAAATCCGCTTCTGCTTCTCGACAGGGTCGACTTCGAGGCGACGGCGGAATAGCGGCCTTCTCGCCGCAAGCGGGGCGAAGAGGGCTCGCAGCGCCGCCTCAACTCCCCTCCGGTCGAACGGGGAGGGTCGGAGTGGGCAAACTGTCCACCTACGCGTCGCCACTCTTCGCGCCTGCCCGGTCGATAAAATCCGCCCGGTTGATCCCATGTCGCTGCAGCTTGTCGTAAAAAGTCTTGCGGGGGATGCCGAGGGCTTGCAGGGTCTCCTTGACGTCGCCGCGGTGCTCCGTAAGGGCCTGCTTGAGGATATCGGCCTCGTAGCGTTCCAATCTTTCCGGCAGGGTCGCTCCGCTTGAGGCGGGCGCTGCGGCCGGGGCTCCCAGGTTGCCCTCCACCCCCAGCGCGACCCGTTCGGCGAAGTGCGAAAGCTCGCGCACATTGCCCGGCCAGGAATGCGTGGCCAGGTAGGCGCGCATGGCAGCCGAGATCGCGGGCACGTCGCGGCCGAAGCGTTCCGAGGCGCGGGCCAGGAAATGGGAGAAGAGGAGGGGGATGTCGTCGCGCCGTTCGCGCAAGGGCGGGATCGAGAGCGTCACGACATTCAGCCGGTAATAGAGATCCTCGCGGAAATCGCCGCGCGCGGCCGGATCGCCGAGGTCGACCTTGGCTGCGGCGACGACGCGGATGTCGACGGGACGGGTCAGGTTGGTGCCGAGCGGGGTGATCTCGCGTGCTTCCAGCACGCGCAGCATCTTCACCTGGGTTGCCGGCGGCATCGCCTCGATCTCGTCGAGGAAGAGGGTGCCGCCGTTCGCGTGCTCGATCCTGCCGACCCGCTTCTTGACGGCGCCGGTAAAGGCGCCGGGCTCGTGGCCGAAGAGCTCGCTTTCGATGACCGTTTCCGGCAGAGCGCCGCAATTCAGTGCGACGAAGTTGCCGGTTCTGCGCCGGCTCCATTGGTGCAGCAGCGTGGCGACGACCTCCTTGCCGCTGCCCGTCTCGCCGGCGACCAGCACATCGACATCGGTGTCGGCGATGTGTTTCAAGGTCTGGCGAAGCCTCTCCATGGCCGGCGTCTGGCCGATCAGCGGCAGGCCTTCGGAGGCGGCTTCGGCCGCGCGGCGCAGCGCCCGGTTCTCCATGACGAGCCGCCGTTTCTCCTCTGCGCGCCGGGCGCTCTGGACAAGACGGTCGGCGGCAAACGGCTTGGCGATGAAGTCATAGACGCCGTCCTGGATCGCCTGCACCGCCATCGGTATGTCGCCGTGTCCCGTGACAAGGATCATCGGCAGGTCCGGATCGAGCGACAGAACCTTGCGGAAAAGGGCGAGCCCGTCCATGCCCGGCATGCGGATATCGCTGATGACGACTCCCGCGAAGTCGGCGGAAAGTTCGGAGAGCGCCTCCGTCGCGCTGGCAAAGGACGAGACGGTGAAGCCCGCAAGCTCGAGCGTCTGCTGCATCGCCTTGCGCAGATCGCGGTCGTCATCGATCAGGAACACGGATGGGGCGGCGCTCATCGCTCAGGCCTTCTTGAGATTGACGGTAAATGTCGTTCCGGAGGGACTGCTCTCGACCTCGATCGTGCCGCCATAGTCGGAGACGATCTCCTTGGAGATGGCGAGACCGAGGCCCAGCCCGTCTTCCTTCGAAGTGTTGAACGGCGTGAACAGCTCTTCGCGGACATCGGCCGCAATCCCCGGGCCATTGTCGGCGACGGTCAGCGCGATACCGCCGGCCACGTCCTCGCAGCGCACCCGGATCGCGCCGTTCTCGCTGTCGCCGATCGCTTCCAGCGCATTCTGCAGAAGGTTGATCAAGACCTGCTCCAGCCGGATGCGGTTGCCGAGTGCCTGGAGGTCATCGGGCGGCAGATCGATGCGTATTGCGTCCATCCGTCCGGCAAAACGGCTTCGGAGCAGCATGAGCGCACCCTCGACGACCTCCTTCATCGCGGTCGGCCCAGCCGCGAAATGGCCCTTGCGGGCGAAGCGGCGCAGTTCGTCGGTGATGGCGCCGACCCGGTCGGTAAGTTCGGCGATGCTTTCCATGTTCTCGGCGGCGGTGGAGCTCTGGCCGCGGTCGAGAAAGGTGCGGGCATTATCGGCATAGGCGCGGATGGTGGCGACCGGCTGGTTGATCTCATGGGCAACCCCGGCCGCGACCTGGCCGAGGATCGCCAGTCGGTTCGCCTGGACGAGGTCCTGCTGCACTGCCTGGAGCTTCTCGGTGGTCTGCCGGTGGTCGGCGATCTCGGTTTCGAGACGGTCGCGCGCCATGCGCAGGTCGCGCGTCCGCTCCTCGACGCTTGCCTCAAGCGCATTGCGGGCCAGCCGCTCCTCGGCGCTGCGCATGGCGACGACCTGGCGACGGCGCAGGAGCAATGCGGCAAGCGCGAGAAGCGGTACGAGCGTGGCAAGGGTGAGGAGCTGCGCTTCCCGCGCACCCGCGGCAAGCGGCGCCTTCAGCGGCGACAACTGCTCGAGCCGCCAGTTCGTCGACGGCACCATGGTTTCCACGCGCAGGAAGGCTGCGTTGGAGTCGCCCGGCAGCAGGGCGTCCAGCGTGGAGGAGCCATCGGGCCGCGCTTCGATCTTCCGGAAAGGCAGCGGCAGCAGCGGTGCATCGCCGAACTGCAGGCTTTCGCGGATGGGTGCGAGCCGGTCTTCGGGGATCGGCTTCGTCGTCATGAAGCGCCAGGAGGGCAGGCTGGTGATGAGGACGATGCCGCGCCGGTCGGTGACATAGGCCGGCTTGCCGGAGACCTGCCAATCCGCCTCGACCCCGTCGAATTCGAGCTTGGCGACGATCACCCCCAGCGGACCGCCGGGCCCGTCGACGCGCCGGGAAATATAAAGCCCGGGCCGCTTGCTGACCGTGCCCATGGCGAAGTGTTCGGCCATGCCGTCGCGCACGGCGAGCCGAAAATAGTCGCGGAAGGCATAGTCGTTGCCGACGAAACTCGTCGGCTCCTGCCAATTGCTGGCCGCGACGGCCACGCCGCTCCGGTCGATCAGATAGATGACCGCGGCTTCGGCGCTTGTCGCCAGCGCCTCGAGCTTGCGGTTGATACGGTCGAGCGACGGCCTGTCCGGCGAAAGCAATGCCCCACGAATGGCTGCGTCGTCGGCGAGGACAAGCGGCAGGGCGCGCTGCCGTTCCACGACTGCCCGAAGAAGCGAGGCTTTCAGGCTGGCGTCGATCCGGCTCTGACCGGCAAGGCCGGCGAGCGCCTGCGACCGGCCGTAGTCTCGCGCAAGAAGAAGGCCGGCCGCCAGAAGGACCAGCGCGACTGCCGCGAAAATCAGCCAGGACCGTCGGGCCCGGCTGCGAAGCGCATGCGGATCGCTCGCATCTGCAGGAAGTCTGATCATGCGAGCATTGTGCATGATTTCGCCCAGCGCGCCAGCGTGTCTGTGCGGAAATCCGCACATATCCACGAACAGAAAGCGTGCGCCGCTCCCAAAAATCTCGTGAATTCAATCGCATCGGCCTCCGCGGCAAACTGGCACGCATGTTGCTCACCAGCTCCACAAGGCAGCCATTGCTGTCGATCTTCGGAAAGCGGCCCGGGAGGCCCGGCATGTCGCCGGACTGGGCCTGCCACGTGGAGGACATCATGATCATCGAACATTCCGCGGAGGTCCGCGGCAAGACACCCCTTTACCGCCATCTCTATGTCCAGGTGCTGGCCGCGATCGCCGCGGGCATCCTGCTCGGGCATTTCTATCCGGACATCGGCACGGAGCTCAAACCGCTCGGCGACGCCTTCATCAGGCTCGTGAAGATGATCATCGCGCCGGTGATCTTCCTGACGGTCGCGACAGGCATTGCCGGCATGACCGATCTCGCCAAGGTCGGCCGCGTGGCCGGCAAGGCGATGATCTACTTTCTCGCCTTCTCCACCCTTGCCCTTCTCGTCGGCCTCGTCGTCGCAAACGTGGTCCAGCCGGGCGCGGGAATGCATATCGATCCGGCCTCGCTGGACGCCAAGGCGGTCGCGACCTATGCCGAGAAGGCGCACGAGCAGTCGATCACCGGCTTCCTGATGAACATCATCCCGACGACGCTTGTCGGCGCCTTCGCCGAGGGCGACATCCTGCAGGTCCTGTTCATCTCGGTGCTCTTCGGTATTTCGCTGGCGATCGTCGGCAAGAAAGCCGAGCCCGTAGTCGATTTCCTGCAGGCGCTGACGCTTCCGATCTTCCGGCTCGTTGCGATCCTCATGAAGGCCGCCCCGATCGGCGCCTTCGGCGCCATGGCCTTCACCATCGGCAAGTACGGCATCGCCTCGATCGCCAATCTCGCCATGCTGATCGGTACCTTCTATTTGACGTCGTTTCTCTTCGTCTTCATCGTGCTCGGCGCGGTCGCACGCTATAACGGCTTCTCGATCCTCTCGCTCATCCGCTACATCAAGGAGGAGCTGCTTCTGGTGCTCGGGACCTCTTCCTCGGAGGCGGCGCTTCCGGGCCTCATGAACAAGATGGAGAAGGCCGGCTGCAAGCGCTCGGTCGTCGGTCTCGTCATTCCGACCGGCTATTCCTTCAACCTGGACGGCACCAACATCTACATGACGCTTGCGGCCCTGTTCATCGCCCAGGCGACCGATACGCCGCTCTCATACGGCGACCAGATCCTGCTGCTCCTCGTCGCGATGCTGAGCTCGAAGGGTGCGGCCGGCATTACGGGCGCCGGCTTCATCACGCTTGCCGCAACGCTCTCGGTCGTTCCCTCCGTGCCGGTCGCCGGCATGGCGCTGATCCTCGGCATCGACCGTTTCATGTCGGAATGCCGCGCCCTGACCAATTTCGTCGGCAACGCGGTTGCGACGATCGTCGTGGCGAAGTGGGAAGGCGAGCTCGACCAGGCGCAGCTTTCCGCAGCTCTCGGCGGCGAGGCGTCTGCCGAGGCCATCCCGGCGCTCGTCCAGCCCGCCGAATAAGCTAGCCTCCCAAGGCGAGACCGCACGCCGGTGCGGTTGGCGCGGTCCGGTTCTCCGGGCCGCGCTTTTTTGCGATGGCGTGCGGCATCCGCAATCCTCTCGGGGCTTTTCGGGAAGGTCCCCCGCCGCACGGGCCGATCAGATCCCGTGCAGCACCTGCGTCGCCTTCACTGCCGCCGAGGCCCGGTTTTCGACGCCGAGCTTCACATAGATCTGTTCGAGATGCTTGGTGACGGTGCGCGCGCTCAAGCCCAGGATCTCGCCGATGTCGCGGTTGGATTTCCCTTTGGCGATCCACAGCAGCACCTCGGACTCCCGCTGGGTCAGCCGGAAGTGCTGGCGCAGCGTTTCGTCGTCGCTCAAGCCGTTCTCGGCCGTCAGCCGGAAGAGGTATTCATTGGCGCCGACCGCGCCGAGATAGGAGATCTGCAGGCCCGTCTGGCTGGCGCGCTGCAGGGTGAAGGTCCCTTGCCTTTCGCCGGGACTGGTTTCCCGCTCCCGCATCCACTCGGCAATGCGCCCGGCGACGAAGGCGAGACCGTCGTCGCTGCCGGTGGCCGCGTTGACGAGACGGGTCGCCTGCGGCGTCGACCAGCGGACCGTTCCATCGCCTCGCACCGCCAGCAGATGCCGCCCCGCCGCGTCCAGGGCGACGCGGGCGCTCTGGGCGGAGCGCGCATTGGAGAGATGGACGCGGATGCGGGCGCGCAGCTCGTCGATATTGATCGGCTTGGTCAGGTAATCGACGCCGCCGGCTTCGAGCGCCCGCACCACATGCTCCGTCTCGGTGAGGCCGGTCATGAAGACCACGGGCACCTGGGCGACGGAAGCATTCGCCTTCAGCCGGGTGCAGGTGTCGAAACCATCCATGCCGGGCATGACCGCATCGAGCAGGATGATGTCCGGCGTGATGCGATCGGCGATGTTGAGCGCCGCGTTGCCGGAGGTCGCGATCAATACGGAAAAGCCGGACTGTTCCAGCGCTTCGGTCAAAAAGCCGAGCGCCTCCGGTGAATCGTCGACGAGGAGTACGATGTCTCGCACGTTCGCTGCCTCAGGCACGGGCATTCGCCTCCCCGGCGAGCAGGCGTTTGAGGAAGGCGTCATAGCCCGCGAGATCGAATGCCCCGACATAGGCGCGCGCCGCCTCGGCGAAGGCTCGGTTGTCCGGGTTCAGGGCGATCTCCGTCAATTTTGCTTCGATGCCCCTCACGTAGCCGATTTCGCCGAGCTCGATCAATTCCTTCAAATGATCATGGCCGGGGCTCGCCACCGCAGGGGTCGTGCCGGTGCCGGACGTTTCCTGCGGGCCGTCGTCGTAAATCCATTCGAGTTTCAGGTGGACCGCGAGCTTGTCGGTGAGCTGGCGCAGGCCGAAGGGCTTGGCAAGCGCATCGTTGTGGCCGATGGCGCCGGCGGCCGAGCCGTCGCCGATATTGGCCGAAAGCATGATCGCCGGCGCGCTCTGGCCGCCTTCCCTCAGCCGCATCACCAGATCCCAGCCGCTCATGCCGGGCATGGAGATGTCGATCAGGAACAGGTCCGGTTTCGTATGTTCGACGAGCGCCAGGCAGGCCGCCCCGCTCGCCGCTGCAAGAACGGTGAAACCGAGTGGCGCGAGCAGCTCGCCCATCAGGTCGCGGTGGTCCGCATTGTCGTCGACGACGACGATCGTCCGACGTGGTCCTCGATAGGACTTGATCCTGCGGACCGGGTCCTTGAGCGCGGCGGGCCGGTCGACGGCAGAGAGCATCAGCCGGACCTTGAAGGCCGTGCCCTTGTCCTTCTCGCTGGTGACGGAGATTTCGCCGCCGAGCGTCTGGGTGAGCAGGCGCGTGATGGTCAGGCCGAGACCGAGGCCCGGCATGCGATATTCCGCCTCGCCGCGCTGAAAGGGCTCGAAGATCCTGGGCAGGTCCTTCTCGCCGATGCCGCGGCCGCTATCCTCGATGGTGAAACTTGCAACCTGGCTGCGATAGGCGACGTCGAAGCGGATATGCCCCCGTTCCGTGAACTTCAGGGCATTGGAGAGCAGGTTGACGAGGATTTGCCGCAGGCGCTTGTCGTCGGTCCGCACATATTGCGGCAGCGAGGCTGCGCGGTTGTGCTCGAAGGCGATGCCCTTGGCCTGCGCCTGCGGGCGGAACATGTCGACGATCTGATCCAAAAAGTCCTGAATGTTGATCTCGTTGGAATAGACCTGCAGCTTGCCGGCTTCGATCTTAGAAATGTCGAGGAGGCCGTCGATCAGTCCGGAGAGATGGTCGGCGCTGCGCCTGATCGCCTTGATCGCGCCCTGCCGCGGCGGCGGTATCGTCTCGTCGCGCTCGAGGATCTGGGCGTAGCCGAGCACCGCATTGAGCGGCGTGCGCAGTTCGTGGCTCAGGCCCACGACATAGCGGCTCTTCGCGCGATTGGCCGACTCCGCCCTTTCCTTCGCGTCCTGCAGCGCCGCGTCCGTCTTCTTGTGGGCGGCGATCTCCTTCAGGAGAGCCGTGTTCTGCCGGGAGGATTCCTCTTCCGCAACGACCCGGCTGTCATGGGCAAGCACGTAGAACCAGGACACGACGCCGGCAAGGATGGCGAAGACGAAGAAGACGATGGCGATGGTCCGCTGGACGACGTCGGCGGTCTCGGGGGAGGTGGCCGTGGTCTGGTGAGCGATCATCGCCAGGATGACCCCGATGCCGGTAATAGAGATCACCGCCGAAATCGCGTAACGGCCGAGCCTTGTCGCGAGCTTTGCGACGACCGTTTCGGGCAGGACCGCCTTGGCCACGGTGGCGACCTGCGCGTTCAGACGCGCCTTCGGCTTGCACATGTCGTGGCAGCGGCTGTCGAGCGAACAGCAGAGCGAGCAGATCGGCGCCGCATAGGCCGGGCACCAGGCCATGTCCTCCGGTTCGAACGGGTGCTCGCAGATCGAGCAAGTGATCTCGTTTTCGCGGAGCCAGCTCTTGCGCGGCTTGCGGGCGAGATAGAATTTCCCCTCCGTCCACCAGGCGATCAGCGGCGAGACGACGAAAGCCGTGACGAGCGCGATATAAGGTGCGAGCGAGGCGGCGATTTCGCCCGCCGCGCCGAAATGCGCGACGAGGGCGAAGAGCGTCGACACGCCCATGGTGCCGAGACCGACGGGATTGATGTCGTAAAGATGGGCGCGTTTGAACTCGATTCCGGGCGGGGCGAGACCGAGCGGCTTGTTGACGAAGAGATCGGCCGAGATCGTCGAGAGCCAGGCCATGGCGACGATCGAAAAGATACCGAGCGTTTCCTCCAGCAGACGATAGATGCCGAGCTCCATCAGGAGGAGCGCGATCGCCACATTGAAGACCAGCCAGATGACGCGGCCCGGATGGCTGTGGGTGAGCCGCGAGAAGAAGTTCGACCAGGCGAGCGAGCCCGCATAGGCGTTCATCACGTTGATCTTGAGCTGCGAGACGACGACGAAGGCTGCCATCAGCAGGAGCGCGGCCGTGTCCGATGGGAAGATGTAGCCGAAGGCCGTGTAATACATCTGCGCCGGGTCGGCGGCCCTGGTCGAGGGAACGCCGGTACTGAGCGCCAGGACGACGAGAAAGGAGCCGGCCAGCAGCTTCGGCGCGCCGACGATCACCCAGCCGGAGCCGGCAAGAAAGACGGCGATTCGGTGGCGGAGCTTGCGCTCGCCGTCAGGCGGCAGGAAGCGCAGGAAGTCCACCTGCTCGCCGATCTGCGCCATCAGAGCGAAGATGACCGCCGAGGCAGCGCCGAATTCGACGAGATGGAACGGCGCGAGCGTGCCGGGGGGACCCGATGTGTGATGGATGCCCGCATAGGCGAGCCACAGGCCGACCTTCTCCCAGTCCGCAAACGCGATGAAGACGAAGGGAAGAATGTTCAGGACGATCCAGAAGGGCTGCGTGACGAGCTGGAACCGGCTGATCAGCTTCACGCCATGGGTAACCAGCGGGATCACCATGACGGCGCTGACGATGTAGCCGATCCAGAGCGGTATGCCGAGCGCAAGCTCCAGCGCCCCGGACATGATCGAGGCTTCGATCGCGAAGAGGATGAAGGTGAAGCTCGCATAGATCAGCGAGGTGATCGTCGAGCCGATATAGCCGAAGCTCGCGCCGCGCGTGAGAAGGTCGATGTCGACGCCGTGACGAATGGCATAGCGGCTGATCGGCAAGCCGACGAGAAGGATCATCAGGCTCGCGACGAGGATCGCGACGATGGCGTTGGTCGTGCCGTAGGACATGGTAATGGCACCGCCGATGGCTTCCAGCGCCAGGAAGGAGATGGCGCCGATCGCCGTCTGCGAAATGCGCGCCGAGGAGAAGCGCCGCGCGCTCTTGGCGCTGAAGCGCAGCGCATAGTCTTCGAGCGTCTGGTTGGCGACCCAGCGGTTATATTCTCGCCGAACGGGAATGATGCGCTGGCGTGCCGCCATGGTCCCTCGTCATCTCAACGCCGGCCGAATGTGCCAGCCGTCCATGTCGTAACACGGACGCGCGCCCCGGGAAATTGCTGCATTGCGGAAAACGTCGGCAGACCGATGAGCCAGTCTAGATGGGCCCACGCGCCTCGCTTCGTGTCGCCCCCTTCCTGTCCTCGAACCCAGCGAGGGTCTGCCTTGCCTTGGCCTCCCAGGTCCTGGCACCCTGCCTGCGCGCCAGTGCCATTGCACGCTTGAGCGGCCTGTACCCTCGCTCAAGCTTGCTGTCGCCTCTCACGAGCAGTTCGGCCTGTAGTCGCAACAGCTCGGCCGTGAAATAGTTCTCGCCCGTTTTCCTTGCGAGTTCCAGGGCTTGACCGATAGCTTGTGACGCTTCCGTATCGAATCCAAGCTGCAGATAACCGCTGGCGAGCATTCCCAAATAGCAGGTCTTGTCGATTTCCTGCTCGCCCATGTTATCGCAAACATGGCGCATCTGCTGGAGGCCCGATACGTCCTTGCGGGTCATGGCGAGCAGCCATCCGGAGAAGAAGGAGCCCATGTTCAGCCAAAGCTGAAAACCGTTCCTTCTCGCCAGCGGCACGAGTTCGTCCGTCAAGCGCTCCATCGTTTCGGGGTCGTTGCGAAGGGCCATCAGGATGCAGCCGTTGCCGAGGCATGCGGCGAGGCGGTAGTCGGTCTGCTTTCTCGCATCGGCTTCCGCCTGCCGGAAGAGCGAAAGCGCGCCCTGCTCTTCCCCCAGAAGCTCAAGCGTCCAGGAGAGATAGATCATCGCCATGCTCGGAAAATCGCTGCCGATCCGATCTGCCTTCTCGCGATGCCGAAGGGCATCTTCGAGCAGGGCCTTCGCCTTGCGGAACTGGCCGCGAGAAAAGGCGCACATGCCCCGGAACTGCTTTCCAAGCACGAGCGCCTTGAGGTGGTCCCGTTTTTGCCCGATCTCCAGGAGCTGATCGCTCGCCCATTCGGCGTCCTTGAGGGAGGCGGAGTTGAAGGCCGTGCCGAAAAGCCCGTCCAGGGCCCTGATAGCTGCCTCCGGATCGCCCGTCGCTTCGCTGAGGCGCATCACGTTGCGGTACGCAGCGCTTCCCTCGCGCGTCATGTAACCGAACGTTGCGTAGAGGACATCACCGCGCTCCAGCTCGAGGCGGAGTTCCATACCATCGCGATCGCGGGAGGGGGCCAGCTTGCGGGCGCATTCGAGGCCTCTGGCGAACATATTGGCCGCCTCCTGCTTCGCCCACGTCGCTGCGAGTTTCAAACCGGCCGTGAGCCAGTGTTCAGCGGCACGCTCGTACAATCCGGCCTCGTCCAGATGCTGGGCCAGGACCTCCGGATGATCGGCTGCGGCCGACGGCTCCGTTCGCTCCATCGCATCCACGACCAGTGCATGGAGCTGTCTACGCCTGTCCCGCAGCAGAGCGCCGCTCGCCGCCTCCTGAAGAAGCGCGTGGGTGAAGCTGTATCTCGGCCAGTCCGAGAAGGGTTGCGGAGCGACCAGGCCGACTGCGGTGAGGCGCTCCAGTTCCGGCTTCAATGTTTCGATCGGCATGTCGGCAACGCTGGCGAGCATCCGGACGTCGAATTCGCGGCCGATGATCGCGGCGACCTGCGCTATGGTCTTGCCCGGGCCAAGCTTGTCGAGCCGTGACAGGAGCGAGGACTGGAGCGAGTTCGGCACCGAAAGACCGGCGTAGTGAGCGCCCGATCGATGAGGGCCCGATGAGGCGGCGAGCTCAGAGGTTGACCGTGCCAGCTCCTCGAGAAAGAGCGGCACCCCTTCGGCCTTTCGCAGAACGGCATGCGTAAGGTCCGTCCCCAGCAGCACCCCGGTTGCAGCCTTCCGGACGAGTTCGTTCGCTTCGTCGCGCGACAGGCGCGCGAGCCTGATCTCTTCGATGGAACTCTTTCGGCGTTCAGATTTCAGCGCGCCGTCGCGGGAGGTCACAACGACGAGCAGGGGGAGATCCGATACTTCTTCGATCAGTCGGTGGAGCAGATTTGCCGATGACGGATCGATCCATTGTTCGTCCTCGACGGCAAGCAGCATCGGGCCTGCTCCGGCCTGGCGCAGCAACCAGTCGATATATGTTCGCCGGACCGTCAACTGCTGCTGGGACGGCGGAAGCGCGGATGGCGGGTAGTCAGACTGCTCGACGTTCAGCAATCGGGCGAAGATCGGAAAGGAGTCCGCGATCGGCACCTTGCTCGCCGAGAGGGCGGCCTCCAGTTTGCTGGCGGCAATGGCCGGCGGATCGGCGCCGGATATCCCCTCTTCCTGGCGAAACAGTTGAAGGAAAGGGAAGAGCGCGCTGTTGGCGTAGGCCGACGAGCACTGGGCGGTAAGCGTCTTCACGCCGGAAAGCTCTTCTTTCACCTCGAAGAGCAGCCGCGACTTGCCTATGCCCGGCTCGCCGCTGATGAGGACCGCTCTTCCGCGCCGTTCCCGAGAGACCCTCCGCCAGATTTCCGCGATCTGTGCGATCTCGCTTTGGCGGCCAACAAGCGCGGTCAGATGACCTTTGCGGGCGAACCTGCTGCCGACGGAAATCGGCTGATCGGCGCGCCACAGGCGAACGGGGGTGCTGAAGCCTTTCAGGATCGTTTCGCCAAGATCGCTGAACAGGAAGGAGCCGTGCGCCATCTGGCAGGTGGTCTGATCGGTCAGGATCGTCTGCGGCGCTGCCATCGCTTCAAGCCGCTGGGCGAGATTTGGGACAGGGCCAAAGGCGACGGTGGAAACGCCGGCCGGCGCCCCCTCGATGTCACCCACCACGACAAGGCCGCTTGCGATGCCGATCCTCACATTGAGAGGCGAATGGTCTGGCGTCTCGACCTGAGGCGCCACGCGCAGAATGTCGAAGGCCAGCTCGAGTGCCCTTTCCGCGTCATCCTCCTCGGCGATCGGATAGCCAAACAGGACCTGCAACGCGTCGCCGACATAGTTCGCGACAAAGCCGCCATGTGATTTCGCGAGCCCGTTGCAGGTGTTGAGGTAGGTGCGCGTGAGGACGCTGAAGTCCTCGGGGTCGAGCCTCGCCGCATAATCCGTGGAGCCGACCATGTCGCAGAAAAGGATGGTCAGTTGCCGGCGTTCGGGAAGCCTCTTATCGGCAAGGTCGGGCGAAGGAGTCTTCTCCATGGCCGCGATTGCGGCGATGAGCTTGCGACGCTGGCCGATCGGGATGCGCATTTCCCGGAGGTCGGCTTCCGTAAGCAGGTGCAGGCTCTCGAAATCGACACGGGCGCGCGCGAATGTTTGCTCGAGATCGCCGAGCCCGATGTTCTGCAGCCATTTTCCGACATCGCTCATCGTACCCCCGTCACGTGACGCGAAGGTTCGGCACCTCAACTTGCGCTTTTATTGCAATAAAGCTACATTAGTAACGGGAAATACCCTGTTTTGAAAGCCGAAGTTTCCAAGTCGCCGATGCAGCCACATTAGCGGAGGATTTCGCGTTCTCACGCGCTTTGACAGATGGCGTCCAAATACTTTGCAGTCTTCTCGCTTTTCCTGGGCTGGAATGCCCATAACGCAATTAGGTGTTCCCATGCACAACACTATCAAATGTTTGGTGCCAGCGGCAGTCCTGACGTTTGGCATGCCTGTCGTCGGGGCCGCGCAAGATTGCCCCACCGCGGAAGAATGGAAGGACGCGCCCGCGTTCAGCAATGTCACCAACGAGCACCGAAATGCCCTCAGCGATTTGATGGCGCGGTACACCTGGGCCATGAACAACAGGGAAATAGGCGCTCTGAAGAATCTTTTTGCCGACAGCGGATCCTATGTGTTCTGTCAAATGGGAAAGTCGACGGCCGACGAGAGTTACAGTTCGAAAGACGGCATAGGGAGACATTTCGAAGACGTATTTGGACCGTTATCGGACAATGGTCTTTATACGAAACGAATTCTAAGTGGATTTATTATCGACAATCGCGGAACTGATCTAAACGTGACCATGAGCGTTATTGTATTCATCAAGAATTTCGACTCGAATTTGCCTCAGTTAGACTACTTGGCCGACCTATTCGTCACGGTGGAAAGAGGAACTTTTCTGATAAAGAGGCTTGTGGTTACACCGGCCGATGGTCGGATCAGCATAAGAGCGAGATAAGCGGCCGAGGCGTAGCCGAGAGAAGGCCACGATGCTGAAATACCTGCTCTTGTTCGTGTCGTTGAACGCGCAGACGGCCGCGTTTGCTGCTGAAGCGGTAGACTTCAGCCTCGTTGCGGAGGCTATGCGGCGCCGGCCTGAGTGCGCCACAAGCGTGAACTGCGAGGCGTCTACCGGATGTCTCGTTCCTCCCCCGGAGCTGGTCGAGCCCGGGCAGGCCGCGGCCACAGCCGAACGCTCGACTCCTCGCCGGACGAACCACGAAACATTCCACGCCTGTC
The DNA here is from genome assembly GCF_052044265.1 of Sinorhizobium sp. 22678. NCBI lineage: Bacteria > Pseudomonadati > Pseudomonadota > Alphaproteobacteria > Hyphomicrobiales > Rhizobiaceae > Sinorhizobium > Sinorhizobium sp. 22678. The sequence continues at coordinate 169,638 of NZ_JBQEMS010000003.1, read as the reverse complement.
GCGAGATGGTGTTGCGATTACGGTCGGCCGAAGCCATCGTTCGTGACCTGGTTTCACGGCTATGGCCTTCCGACCGCGCGAACGGTTTCGCGACGACATTGGAGGCCTGGAACCGTGAAGTCTCTTGGGCGCCGGCCTCCGCAACGGAAAGGCCAGTCACCAAGTTCGGCGACGAGCTGCGCGCCGTATTCGGACCTCTGCCGGAAGGCAATTGCCTCGCTGAAGATTCGAGGCGTCTCGGTCTGGAAGTGGGCGGCAATCTTGTGGAGCTGAGGCCCAATCCGTCGAAGTCGAACGCGCTGGAGTTCGAGCACCTCGATACGTTCGGCAGACATGTCAAATGGACCGACCGGATCGACAGATGCGACAAGCCTTCGCTTGCAGGGGTGACTTATTGCGGGATGAACTCCCGTCTGAGGCGCGTCGTGCGCGGCGCTGTGGAGTGGGTGTTCCTTTGCAGGAAGTCATCCAGGAACCTCGAGCTTAGCACCGATCCCTACTGGCGGGAGGGGGATCCGCGGTTCGCCCTTTATGGCGCGATCGGTTTCAACGAGATGACGGGGGAGGTCTCCTTCATCGACGGGAGGAAAGACCGCGAAGTCTTCGATTGGAGAGAAACGTTTCCGCCGCCCGGTGGCGCATCCTACTCCGACGTTGAAGGCAGAGCCCGCACAGAAGATCTGTACGACAGGTCGTTCAGGGTCGATTGCTTCGCATGCCACGACAACAAGGAACCCCATGTCATCGACCCGCACGTCAAGCAGGCGAGGGTCGGTTATCGTCACGGCTGGGACGACGAGAGCTCCATCGCTTTTGGCCTCGGAGCGTTTCTGCCGAAAAGGAAAGGGCGGGCAGAAGCTCCGTTCCGCGTCGTAGGATCCAGCTACACGGCGGCTCGACGGGGGCGAATGACGGAAGCAAAGATCGTCTCCATGCCGGGACATCCGTGCACCTCGTGCCATGTCTTGACGACGCAGGAGACGGGCCAGCGCTTTGCCGCTGACGCCGCTGGAAAGAAGCCGACGGCGATACTCTCTCCCGAGCGGGCACTGCCGCTTCTCGGCCAGCGAAAATTTCTGGCGGTGGTGGGCGAGCACCGCACGGCATGGGCGACGAGAAGCGGTGCAGGCAAGATCCACCCATGGATGCTGCCCCATTATGGCGGCGACCTGTCCGAACAAGCGCCCCCGATTACCGACGCCGAATGGCGGGCGCTCAGTCAATGCCTGTGGAGCGCCGGCGGAGAGGAGTGCGGATACAGACCGCTCTACACGGCATGCCCCAGCCCGGGGCGCAACGGCGACGGCTACAGTCCCCAGGAATTTTCCACCGAGATCGTTTCACCGGTCTCCCCGCGAGACGGTTTCGACCGGGCGATACGGCTGAAGTGGAAATATCTGAACGGCTATGGAAAGGTGCCCGAACGCGACGACGTGCGTTTTCACATCGCCGTCAAAAAGAAGTCTTTGTCCGGGACGGCTCCTGCGCACGCCGAAGACTACCCGACCATGGCGGAGGCCAGGGGTGATCAATTCCAAGCCGTCACGGGGGAGGTCGGCACGTCCGGCTCTGCGATCCTCCTGAAGGACGCGTCCTTCATCGGCCATCGCAAGTGGACGGATCCGCTGCCCGCCAGCATGCCGCGGGATTACAGCATCGAAATCCCGGCGAGCTGCGGCGAGCGGTACCTGTTCCGCATCCTGCCGAAGCGCTTCTGCTTCGACTACAACGGCATCGCCTACGGCACCGAGGAACACCTCATCCATGCCGACGTGGTTTGCGCTCCGCGTTCGGCCGGCATGCGTTGATCGGTTGCACCGCACCCCCCCGCAACCGCAACGTCGCTAAACTCCCGCGCCAGAGCGCCCAGTGTTCATTAAACACCGAAGCTCTCCAAGCCTTTGAATCTGCCTACTTCCGCACCGTAGGCACTCCTCCTGGAGGTGCTCTAGCGAGAACACCCGCCCATTGCAGATCGCAGCTCTTGACAGAACGCCACGCTACTGCAATAAACCATCAAGTTAATTAACCTGATGGTTTATCAATGTTGGACCAACTCAGCAGCACCCTCTCGGCATTGGCCGACCCGACCCGCCGTGCCATCGTTGCGCGCCTCGCCGCCGGCGAGGCGACGGTGAACGAACTTGCTGCTCCGTTCGATATGAGCCTGCCGGCGGTTTCCAAACATCTGAAGGTCTTGGAACGTGCGGGGCTGATATCCCGGGGCCGCAACGCCCAATGGCGGCCCTGCCGGCTGGAGGCGGCGCCGTTGAAGGAAATCGCCGATTGGGTCGAGCGCTACCGCCACTTCTGGGAGGGCAGTTTCGACCGGCTCGACAGCTATCTTCACGAGTTGCAGCGCAACGAAAAATCGGATCACGACTGAACCGGGTTCGCCCGACCGCAAGGGAGAAGATCATGAATGCCCCGTCTCCGAAGGAAGAGATCGCGCTCACCATCACGCGCGTCTTCGACGCGCCCGCCAACCTCGTCTTCAAGGTCTGGACCACACCCGAACACCTGGTGCGCTGGTGGGGCCCGAAGGACTTCACGGTGCCCGCGATCACTGCGGATTTCCGTGAAGGCGGCGCCTGGCGCGGCTGTATCCGCTCGCCTGAGGGCCAGGACTACTGGGCGCACGGCATCTATCGCGAGATCGTGGAGCCGAGCCGTATCGTCCTCAGCTTCGCGTGGGAAGAGGAGGGCGCCATCGACACGCTGATCACGGTAACCCTTGAGGACGTGGCGGGCGGCACGCGTCTCACCTTCCGCCAGGCGCCGTTCACGAGCGCCGAGAGCCGCGATTCTCATGCGGAAGGATGGGGCGAGTGCATGGACCGGCTCGTTTCCTATGTCGCTGCCCGGAAGGAGGAAATACAATGAAGAAGACCTATCACGGGAGCTGCCACTGCGGCGCGGTGCGCTTTTCCGCAAATCTCGACCTCGCTCCGGAGGGAAAACGCTCCCCAGCGCCGCGGCCCGGCGTGTGGTGGACGACGACCTTCCGCTGCAACTGTTCCTCCTGCCTCAAGACGCGATTCTGGAAGGTGTTCGTCACGCCCGAGGATTTCTCCTTGCTTTCAGGCGAAGAGGCCCTGGCGGAGTACCGCTTCGGCGAGCGCATGATCCGCCACGTGTTCTGCCGGCACTGCGGCGTCCACCCCTTAGGCAGCGCCGACTTCGAGATCATGGGCGGGCCGTTCCATGCGGTGAATATCGCCTGTCTCGACGACGCGACCGACGAGGAGCTGGCGAATGCCCCGATCGTCTATGAGGACGGGCGCCATGATGCATGGGACCGGCCACCCGCGGTGACGGCCTATTTGTGAGGAGCGTGCCGCTCCTTCGCGTCTGCCGCGGTAGCGACCTGGATCCGCGGCAGAAAACCCCGGGCGGTAAGCCCAAGCTTCCTTCTTCCCCCCGGCACCTACGTAGAATGACGTATGTGCAGTGCAGCGCGGCTGCCCGATGATCCCCGAGCAACGGCCATGGAGAACGGCCACTTGCCTTGCGGCGATCGGAACAAGGGGGTTCAATCAGATGACTATCAGGGCACGCGTCACCGGCGCATTTCTCGCTGCCGTCCTTTCGACGACGGCGTTCAACGGCGCCTTTGCGGCCGACGACACGATCAAGGTCGGCATCCTGCATTCGCTTTCCGGCACCATGGCGATCTCCGAAACGACGCTCAAGGACGCCATGCTGATGCTGATCGAGGAGCAGAACAAGAAGGGCGGCCTGCTCGGCAAGAAGCTGGAAGCGGTCGTCGTCGACCCGGCCTCGGACTGGCCGCTCTTTGCCGAAAAGGCGCGCGAGCTCGTCTCCGTCGACAAGGTGTCCGCCGTCTTCGGCTGCTGGACGTCGGTGTCGCGCAAATCCGTGCTGCCAGTCTTCGAAGAGCTGAATTCCATCCTCTTCTATCCGGTCCAGTACGAGGGCGAGGAAAGCCAGCGCAACGTCTTCTATACGGGCGCCGCTCCCAATCAGCAGGCTATTCCCGCCGTCGACTATCTGATGGAAAACGAGGAAGTCGAGCGCTGGGTGCTCGCCGGCACCGATTACGTCTATCCGCGCACGACCAACAAGATCCTCGAGGCCTACCTGATCTCCAAGGGCGTCGCTCCCGAGGACATCATGATCAACTACACGCCTTTCGGCCATTCCGACTGGCAGACGATCGTTTCCGACATCAAGAAGTTCGGCTCGGCCGGCAAGAAGACCGCGGTCGTCTCGACAATCAACGGCGACGCCAACGTGCCGTTCTACAAGGAGCTTGCCAACCAGGGGATCAAGGCCGAGGACATCCCGGTCGTCGCCTTCTCTGTCGGCGAGGAGGAACTTGCCGGCCTCGATACCGGACCGCTCGTCGGACACCTCGCTGCCTGGAACTATTTCCAGTCGGTCGACAACCCGGCCAATGCCGCGTTCATCGAGACCTGGCAGGCCTACACCAAGAACGACAAGCGGGTGACCAACGACCCGATGGAAGCCCATTATATCGGCTTCAACATGTGGCTGAAGGCAGTCGAGAAGGCCGGCACCACGGATACCGATGCCGTGCTCGACGCCATGATCGGGGTCTCGGTACCGAACCTTTCGGGCGGCTATTCGACGATGATGCCGAACCACCACATCACCAAGCCCGTGCTGATCGGCGAGATCCAGTCCGACGGCCAGTTCGAAACTGTCTGGGAAACGCCCGGCCTCGTCGTCGGCGACGAATGGTCGGACTACCTGCCGGACTCGAAGGACCTGATCTCCGATTGGCGCGCGCCCATGTCCTGCGGCAACTTTAATGTGGCCACCGGCAAGTGCGGCGGCAAGGGTTCCTGATTTCATGACGAAAGACTTGCTAAGGAAGCGGCCCGGGTCGGGTCGCTCCCCCGAACGCCCCTTTTCATGACGCACCGCTAGCTCGAAATCCCCTCCGTCCGAATGCGTCCCTTCGGACGGAGGACTGCAAGGCGAGAGACGAATGTACCGCACCATCCAAACCGTGCTGGCTGCCTTGTTCCTCTTCGTTGCGATGGCTCCGGGGCTTCGCGCGGAAGAGGGACTGCGCGATCTGGTGAACGCGCTCGGCGAGGCGAAGTTGTCCGAGATGGACGAACACATCGCGGCACTGGCGAGAACCGGAAAGCCCGAAGCCGTCGCCATCCTCGAGGCGCTCGGTGAAGGCGGGCTCTATGCCCGCAAGGCGGACGGCCAGGTCTTCCTGACGAAGGAGAGCGGTTCGAACCTGACCCTCACGGATCCGATCTCCGGCGACAGCGCCGGCGAAGCGCCGAAGGCGGCACTTTCGAAGATCAGGGTGAACAACAGCGTGCGGCGCGCCGTGCGCACCGCCCTCGGCAGCCTGACGCTCCTCAGTCCCGATCGAAATCAGCGGCTCAGGGCTGCGCAGTCGGTGCTGCAATCGCCCGATCCCGACGCGCTTGGCACCATCGAGAATGCGCTTACTGCCGAGAAGGATGGAGCCGTTCGTGCGGTCCTCGAACAGGCGCGCGCCACGATGCTTCTTCTCTCCGACCGGCCGGTCGAGGAGAAGAAGGAGGCGGTGCGGCTGCTGGAGGAAAGCGGCGGCCGCGAGGCGCTGCCGATCCTTTCTGCCGCGCTCGGCTCCGCCGACGAAAGCCTGAAGCCGGACATCGAGGCGGCGCTCGCCAGCATCGAACAGGCGCAAGCCTTCTGGAATGCGGGCCAGAACATATGGTACGGCCTGTCGCTGGGCTCGGTGCTGCTGCTTGCGGCGATCGGCCTCGCCATCACCTTCGGAGTCATGGGCATCATCAACATGGCGCATGGCGAGATGGTGATGCTCGGCGCCTATACGACGTTCCTCGTTCAAGATGTCGTGCGCACCTCCTTTCCTCATCTTTTCGATTGGTCCCTGGCAATCGCGCTGCCGCTCGCCTTCCTTGTTACAGGCGCCGTGGGCCTCGCGCTGGAACGCGGCGTCATCCGCTTCCTCTACGGTCGCCCGCTCGAAACGCTGCTTGCCACCTGGGGCATATCGCTCATCCTGCAGCAGACGGTGCGGACGATCTTCGGCCCCACCAACCGCGAAGTCGGCAATCCGTCCTGGATGTCCGGCGCCTTCGAGATCGGCGGACTGGCGATCACCTGGAACCGCCTCTGGATCATCGTCTTTGCGCTTGCCGTGTTTGCAGCACTTCTCTTTCTGCTCAAGAAGACGCCGATGGGCCTGCAGATGCGCGCCGTAACGCAAAACCGGCGCATGGCCTCCTCCATGGGCATCCGCACGCCCTGGGTCGATGCGCTGACCTTCGCGCTCGGCTCCGGCATTGCGGGCATTGCGGGTGTGGCGCTTTCGCAGATCGACAACGTCTCGCCGAACCTCGGGCAGGGTTACATCATCGACAGCTTCATGGTCGTGGTCTTCGGCGGCGTCGGCAATCTCTGGGGAACGCTTGTCGGCGCCTTCTCACTCGGCATCCTCAACAAGTTCCTCGAGCCCTACGCCGGCGCCGTGCTCGGCAAGATCCTCGTGCTCGTGCTGATCATCCTCTTCATCCAGAAGCGGCCGCGGGGGCTCTTCGCACTCAAGGGCCGGGCGGTGGAAGCATGATCACCTCGTTTCTCGTCAAATCGCTGGATCGGACCATCGTCACGGCCGTCGCGATCCTGCTGGCACTGGCCGTCACCGTTCCCGCGCTCAACCTCCTGACCGCCCCGGACCACCCGCTGCATGTGCCGACCTATCTGGTTTCACTCTTCGGCAAGTACCTGACCTATGCGCTCCTGGCTCTGGCGCTCGATCTCGTCTGGGGTTTCTGCGGCATTCTCTCGCTCGGGCACGCTGCCTTCTTCGCGCTCGGGGGCTATGCCATGGGCATGTATCTGATGCGCCAGATCGGTTCACGCGGCTCCTACGGCAATCCGCTGCTGCCGGACTTCATGGTCTTTCTCAACTGGAAGGAGCTGCCCTGGTTCTGGCACGGCTTCGACATGTTCTGGTTCGCGGCGCTGATGGTGGTGCTGGTGCCGGGCCTCCTTGCCTTCGTCTTCGGCTGGTTCGCCTTCCGATCGCGCGTCAACGGGGTCTATCTCTCGATCATCACCCAGGCGATGACCTATGCGCTGCTGCTCGCCTTCTTCCGCAACGACATGGGTTTCGGCGGCAATAACGGGCTCACGGATTTCAAGGACATCCTGGGCTTCAACATCCAGGCAGACGGAACGCGTGCGGCGCTTTTCGCCGCCTCCGCGCTGGCGCTCGCCGTTTCGCTCGTCGTCACCTCGGGCATCGTCCGCTCGAAATTCGGAAAGGTGCTGGTGGCGCTGCGCGACGCGGAAAGCCGCACCCGCTTCCTCGGCTATCGCGTCGAGCACATGAAGCTCTTCGCCTTCACGGTCTCGGCCATGATGGCAGGCGTCGCCGGCGCGCTCTACGTACCGCAGGTCGGCATCATCAATCCGGGCGAGTTCGCCCCCGCCAATTCGATCGAGGTGGTCATATGGACGGCGGTCGGCGGGCGCGGCACGCTGATCGGACCGATCGTCGGCGCGATCCTCGTCAACGGCGGAAAAAGCATCTTCACCGCCGCCTTCCCCGAATTCTGGCTCTTTGCGCTCGGCGGGCTCTTCGTCCTCGTCACGCTTTTCCTGCCGAAGGGGGTGGTCGGCACGGCGCAGAACTATCTGGCAAGCCGGCGCGCTTCCCACGCGGCGGCCCGGAAGCAAAGCGAGAGCGAAAAAGCGGCGACCCTTGCGGCCGCCGAAACGATGGCCGCGGAGTGATCGCCATGACCGGAAAGAAGCCCAGGAACCTGCTCTATCTCGATGGCGTCTCCGTCTCCTTCGACGGCTTCAAGGCGCTGAACTCGCTCTCCTTCGTCGTGGAGCCGGGGGAATTGCGCGCGATCATCGGCCCCAATGGCGCCGGCAAGACGACGATGATGGACATCATCACCGGCAAGACGCGGCCGGATGAGGGCGAGGTCTTCTTCAAGGGCGACATCGACCTCACCAGGAGGGACGAAGCGGCAATCGCCGAGCTCGGCATCGGCCGCAAGTTCCAGAAGCCGACCGTCTTCGAGAACCATACCGTCTGGAACAATCTGGAGCTGGCGCTGAACCGCAGCCGCGGCGTCTTCGCGACGCTGTTCTATCGGCTGACGAGAGAGGACGAGAGCCGCATCGAGGAGATCCTTTCGACTGTGCGGCTCACGGCGCGCCGGGACGAACTCGCCGCCAATCTCTCGCACGGGCAGAAGCAATGGCTGGAGATCGGCATGCTGCTCGCGCAGGAACCGGAACTCCTGCTCGTGGACGAGCCGGTGGCCGGGATGACCGATGCGGAGACGGCGGAGACCGCGATCCTCCTGAAGGAGATCGCCAGGACGCGTTCGGTGATCGTCGTCGAGCACGACATGGGCTTCATCCGCGATCTCGGCGTTAAGGTCACCTGCCTTGCGGAAGGCTCGGTGCTGGCGGAAGGCTCGATCGATTTCGTCAGCAACGATCCGAAGGTGATCGAGAACTATCTCGGCCGATGAGCGGGAGGAATTGAACCGATGCTGAACGTCGAAAACGTCAGCCTGCATTACGGCGCCGCCCAGGCGCTTCGCGACGTCTCGTTCAAGGCGGAGATGGGCAAGATCACCTGCGTGCTCGGCCGCAACGGCGTCGGCAAGTCCAGCCTGCTCAGGGCCGTCACCGGCCAGCATGCGGTGACGAGCGGCACGATCTCTTTCAACGGCACGCCGCTCGACGGCATGGCGCCCTTCCGACGCGCCAAGCAGGGCGTCGGCTACGTGCCGCAGGGCCGCGAGATATTTCCCCTGCTGACGGTGAAGGAGAATCTCGAAACCGGATTCGCTCCGCTGAGGCGGGCTCAACGCTCGATCCCCGACGACATCTTCAGCCTGTTTCCGGTGCTTCAGACGATGCTCGGCCGGCGGGGCGGCGACCTTTCGGGCGGTCAGCAGCAGCAGCTCGCGATCGCCCGCGCTCTCGTGACACGCCCGATAATCCTGGTGCTGGACGAGCCGACCGAGGGTATCCAGCCGTCGATCATCAAGGACATCGGCCGCGCGATCAAATATTTGCGGGATTCGACCGGCATGGCGATCCTGCTCGTGGAGCAATATCTCGATTTCTGTCGCGAGCTTGCCGACCACGTCTATATCATGGACCGCGGGGCTTTCGTGCATGAGGGGCCGCCGGAGACGCTCGACACGCCGCAGGCGCGCCGGCATCTAACCGTTTGAAGCCGCATAACGAGCCTGCGCGCGGTTTTCCACAGACCCGAAAATAGCCGGCAAAGTCAATGGTTTGGACCGAAGACCTGATCTCAGCGTCGCCTGCGGGCGACAGAAAAATCCACTTCTTTTGTGGATTGCGTTTGCCCGCTCAAGCGCTTTGACCCATACTGCACATGCATGTTCGATGATTGCTCCTGCGTGGTTCTTCGACCGGAGGCGGTCGAAGGGTTAGCCCATGCAGCAGTTCAAAGTGTCACGGCGCGTTCCATGTCTCCGGACGAAACATGGTGCCGTGGCGAGTTTCGCAATCACATCCCGCTGACAGAATTGGCCATTTCGCGTTTCCGGCCTATCCAATCGGAGGAGACCCTAATGACGAATTTCCTGCCCGCCCTTCACGAAGGGCACGCCCCCATTACGCTCCAGACGCTCTTCAAGGACGCCCTCGAAGCCTATGACGATTGGGAGGAGGGCATGCCCGAACCCATCGTTTCCTTCGAGGACAAGGTGCTTCCGGTCAGTGCCGTTTTCGAATGGATGAGACCCTGCACGGACCTCATGCCGGCCAATATGATCGGTATAGTCACCGATCGGCTGACGAAGCCCTGGAGCGGCGCCGGACCGCTGGACGCAATGACCTTCTCGACCGCCGCCCGGGTCATGTCCATTCTGGTGCGGCGGCGCTTGAGACGCTTCGGGCGCGGCTCCATCGAGGCCTTTGCCGACCGCTTCAGCCATCCGATGCATTCCGTTCCGTCGCCATCGCCGGATTCGGCGGGATCTCGATCGGCACGCTTATAAAGCCACCGCCCGCGACCGTGGCGATGCCCGATATGGTCATCGTTGCGGCCGTGCTGCGCAGTCCCCCGCCGGACGCGCCTGCCGTCGCCGCTGCCGGCCTCGGCTATCCGGGTGCCTTTGGCGCCATTCCCGTCGGTGTGCTTCGTTCGTGCTGCTCGCAGGCTGTGCGTCCGAGGCGGCCCAGGCGATGGGGACGCATATTACCTGCCGTCGATTGCGGCGGTCGTGCTCGAAGGCACGTCGATCCCTGGCGGCGGGACTCCTATCTCGGCACGGTAGCAGGCGTCTCCTGATCACGCTCCTGCTTTACGGCCGCGCGCCGCCGAGCCGCTAGAGCCCTTTCATAAACCGGCACCTTCAATCCGCTGTCATAAAACCGCGATAGGGCGTCGGCGGATGGCGACGCTGCAACAGATAGCTTTTCATGCCGGCTGCTCGCTGGCGACGGTCTCACGCGTCTTGCGGGGCGAGGGGCCGGCGAGCGGCGAAATGGTGCGCCGCGTGCGCCGCGCAGCTGCCGAACTCGGCTACAGACCGGTGCCTTCCGCGGGCGCAAATAGCGGGCGCAGCCGCCCGGTCGTCGGCGTGCTGGTGCCGAGCGTGACCAACCCGGTCTTCGCGGCGTCGCTGGCGGGCATACAGCACCGCATGCAGACCGCGTCGCATGGCGTTCTGATCGCCCAATCGAACTACGATTCTTCGGCGGAAGTCCGCGCCGTCGCTGCACTTCTGGAGCAGCGCCCGACCGGGCTCATTCTGACCCTCTGCAACGCCGAGACCAGCGAGGCGCTCTCGGCCGCGCTGCCGCCGACGATCCTTCTCAACAATCGACCGGTCCCGCGTTTTCCAGCCGCCGTGACCGTCGACAATTACCGGGCAGGATACGAGATCACCAAACACATTCTCGCCCATCGCCACCGCCGCATCCAGTTCGTCTCAGGCTATTTCGCCTCGTCCGACCGCGCGCACCTGCGCTACGTCGGCCATTCAGCGGCGATGCGGGACGGCGGGTATTCGGCACTTCCGGCGCTCCAAATCCCCTTCGTCGACGGCTACCAAGATCTGGAGCTTTCCCAGGTCATCGAAAAGCATGCGCCAACGGCAATTGTTGCGTCCAACGACCTCCTGGCGCTGGGGGTGATCGCCGCGCTCCGGCGCGAAGGCCTCTCCGTTCCCGAAGACGTTTCCGTCGCCGGTTTCGACGGAATCGCGATCGGCCGGCTGATGAAGCCGTCGCTCACGACCGTGGCGATGCCGGATGCGGACATGGGTGTCGCTGCGGCCGCCATGCTGCTCGACATCGCTGAAAACAGCGTGCAATTCCGCCACCTTTGCCTCGACTACCGGCTTTATCCCGGCGAGACGGTGAGGATGGCGGGCTAAGTCTTCCGATTCTCGACGAAGGCAGCATGCCACTTGGCGAGCATCGACACGGCTTCCTGGACGACGGCCGGATGGGTGCCGGGCAGGAACTCGATCCTCGGGGCTTTGCCGTCGCGCTTCAGCCGCGCGAAGACCCGCCCCTTAGCATCTTTCAGCTCCTCCGGCTTTTCCGGTTCCGGTTTGTCGCTTTGCGACAGGCGATTGAAGACGAGCTGAAAGCGCTGGTCTGAATCGACGGCGCGGAAGCGTGGCGAAGCGATCTCGTCCTGGGCTCTGGCGCGCGCCTCTTGCCTTTCAAGCAGCGTCCCGATCGCCATCCAGCGCTCGCGCCCGGCCTTCGGCGCCGGGCCGATGGCGCGGGCGACTTCGTGCGGCACGCCGTCCGCCACCTGCAGGAGGCGCGAAAGCTCGCTTTTCTGCACCGCAAGCGCATCGCCGATCACCTTGCGGTCAAAGCCGCGCGCTACGAGCGCAGCGGCGAAAAGCGCCCGTTCGATGAAGGAAAGGTTGCGCCGCTCGGCATTTTCCTTGCCTTGGGCAAGCACGAGCTCGTCATCGGTCAGCGTCCGGACGATCGCCTTTACCTGGAGCTCGAGCCGGCGCACCGCCTTCAGGCGCCGGTGGCCGTAGGCGGTCTGGTAATGGCCCCGCTTTTCCGGGTGCGGCCGCACGAGGATCGGCGATTGCTGGCCGTTCTCGCGAATGCTCTCGACGAGCGCGAGGAAATCCGCATCGTCTACCTCGCCATCGGTCAGCCGATCCTCGACGAAGGAGCTTTCGACCAAAGCCGGATCGAGCGAAACGACGCGTTCTCCCTGGGTCAACGCCTCCCTGAGCACCCGTGCTTCCTCGGCCTCGCGGGTGATGCTGCCGAGAGAAAGCCCCATGGCCTTCACTGCGCCGGAAGCCGCACGGGGCGCATCGAGCGGGGCGGCGGGCCTGGCGTTGACAGGTGTCAACTCGGCCGGCGCCGCTTCGGCGGGGGCTTGCTGATCGCCGGCAGGCGCGCTTCCCGAAAACAGCGCCCGCAACTCGTTTTTCCGGTTGTTACCAGCCATGACTCAGCGCCCCCATGCCCCGTGAATGAGAGCCTCGATCTCGCCGTTGACCGCGTTCAGCGATTCGATCGCGCGATCATAGGTCGCGCGGGTGAAATTCTCCCGGCCGACCTCGTAGAGCGTCTGCTTGGTGAGACCTGCATCCGAGATCGCGGTCGATTTTACCATCGCGGAGGTCAGCACCCGGTCGCCGAAGAGCGAGCGCATGAAGCCGACGATCTGCGCCTGCGGTCCGTCATTCGGCTCGAAGCGGGTGACGAGATAGCGCAGGAAATCGAAATTGAGCTCGCCGCCGGCCTCGCGCACCACGCTGAGCAGGTCCGAAGTCATGTAGAGGAACTGGTTCATCGATGCGACGTCGAGCATCTGCGGATGCACGGTGACGATGACCGACGTTGAAGCGCAGAGCGCCGAGAGCGTCAGGTAGCCGAGCTGCGGCGGGCAGTCGATGACGACGACGTCATAGGCGTCGGCGACGCTTGTCAGCGCCGCCTGCACCCGTGCGAAGAAGAGCGGCCCCGCATCGGCACCGCTCTGCCGCGCACTGAGCGCCTGCGGCGTCGTGTGTTCGAACTCCTGCAGTTCGAGGTTGCCCGGCACCAGGTCGAGCCCGTCGAAATAGGTCTTGCGGATGATATCCTTCAGTGGCCGCGCCTCGGCGTCGTAACGGATTGCGCCGTAGAGCGTATCGTTGCCGGTCAGGTCCAGTTCCGGCTGGTAGCCGAACAGCGCCGAAAGCGATGCCTGTGGGTCGAGGTCCACCGCGAGCACCCGGTGCCCGGTCAGAGCGAGATATTGTGCGAGATGGACCGATGAGGTCGTCTTGCCGGAGCCGCCCTTGAAGTTGGTGACCGAGATCACTTGCAGATGCTCGCTTCTCGCGGCATCGCGCCATTTGAGATAACCGCGCGCCTTGGCGCCATTGCCTTTGGCAATCGCCTGTTCGGCCAGATGCCGACGCAGCGCGTTGATATCGGAGAGCGAATAGGAGCGTCGTCCGCCGGCTCCGGTGTCGGGCTGCGGTCCCTCGCCAGCCAGCGACAGCTGGCGCAAGTATCCGTCGGAAACCCCGATGAGCTTGGCTGCCTCGCCGGAGGTGAAGCTCCGGAGCGTCTTCCTCGCTGTCGGCGCAAAGAGCCGGTCTCGCATCGCCTTCAGCTGTTCGGAAAGCGCCCGCGCGTCGGCGGCGATAGCCTCGTCTGCCGGTTTGCGCAATGCCCCGCCGGTCGCTCCTGCCGTCATCATATCCATGGTCTAAACTCCTCGTGCCCGCATGGCGCCTCGCCGCCGTGCAGATGCGCCTGCCGCATTTCCTAACAGGTAATCACTGAGCTACGCCGAAATGTGAAATATGCGGTCTATTCCGTTAGAGGAATGATTCATCCTCTGATTCGCGTCAACCATTTTTCGGAGCGCGCGCTCGGCAAAGCGATAGGCTGGAGATTGAAACTTTCATGGAGAAACTGAAAAACAACTGAGAAGGCCTGTTACCAAACTGACATGGGAGCCCCTTAAAGAGAGCGCCAAAGCGACGCTGAGCGGGGTACGGCCTCTCATGCATGTCGCCCCTGTCAACACGCGCCGGAGGCCATGCTCCCATGAGGATCGTGCAGATCAGCGATACCCATTTCAGCCCGACAAAATCCCATTTCAACGACAATTGGGAGCCCGTTGTCCGCTGGATCGAGACGATCGGCGCCGACGTCGTCGTGCATACGGGCGACCTTACGGTAGACGGCGCGGACCAGGAGGAAGACATCGTCTTCGCGATGGACCTCCTCCGCAGGCTGCCGGTACCGGTGCTGATCGTGCCCGGCAATCACGATGTCGGCCATCTGCCGGGCTCGGATCAGCAGGTCAACGCCTTGCGCCTCGCTCGCTGGCGCAGGCTCGTCGGCCCGGATTTCTGGTTCTCCGATCACGGCGGCTGGCGGCTCATCGGCCTCGACAGCCTTCTTCTCGGCTTCGACGACGCGGAAGAGGAGAGGCAGTTCCGCTGGCTGGCGGAGGCACTTGAGAGCCGCGACGGCCGCCCCGTCGCGATCTTCGCCCATAAGCCGCTTTTCGTCGACGATCCGGCGGAAGGCGATACCGGCTATTGGAGCGTGCGGCCGAAACAGCGGCAGCGGCTTTACGGGTTGATGGCGGAGAACGATGTCAAGCTCCATGCGAGCGGTCATCTACACTGGGCCTGGCAAGGCCATCATGCCGGCACCGATCTCGTATGGGCGCCGCCGACCTCCTTCATCATAGACAAGCTGGAGCGGGAAATGCCCGGCGAGCGCCTCGTAGGCGCGGTTGTCCACCACCTGGGCGAAGGTCGCATCGACAGCGAGATCGTCGCGGTGCCCGGGCTGAAGCCTTACGTCCTGGATCACATGGTGGAAGAGGTCTATCCGCAGGCCGCGAAGAAGCTCGTGGGAGCGGCGCGATGAGCATTCTTTCGCTCCGCGGCATCGCCAAGTCCTTCGCCGGCAATGCGATCCTCAAGGGCGTGAGCCTCGAAGCGGAGGAGGGCGAATTCGTCGCGCTCGTCGGACCCTCTGGCTGCGGCAAGAGCACGCTTCTCCGCATCGTCGCGGGATTGGATCATGCGGATCGCGGCGAGATCGTCATCGGCGGCCGCGAGGTCTCCCCGGTCGCAGCCGCCGACCGCAACGTCGCCATGGTGTTCCAGTCCTACGCCCTTTATCCGCATCTGACCGCCGGCCAGAACATCGCAGTGCCCCTCGCCATGCGGCGGCTTTCGGCGGCTGAGCGATTTCCGTTCGTCGGCAATCTTCTTCCCGGTCAGCGCCAGATCCGCGCCGACATCCAGCGGCAGGTTCGCGAGATGGCGTCCTCCCTCAAGATCGACCATCTGCTCGATCGCAAACCCGGACAGATGTCGGGCGGCCAGCGCCAGCGTGTGGCGCTCGCCCGCGCCATGGTCCGCCGCCCTAGCGTCTTCCTGATGGACGAGCCGCTCTCCAACCTCGACGCGAATCTGCGGGTCCATGCCCGCAGCGAGATCGTCGAGTTGCACCGGCGCGCCGGCGTGCCGACGCTCTATGTCACGCACGACCAGTCCGAGGCGTTGTCTATGGCCGACAGGGTGGCGGTGATGATCGGGGGCACGCTCCTGCAACTGGCGTCGCCCAGGGAAATCTACGACGATCCCGCCCATGTCGAGGTCGCCCGCTTCCTGGGCCAGCCGCGTATCAACGTGGTGGAAACGCGGATGGATCCGTCGGGCATCGTGCGTTTCGGATCGCTCACGCTGGCTGGCGAGAAGCCGGCTTCGGGCGAGGCGTCGGTGATGCTGGCCGTGCGCCCCGAATTCGTCCGTTTTAGCGGAAATCCGGACGGCATCCTCACGGCGCGCGTAGAGCGGACGGAATTTCTCGGCTCCGAAGTGATCGTGCATGCCCGTCTCGGCGCCATTGGCGAAACGATCGTCGCCAAGATCAGCCCGGCCGAAGCTTCCTCTCTTACCACCGGCATGCCGGTGTCGGTCGAGATCGAACCGGATCGGGCGATGCTCTTCGCCGCCTCGGGCGAGCGGCTGCGGGCAAAGACAGTTGCCGCCGACGCGGCGCTGGAGAAGGCTCATGGTTAGCATCGCGTCCGATATGCCCATGGCGAGGGCCGACCGGCGCGAAGCGCGGGTCGCCTGGTTGCTCGCCGCTCCCGCGATCGTGCTCTTGTTCCTCTTCATTCTGCTGCCGACATTCGCGGTCGTGCTCCTCGGCTTTACCGATTTCGAGCTCGGCTATGGCGGCTTCCGTTTCGTCGGGTTGGAAAACTACGCGGAACTGATCGGCGACCGCACCTTCCGCCGTTCGCTCTGGAACACGGCCGTCTATACGGCGATCGTCACGCCGGTATCGATCGTGCTGGCGCTGGGCGTCGCGCTCCTGATCGAGGCGGAGACCCGCGCAAAGGCGTTCTTCCGGACCGTCTATTTCCTGCCCGTCGCCTCGCTTCTGGTCGCCATGGCGACGGTCTGGCAATTCCTGTTCCATCCCTCAATCGGGCCGATCAACACCTTCCTGGCACAGCTCGGCATCCCCGGACCGAACTGGCTCGGCGCCTCCGGCACCGTGCTTTACGGGCTTTCGATCATCGGCATCTGGCAGTCGGTCGGCTTCAACATGGTGCTGTTTCTCGCCGGGCTGACCGCGATCCCGGGCGAGCTCTATGCCGCCGCGCAGGTGGACGGCGCGAAATCCCGGCTGGACCGGTTCCGGCTCGTCACCTGGCCGATGCTCGCGCCGACGACGCTCTTCGTCACCACCATCAGCATCATCAATTCCGTCAAGGTCTTCGAGACGGTGAAGACGCTCACCGAAGGCGGGCCGAACAAGGCTTCCGAAGTGCTGCTTTTCACCATCTACCAGGAAGGCTTCGTCTATCTCCGGGTCGGCTATGCCTCGGCGATGACGGTGATCTTTCTCGCGATCCTCGTCGTCCTGATGTTCCTGCAATACCGCGTTCTCGACCGGAAGGTGCATTACGCATGACCGTAAACAGCCTTTCTCCCGGCCGCATCCTGCGGTTCACGCTCCTGTCGCTCGGCGCTCTCATCTTCCTTGCGCCTTACATCTTCATGATCTCGACGGCCGGCAAGGCGCAGAGCGAGATCTTTTCCTCCTCGCTGTCGCTGATCCCGCAGCAATGGTCCTATGTCGAGAACTTCACCAAGGCGCTGTCGCGCGTCTCGATGCCGATCCTGCTTCTGAACGGCGTGATCGTCTGCGCGATGATCTTTATTGTTCAGGTCGTGGTCGCCATTCCCTGCGCCTATGCCATGGCGAAACTCAAGTTCCGCGCCGCACGCCTGATGATGGTGCTGGTGATGCTGGGGCTGCTCGTGCCGATCCATGCGACCGCGCTGCCGCTCTATGTCGCCTTCGACCGGCTGGCAGTGCTCAACAGCTACACGGCACTCGTCGCGCCCTTCTCGATCTCGGTCTTCGCGATCTTCCTGTTCCTGCAGTTTTTCCGTGCCATTCCCGATGATCTGATCCATGCCGCCCGGCTCGACGGCATGTCGGAGATCGGCATCGTCGCACGCGTCGTCGTGCCCAATGCCTGGCCGGCGATCACCGCCTTCGCAATCTTTTCGGTGGTGGCGCACTGGAACGACCTGTTCTGGCCGCTGGTGGTCGTCACCAACCAGAACTACGCCACCCCTCCGCTCGGCCTTCTCTATTTCCGCGCTGCGGAAGCCGGCGACGACTACGGCGCGCTGATGGCGGCCACGCTGATCATTACCCTTCCCCTCGTCGCCGCGTTCCTCGTCGCACAGAAGCGCTTCGTCGAGGGCATAACCATGACCGGTCTCAAGGGCTGATCGGTCGAACCAGGAGAACATCATGAAACATTTCACGCAACTTCTCACCGCCGCGGCGGTGTCGATGACCCTTGCCCTACCGGCCCGGGCCGAAACAGTGCTGACTGTGCATTATCCGATGCCCGGCTTCTTCAAGGACGTGATGGACACGATCTCCAAGAAGTTCATGGAGGAAAATCCGGATATCAAGATCGCCTTCGCCAATCCTTCCGCAACTTACGAGGAGGGGATCCAGACGATCATGCGCCAGGCCGGAACGGCCGAAATGCCCGACATCACCTTCATCGGGCTCAACCGCCTGCGCATGCTCAACGAACGCGACGTCCCGGTCGACCTCGGAGCCTTCATCGCCAAGGATGGCGACATGGCCGAACAGGGCTTCTCGGAGAACATCCTGAAGCTCGCCCAGGTCAACGGCAAGCAGGTGGGCCTTGCCTTCGCGACCTCCAATCCGATCATGTATTACAATGCCGATCTCGTGCGCAAAGCGGGCGGGGATCCGGATACTCCGCCGAAGACCTGGGACGAGGTGATTGCGCTCGGAGGCAAGATCAAGGCGCTCGGCGACGGCGTCGAGGGGATCGACTTCCGCTGGCAGGGCGACGACTGGATGTTCTGCGCTCTCCTCTTCGGCGCGGGCGGCCGCATGCTGACCGAGGACGAGAGCAAGGTCGCTTTCAACGGTCCGGAAGGCAAAAAGGCGATCGAAGTTCTCGACCGAATGGTCAAGGAAGGCGGCCTGCCGGTGCTCACCAAGCAGGCCGGCGAGCAGGCCTTCGTCGCGGGCAAGGTCGGTTTCGCCTTCCAGACGACCGGGGCGCTCCGCAACACGATCAAGAATGTCGGCGAAAAGTTCGACCTGCGCACCGCGGCCATTCCGCGGATCGACCCGGTGAACGGCAAGCTGCCGACCGGCGGCAACGCGGTCGTGATCCTCACGCGCGACGCCGACAAGCAGGACGCTGCGTGGAAGTTCGCCAAGTTCGCGGCCGGCCCCTATGGCGCTTCGGTCGTCGTTCCGGGTACCGGCTACGTCCCGAACAACGAGCTCGCGGCGAAGTCGCCGGAATATCTCGCAAACTTCTACAGGGAAAATCCGCTCTTCCGCGCCGGCCTCGAGCAGATGCCGGTTATGATCCCGTGGTATGCCTTCCCGGGCACGAACGGCGTCAAGGTCACGCAGACGATCGTCGAGAACCTGTCGCGCGTCGTCGAGCAGGCGGCAACCCCCGAGGAGGCGCTGAACGACGCAGCCGCGGAAGTCGAAAGCCTGCTGCCGCGCAGCTGAGCCTTGAACCGTCATTCATAAGCCCCCTGCGGATCATTATCCTCCGCAGGCGGACCTGTTCAGGCCGGGGCGGTACGTCCGTCCAGGCTGAAGGCACCCGCGCCGAAGGCGGCGATCTGAAGGAAGCCGCCGGTGATCGCCAGGTTCTTCATGAAGTGGATCATCTGGTTCTGGTCGGCGAAGTCGGTGTGAAAGCCGATCGCCGAGGCCAGGGTGAAGGCTGCAAGGATCAGCGCCACCCACCGGGCCCGATAGCCGAGGACGAGGAGGATGCCTGCGCCGATCTCCACGACAAGAGCAATCGCATAGGCGACCGGAGGCAGGGGCAGCCCCGCCGAGGCGATGTAGCCGATCGTGCCGGATGGATCACCCAGTTTTCCGAAGCCGGAAAGAATAAACATGGCGGCGAGAAGCAGGCGGCCGATGAGGGCCAAGGAGCCTTGAAGTGCGGGATTGTCGCTCATGTGACGTGCCTTTCTTCACTATGGCCTGATCGCGAACGCATACCCGCTCCGGACCTTCGGAACGGCGGCAGGCGTTCGCTGCTCCGTGATTGTAAATGCAGAGCCCGCGGATCGGAAATTTTCCACAGCTGAAACAGAAATTGAACGGAACGGAATTGCATCGCCAAAGCGCGGGAAAGCCTTGCGCCGCGAGCACGGAACAGCACTCGGGAGGGTTTTCAAGGCGGCCCGGCGCCCTTCCGGCGAGGCTCCCGGAAGGAAGTTGTTAACCTTCATTTCCTATTCCGTAGGGCAGCCCCTTCGATGATGAATTTCGAGTTTTCAGGCCATGCGCATTCCCCGGACAAATTTCTCGCCTGCAGCTTTGTATGACGCAAATCACGCGGTTGATTTCGAGGACCCGCATCCGGTTGCGCAAGGTTCCGCGGACGCTTCGGCGCCTGAGGCGGCCGCTCACGACCATCTGTTCGAAGCACCGGAAGCGCCGCGGCGCGCGCCTGGCCATCGGGACCAGGAGACAGGCTATGCGGGACGCGCCGCGCGCCTCTACGGTCATGGCTCCGCCTATGCTCCGGCCGAGGTTACCGTCTCTACGCGCGATCCGCTTCCCACGCTTGCCGAGATCACCGGCCTATCCGGCGAGCCGAGCTGGGAGAGCCATTTCTTCCTGTCGCCGAACGTGCGCTTCACGCGCACGCCCGAGCGCGAACTCATGAAGCGTCACCCGCCGGCGCCAGAAGAAAGCCGGGCTGAGGCCGACGAAGCCGCGGCGGAAGCATCCGAGCCCGCTCCGTCGGTGGTCGAAACGGAACTGCCGTCCTACAGTCCGTCCGAGCTCCTTCGGGTGCTGACGCAGCAGCTGCCCTCCTGGAGCGCTGCACGCTCGCCGGCGCCGGAAGCGGGCACCACCGAACCGGCAACCACCGAAAGCGCGGCCGTGACGGAGGAAGAGCCCGCCACTCCTGAAACGCCATCTGCCCTGCCGGTAGCGGACGAGGTGCCTGTGGTTCCGCATGCACCGCCCGTTGCGAACCTTGCGCCCCGGAGTGCCGGAGTGGAGGAGGATGTGCCCCGGCAGGCAGAAGCGCATCTGGCCTATCTATCCGATTTTGCGTTTTTCGAGTTCATGCCGCTCGAAGCGGCGGCTGTTCCGCCGGCTGCCGCGGAACCTGTGAAGGAAGCCGCGCACCTTCGCGCGCCGGTCGCAGCCGCGCCGAAGGTCTCGCCACCAAAGATCGCCGCCGCGACGCCTGTCGAAATCCGGCCGCAGCCGCCCACGGCGATAAGCTCGCTGTTCCGGGTGGTGGAATGCCGGCGGCCCGAGCCCGCCGCTGCCGAACCGGCTTCGGCCGCGCCGCAGGATCTTGCCGCTGAGCCGGCCGTCATCGAGACAGCCGCCCCGGTTATAGCCGAAGCACCCGCTTCGGAACCGGCCGAACCCATCGTGCCCGCCGTCGTGCCCGCAAGCGAACCGCCTCCCGAAGTGCCGGTGACCAGGGCGGCGATCACCATGCCGGCCGTGATACAGCGTTCGTCGCCGTCTCTGCCGCCGATCGGCGCCATCGAGCCGCTGCAGGGCGGCGACGCCTACGAGTTTCCTTCGAAGGAACTTCTGCAGGAGCCGCCGCAAGGCCAGGGTTTCTTCATGACGCAGGAGCAGCTCGAGCAGAATGCCGGACTGCTCGAAAGCGTGCTCGAGGATTTCGGCGTCAAGGGCGAGATCATCCATGTCCGCCCCGGCCCTGTCGTCACCCTTTACGAATTCGAGCCCGCGCCGGGCGTCAAGTCCTCCCGCGTCATCGGTTTGGCCGACGATATCGCCCGCTCGATGTCGGCGCTCTCTGCCCGCGTCGCGGTGGTGCCCGGCCGCAACGTCATCGGCATCGAGCTGCCGAATGCCACGCGCGAAACCGTCTATTTCCGCGAGCTGATCGAATCCGGCGATTTCCAGAAGACCGGCTGCAAGCTTGCGCTCTGCCTCGGCAAGACGATCGGCGGCGAACCGGTGATCGCCGAACTCGCAAAGATGCCGCATCTGCTCGTCGCCGGCACCACCGGCTCGGGCAAATCGGTGGCGATCAACACCATGATCCTGTCGCTGCTCTACCGGTTGAAGCCGGAAGAATGCCGGCTCATCATGGTCGATCCGAAGATGCTCGAACTCTCCGTCTATGACGGCATCCCGCATCTGCTTACCCCCGTCGTCACGGATCCGAAGAAGGCCGTAATGGCGCTGAAATGGGCGGTGCGCGAGATGGAGGACCGCTATCGCAAGATGTCGCGGCTCGGTGTGCGCAACATCGACGGCTACAACCAGCGCGCGGCGGCCGCGCGGGAAAAAGGCGAGCCGATCCTCGCGACGGTGCAGACCGGTTTCGAGAAGGGCACCGGCGAGCCGCTCTTCGAGCAGCAGGAAATGGACCTTTCGCCGATGCCCTATATCGTCGTCATCGTCGACGAGATGGCCGACCTGATGATGGTCGCCGGCAAGGAGATCGAAGGGGCGATCCAGCGGCTTGCGCAGATGGCGCGTGCTGCCGGCATCCACCTGATCATGGCGACCCAGCGTCCCTCGGTCGACGTCATCACCGGCACGATCAAGGCGAACTTCCCGACCCGCATCTCATTCCAGGTGACCTCAAAGATCGACAGCCGCACCATCCTCGGCGAGCAGGGGGCCGAACAGCTTCTCGGCCAGGGCGACATGCTGCACATGGCCGGCGGCGGCCGCATTGCCCGCGTCCACGGTCCGTTCGTTTCCGATCAGGAAGTCGAGCATGTGGTCGCGCATCTGAAGACGCAGGGGCGTCCGGAATATCTCGAGACGGTGACGGCGGACGAAGAGGAGGAAGAGGTCGAGGAGGATCAGGGCGCCGTGTTCGACAAGAGCGCGATCGCCGCCGAAGACGGCAACGAGCTCTACGATCAGGCGGTGAAAGTGGTGCTGCGGGACAAGAAGTGCTCGACCTCCTATATCCAGCGCCGCCTCGGCATCGGCTATAACCGCGCCGCCTCGCTGGTCGAACGGATGGAGAAGGACGGTCTCGTCGGCCCGGCGAACCATGTCGGCAAGCGCGAGATCATCTACGGCAACCGCGACAATGCGCCGAAGCCGGAAAGCGACGATCTGGACTGAGTTGTCGGTTGCTTCAGCTCCCTCCGCCTACGGGCGGGAGGGAGCTGCGGGTCACGGCCGCACGGTGATGTGGCCCTTCATGTTGGGATGGTAGCGGCAGATATAATCGAAGCTGCCCGCCTCCTGAAGCACCAGCCGGCCGGATTTCTTCGCCGGCAGAAGCACGTCCGCGCCGCCTTTGACGGTCGCCGTGTGGACGAGCGCATCCTTGTTGATCCACTCGACCTCGTCGCCCACCTTCGCCTCGATCTCCACGGGCAGGTAGACGAGGCGATCGATCGTCACACGGATGGTTTCGGCCTGAGAAGGAGTGGCCACGACGGCCGCTCCCATCGAAAATAAGACAGTTGCCGCTCGCGTCATGAACATCGCGGTCTCACTTCAATTCGGCCGCGACGTGTTCGGCATGCTGCTGATGTCCCTGGAACAGCTTAAGCCCGGTCTTGAGCAGCGATTTGAGTTCTGCATTCTGAGCCGACGGTATCAGCAGCGTTTCCAGCGCGCCGTTGACCTGCTTGTGGTAGGCGACCTCATGCGCGATATAGGCCTTGTCGAATTCCTCGCCCTTGAGCTTCGCCAGCTCCTGCCGCTTCGCCTCGGCCGCTTGCGAGAGGGTCTTGCTCGTATCGTTGTCCTCAGGCGTGACGTTGAGCTTCTTGACGAGATCGAGGGCTTGCTCGTTAACCGACTCGTGGTCGCGCAGCATGCTCTCGGCAAATTCGACGACGGTCTCGTTCTTCGACGTCGCGATCGCCTGTTTGGCGGCTTCGATATCGAGCACGCCGGCAGTGTAGGCGATATGGGCGATCTGCGGGTCGGTCGGCTTGTCGTTGCCGAGTGCCCCGCCGGCGCCGAAAAGGAGGGCGATCACGGCCGTTGCGGTCGTCAGTCTGATGGTCATGGGATGTTCCTTTCCTCGAAGATCAAAGCGTGTTTGAACGCCACGCTTTGGATGCTTCGCGGCTCGAAGCGTTCCCGCTATTTTCCGTCTGTTTCCGGCGACCGAGGCGAAATGCGGGCAAGAACGGACTCGGTCAGACGCTCGCAGCGCTTTCCCGCGAAAGGAAAAGCATCCAGCAGAACCGGGCCGATCTGCCGCTCCAGCTGCTCTTTCAGGATGCGGCGCGCCCGGTGCAGCCTTGTGCGTGCCGTTTCAGGCTTGAGACCAAGCAGGGCGGCCGCCTCGTCGTTGTCGAGCCCTTCGATGACGCGCAGTACGAATACGGTGCGGTAGGTGTCCGGGAGATCGTCCGTCAGCCTTTCGACGAGGTCGAGGATTTGTCGCTGTGCCATCGTCTTTTCCGGATCGCCGATGCCTGAGTTGAGGGGAAAGGCGATGATCTCCGCCTCTTGCGACTGCCGCAAATCTTCGGCAAGTTTCATCAGCCGCCGTTTTTTCCGCAGGCGGCCGAGCGCCTCGTTGATGACGATCCGGGCGAGCCAGGTCGTGATCGCCGCATCGCCGCGAAAACCCTCAAAGCGCGTGAAGGCACGGACATAGGCCTCCTGCAGCACGTCTTCCGCATCGCTGTCGTTGCGCAGGATGCTCCGGGCGATCCGGTAGAGCTTGCGGTTATGCGCCTGCATGATCGCGCGGAAACGGGAGAGGTCCTGCGCAGGTGGCGGCGCATTCAGGCAAAGCTCGGTTTCAGCGATAGGCATGGTCGGGCTCCTTCTCGGATATTGGATGCCCCATCTCCGGAAATGTTCCCAGCTATGTGCCGGCCATGTTTCGGATCTTACCGCGGTCTGGTCTTGCAGGGATAACGGAATTCGGGATTGCGCTGGCTCGACGCCTCGGCTGAAAGAGAAAGCCCGGCGCGGGAGGAGGTGCGCCGGGCTTTCGATCCTGACCGGCAACTGGGAGGAGGAGGGTTGCCGATCCCGCGATGGAACTGGGAGGAGGAGTGTTCCATCGACAGTTATATAATAATGCTGCAGTGCAGCATCTTCAAGGCCGAAAATGAAATTTTTTCCGGCTGATAAAAGAAAGGACCGGGGTCCCGCGCCGGAAGCGTCAGGAAGACGCTTGCCTTAGCCGCCATATGCGCCAGATTCGAAGCGGAAAGGAGGCCAACGCCATGACGAAGGACCGCAGGGCCGCTTTGGTCAGAATTACCGGACGGGTACAGGGCGTGTGCTTTCGCGACTGGACACGCGAGGAGGCCGAAAGGCTCGGCCTTGACGGCTGGGTTCGCAACGAGAGCGACGGCTCGGTGACCGCCCTCATCGCCGGGTCGGACGGCGCCGTCAGCAGAATGCTGGATCATTTCTGGAAAGGGCCGCCCGGCGCTTCCGTCGCCGATGTCGCAAGCGAGGAGGCTTCTTCCGTCGAAGCGCCGGCGGGATTTCGCATTACACGATAACTACACCCGCTCCAGCGCCACCGCGATGCCCTGACCGACGCCGATGCACATGGTGGCGAGCGCGGCGCGGCCACCCGTCTCGGCGAGCTCCAGCGCTGCCGTTCCGGTGATCCGCGCACCCGACATGCCGAGCGGATGGCCGAGTGCGATGGCGCCGCCGTTGCGGTTGACGCGGGGATCGTCGTCGGCGATTCCCAGCGCGCGCAGGACCGCAAGTGCCTGGCTGGCAAAAGCCTCGTTGAGTTCGATGACGTCGAACCGCTCCTGCGTCACGCTGAGCCGTGTCATGAGCCTCTGCGAGGCGGGCACCGGTCCCATGCCCATGATGCGCGGCGGCACGCCTGCCGAAGCGCCGCCGAGGATGCGGGCCATGGGTCGCAGCCCATATTTTCTGGCAGCCTCCTCCGAGGCGATGATGAGCGCCGCAGCGCCGTCATTGACGCCCGAAGCATTGCCGGCAGTGACGGTGCCGCCCTCCCGGAAGGGTGCCTTGAGTTTAGCGAGCGCTTCGATGGTCGTGGCGCGCGGATGCTCGTCGCGGTCGACGACGACGGGTTCGCCTTTCCTTTGGGGGATGGTGACGGGGACGAGCTCGCTCGCAAGGCGGCCGTTCGTCTGGGCGGCCGCGGCCTTTGCCTGGCTGCGCAGGGCGAAAGCGTCCTGGTCCTCGCGCGAGACCTTGTGGTCTTCGGCGACATTCTCGCCGGTCTCCGGCATTGAGTCGACCCCATATTGTGCCTTCATCAGCGGATTGACGAAGCGCCAGCCGATCGTCGTGTCGTGAATTTCGGCATTGCGCGAAAAGGCGCTCTCGGCCTTCGGCAGCACGAAAGGCGCCCGCGACATGGATTCGACCCCGCCGGCGATCATCAGTTCGGCCTCGCCGCATTTGATCGCCCGGGCGGCCGCAATCACGGCATCCATGCCGGATCCGCAGAGCCGGTTGATCGTCGTGCCGGGAACGGCGACGGGCAGCCCCGCAAGTAGCAGCGACATGCGCGCGACGTTGCGGTTGTCCTCGCCCGCCTGGTTGGCGCAGCCGAAGATCACGTCATCGACGGCTTCCCAGTCGACCGACCTGTTGCGGGCCATCAGCGCCTTCAGCGCAATGGCGCCGAGGTCGTCGGCGCGCACCGACGCGAGCGAGCCGCCGAAGCGGCCGATCGGAGTGCGGATATAGTCGCAGATATAGGCTTCGCGCATCAGGTGGCCTCTCTTCCCGCGGCCTCGTGGGCTTTTTTTGTGCGGGCGTTGATGTCGCGCAGAACGACAAGCTCGGTCTCGGTCGGTGCCGGTGTTTCGATGACGGTCTCCGCGAATTTGATCGGCCAGCCGCAATTTCCGGCGATCTGATCCCGGGTGACGCCGGGGTGCAGGGAAACGACGGTCAATTCCTTCGTCTCCGCATCCGGCTCCAGAATGCAGAGGTCGGTGACGACGCGGGTCGGGCCGCTGGTCGTCAATCCAAGCCGCTCCCGATGATTGCCGCCTTGGCCGTGCCCCATGGAGGTTACGAAGGGCAGCCTCTCCACGAAGCCGCGCTTCGTCAGCGCCATGGTGATGAAGATGCGGCCGCAATTGGACGCGATTTCCGGCGCGCCGCCGCCTCCCGGCAGGCGCACCTTGGGATGGTCATAGGGGCCGACGACGGTCGTGTTGAGATTGGCGAAACGATCGATCTGGGCGCCGCCGAGAAAGCCCGTGGTTATCCGGCCGCCCTGGAGCCAGTAGCGGAACATTTCCGGCACCGAGACGGTGAAAAGCGCGGTATCGCAGAGCTCTCCGTCGCCGATCGAGAGCGGCAGTACGTCGGGCCTGGTGCCGACGGTGCCGCTCTCATAGATCAGCGTGATATCCGGCGCATGCGTCAGCCGCGCCACATTGCAGGCGGCTGACGGCGCGCCGATGCCGACGAAGCAGACGTCGTCGTTTGAAAGCGCGCGCGCCGCGGCGACCGTCATCATCTCGGTGGGGGTGAAATCAGTCATTCTTCGCTTTCCCCTCAAGCAACCTTGGCCGCTGTCTTCGCGGCGTGGCGGGCGAAGTCCTCGGGTTTGGCGGCAAGGACGTTCTCCCTGATCCATGCGTTGAAGGTCTCGCGTTCGCGCGCAATCTCGTCCCAACGGATGTAGAAGGCGTTGGAGCGGGGATAGTAACCATGCGCATAGGACGGGAAGGCGCCCCCCGGCACATGCGCGACGGCGGTCACCGCCCACTCCGGCAGCACCACCGAATTGGGGGAGGGCGGGTCGAGTTCGTCGACGATCTCCTCGACCGTCACGATCGAGCGCCTGGCGGCGAGCACCGCTTCCTTCTGCACGCCGACGATCCCCTCGATCAGGACGTTGCCCTTGCGGTCGGCGCGTTGGGCATGGATGATCGTGACGTCCGGGCGGATTGCAGGCACCGCGGCGAGCACCTCGCCGGTGAAGGGGCAGGTCACGCTTCTGATATTGAGGTTCACCTTGGGCAGGTCGGCGCCGATATAGCCGCGGAAGGACGCAAAAGGCAGGTTCGCGGCACCCGCCTCATAAGCATTGGCCATGGCCGCATGCGAATGTTCCTCGATCTCGATCGGCCGCGGCCATTGGTTCTCGACCGCATCCCGGAAGCGGTGCAGCGAGCCGACGCCCGGATTGCCGCCCCAGGAAAACTTCATGCCCCGCGCCGCACCGACGCCGATCAACTGGTCGTAGAGGATGTCGGGCGTCATGCGCACGAGGAACAGGTCCTTCCGGCCCTGGCGAATCACCTCGTGTCCCGCGGCATAGGGGATCAGGTGCGTGAAGCCTTCCATCGCCATCGTATCGCCATCCCTGACATTCTCCGCCACCGCCTCGGCGAGAGACACTATCCGCGCCATCGTTTTCCTCCAGTGATGTTCGAGCCGAATAAGCGCCTGTTCCTCCCAGGCGTCAATTTCTTTTGTGCGAAATTTGACATTTGTTCGTATGTCGCACAAAATCGCAGACCAGAAACCGGCGGGAGACACGATGCGGGAAACGGATTTCGTCAGCGGCTTTGCGCGCGGTCTGAGGGTGATCGAAGCCTTCGGCGAGGCGCAGCCGCGGCTTTCGATCGCCGACGCCGCGAAGATCACCGGGCTCGACCGGGCGACCGTCAGGCGATGCCTGCTGACGCTGTCGCAGCTTGGTTATGCCAATTACGACGGCAAGTTCTTCACGCTCACACCGAAGATCCTGAGGCTCGGCCATGCCTATCTTTCGGCGACGCCGCTGCCGGCCATTGTCCAGCCTTACCTGGACCAGCTCGCGGAAAGAGCCGGGCAGAGCGCTTCCGCCTCGGTGCTCGACGGGACCGAGATCGTCTATGTGGCACGCGCGTCGCAGCGCCGGGTGATGTCGATCAACCTGACGCCCGGCTCGCGTCTTCCCGCCTATTGCGCCTCGATGGGGCGGGTGTTGCTGGCCGCACTACCCGAGACCGAGGCACGCGAAATACTCGGACGTTCCGACTTGAAGGCGAACACACCGCTGACGAGAACCGACCCGGAAGAGCTGGTGGCGGAATTGCGGCGGGTTCGCGACGAGGGCTATGCGGTTATCGACCAGGAACTGGAGCTCGGCCTCTGCTCGATCGCGGTACCGGTCGCCAATGATCGCGGGCAGGTGCTCGCGGCCGTGAACATCGGCGCATCCGCCGCCCATGTGCCGGCCCGCGAGATGGCCGAGCGCTTTCTGCCGCTGCTCAGGGAAACACAAGCCGCATTGCGGCTTGTATTGCGCTAGGCGTGTTGAGATCGGATACCCGCGGCGGGTTGTTTGATTTCCTCATTCCTGTGACGAGCACAGGGGCGAGGGTGGAGAGGGTGCGGTTCCTCGGCGCGCTTCATAAACCGTGAAGTTAGCGAGGCGGCGCGGGTCCCGCCCGTATATAGCGTCCCGCTTCGCTTCGATGCGAGAATGTAGACGTAACCTTTCATTGCGTGACGTATCCCCGGTCCCTCATTCCTGTGCTTGTCACAGGAATCCAGCCAGCCCAAGTCTTTGGGCTGGAAAGGCTCTTCCGCGCCGCAGACGCGGCGCTGCTGGATCTCTGTGACAAGCACAGAGATGAGGATGAGGAGAGATTGCAGCCCTCCGAAAAGTTTCCTGCAGCGCCGCGCGTCTTATGAGACGAGCAAAGGTCACTGTAGCCCTTTGAGCTCTGCATGTTTTGTCCATTGACCGGCTACGAGCGGGATGGGGGCGGAAAACCGCACGCATTTTTCCTCATCCCGCTTTAGCCATCGCCCTCAATATCCTCGTGCCGCACCTGCGCCGATGCGGCTGTCGACGGCGCCGTTGTAGCGGGCGCCGCCGCCCGCCTCGATCTCGGCAACGTTCTCGCCGCCGACGAGGATGCCCGCTGCCTGACCCCAGATCATCCAGTTCTCGTCGACCTGAACGTCATGGCCCATGGCGGAAAGCAGTTTGCGCGTATCGGGCGAGAGAGCATAGGGCTCCATGAAGACCTTGTCCGGAAGCCACTGATGGTGGACGCGCGGCGCGTCGACGGCCTCCTGGATGTTCATGCCGTGGTCGATCACGTTGATGATCGCTTCCAGCGTGATGGTGATGATGCGGGCGCCGCCGGGGCTGCCGATCACCATGAAGGGCTTGCCGTCCTTCGAGATGATCGTAGGGCTCATCGATGAGAGCGGTGTCTTGCCGGCTTCGATCGCATTCGCCTCGCCCTGCACGAGGCCATAGAGATTGGGGGTGCCCGGCTTGGCGGTGAAATCGTCCATCTCGTTGTTGAGGAGGATACCCGTGCCGGGCGCGACGACGCCCGCGCCGAAGGAGCCGTTCAGCGTGTAGGTCACCGCAACCGCATTCCCCTCGTCGTCGATGATGGAATAATGGGTCGTCTCCTTGCTTTCGGTAAAGCCCGCCGGCATCAGCTCCTGGGAAACGCCGGCCTTGAAGGGGTCGATCTTGGCGCGGATTTCTTTCGCGTAGCTCTTGTCGACGAGCTTTGCGACCGGGTTTTCGACAAAGGCCGGATCGCCGAGCGCGGTGTTGCGATCGACATAGGCATGGCGCATCGCCTCGATCATCGCATGCACCGTCTCGGCCGAGCCGTAACCGAGATAGGAGAGCGGGTAGCCCTCGAGGATGTTGAGAATCTCGCAGATGATCAATCCGCCTGACGATGGCGGCGGCGAGGAGACGATGTCATAGCCTCGGTAGTTGCACTTGACCGGCTCGAGCTCGCGAACCTGATAGCGCTCGAAATCCTCCTTGGCGAGAATGCCGCCCTTATCCGTGCTCGCCTTGACGATCGCGTCGGCGATCGCGCCCTTATAGAAGGCGTCCG
This sequence comes from Sinorhizobium sp. 22678, assembly GCF_052044265.1. Taxonomy (NCBI): domain Bacteria; kingdom Pseudomonadati; phylum Pseudomonadota; class Alphaproteobacteria; order Hyphomicrobiales; family Rhizobiaceae; genus Sinorhizobium; species Sinorhizobium sp. 22678. The sequence goes on along the minus strand of NZ_JBQEMS010000003.1, from coordinate 139,261 downwards.
TGCCTTTTTCGGCAATGCTCGAAAGCGAAGCGGCAAGATCGGTCTGGACCAGCCGGTCACCGGCTGCAAAAGGCTTGCCGTCCGGCTTCAGGAAGATGGCGGCGGCGGCCGGATCCCTGGCGAGCCGCTCGGTCTCGCCGTCGAAAGACTCGATGTCACCCTGTTCGAGCACGAATCCATCACGCGCGAGCTTGATCGCCGGATCGATCAGTTCCTTCAGCGGCCTTGTGCCGTAACGGCTGCGGGCGAACTCGAAGCCCATGACCGGTCCGGGCACGCCGACGGCGAGATAGCCTTCGGTGCTCAATCCCTCGACGAGATCGCCCTTGTCGTCGAGATACATGGTCTTGGTGGCGGCGAGAGGCGCGCGCTCGCGAAAATCGAGGAAGGTCGTCTTGCCGTCCTTGAAGCGGATGGTCATGAAGCCGCCGCCGCCGATGTTGCCGGCCGTCGGGTAGACGACGGCGAGGGCATAGCCGACCGCAACCGCCGCATCGATCGCATTGCCGCCCTTCTTCAGGACCTCGACGCCGATGTCGGATGCAAGATGCTGGGCGGTCACGACCATGCCGTGCTCGGCCTTGACTGGCTCTGGCGAGGCCGCCAGGACCGGCCGCGGCGAGAACGTACTCAGCGCGACGATCAGGGTAATGGACAGGGATTTCAGGCAGGGACTGCGCATGCTTTCCTCCCGGACAGGAATGTTGGCTTCAAGTTCGGCGCGGGGATGCGTTACCGCCCCCCTCAACCGGGGACTGTAGCATCAAAAATCACGAGTTGCAGTCGAAGACGAGAGCGTCAGAGCATTTCCGTTTTTCTCCGAATCGCGGACACTCTCTAATTGCTTTTCCGCAATCCCGGACGGAAAACCACACTCATCCCGCGCTGGCGTCAATCGCCGGAATAGCGCTCCTCGAGCCACGGATCGCCCCGCATGTGGTAGCCGTTCCGCTCCCAGAAACCCGCCGAATCGGCCGCGCGAAAATCGATGCGCTGCAGCCACTTGGCGCTTTTCCAGAAATAGAGATGCGGGACCACCAGGCGCACCGGCCCGCCATGGGCCCGCGTAATCGGCGCGCCCTCCCAGGCGGTCGCGAGGATCGCATCCTCGGCGGCAAAGTCGGCGAGCGGCAGGTTGGTGGTGTAACCGTCAAAGCTCGTCAGCATGACAAAGGCGGCCTCCGGCTTCGGCATGACGCGATCGAGAAGATCGCGCGTGGATACGCCACGCCAATTGTTGTCATAGCGCGACCAGGTCGTCACGCAATGGATGTCGGAGAGGCTGTCGCTCTGAGGCAACGCCTGGAAGGCGTTCCAGTCGAGCGAGAGCGGGTTCTCGACGAGGCCGGTGACGTCGAGCCGCCACGTCTCGTGGGTCAGGTGCGGCTGCTGCCCTAGATCGAGAACCGGCCAGTCCCTGACGAGATGCTGACCGGGCGGCAGGCGGTCCGTCTCCGGACGGGCAATGCGGCCGGTGAGAAACTTGCCGTCGGCCGCCCAGCGGCGCTTCGTGGAAGTCAACTTGGTTTCCGGCGCCTGTGTTTCGTCGGCCACGACTGCTCTCCCCTCATGTTTCCTTCGATCGTATCGCGATTGACGGAAAAAAGCATGCAGCAGATCAAAGCGCTACAGCCGAGCCGCCGGCGATGTACGATAGCGGAAAGAATTCGCGTGCCGATACCGGCCGGTCAACTGCAATTCCCCGGGGGGAAGTGGGAGGACAATCATGCGCACTCAGGTCGTCATTATCGGCTCCGGGCCTTCGGGGCTCCTGCTCGGGCAATTGCTGACGGGAGCGGGGATTGCCAATGTGATCCTCGATCGCGCGACCAAGGATCACATTCTCGGCCGTGTGCGCGCCGGCGTTCTGGAGGAAGGCACGGTGCGGCTGATGGAGGAGGCGGGCTGCGGCGCCCGCATGCATGCCGAGGGCCTCCCCCATGACGGCTTCTCGCTCGCCTTCGACGGGCGCGACCATCGCATCGACCTCTTCGGCCTGACCGGCGGAAGGAGGGTGATGATCTACGGGCAGACGGAACTCACCCGCGACCTGATGGACCATCGGGAACGGGTCGGGGCGCTCTCGATTTACGAAGCGGCGAACGTGATGCCGCGGGACTTCGACGGGCGGACACCGCATGTCGCCTACGAGAAGGACGGGATTGCGCAGCGCATCGACTGCGACTTCATTGCCGGCTGCGACGGCTTTCACGGGGTCAGCCGACGTTGCCTGCCGGAAAGGGCCATCCGCAATTTCGAGAAAATCTATCCCTTCGGCTGGCTTGGCATCCTTGCCGACGTGCCGCCGGTCGACCACGAACTGGTCTATGCCAACCACCCGCGCGGCTTCGCGCTCTGTTCGATGCGCTCGCACACGCGGAGCCGCTATTACATCCAGTGCCCGCTGGAAGAGAAGATCGAGGACTGGGACGATCAGCGCTTCTGGGACGAATTGCGCCGCCGCCTGCCCGCCCATCACGCCGAGCGCGTGGTGACGGGTCCCTCCTTCGAGAAGTCCATCGCGCCGCTCCGCTCCTTCGTCGCCGAGCCGATGCGGTTCAACCGGCTGTTCCTGGCGGGTGACGCCGCCCATATCGTTCCGCCGACCGGCGCCAAGGGCCTGAACCTTGCGGCGAGCGACGTGCACTATCTGTTCGAGGGATTGCTCGAACACTATCGGGACCGCTCGAATGCCGGCATCGACGCCTATTCGGCCCGCGCACTCGCCCGCGTCTGGAAGGCGGTGCGCTTCTCCTGGTGGATGACCACGATGCTGCACCGCTTTCCGGAGACCAGCGACTTCGACCAGAGAATCCAGGAGGCGGAACTCGACTATCTCACCCACTCGCGCGCGGCGGCGACCGCGCTCGCGGAGAACTATGTGGGGCTGCCGTTTTGAGGCCGCCGCAAACTCCCTGGACGCTACTTGCGCGCGGATACCGGCTCTGCTCGACTGCCGCCGGTGAGGCAGCCGCCAGGGAGGGTGCGATGGGGCTTACGCTACGCCAGATCGAAGTGATCCGGGCGGTGATGATCGCCGGCACGATCGCCGGCGCGGCGCGTCTGATGAATGTCGCCCAGCCGGGCGTCAGCCGGACGATGAAGCATATCGAAAGCGCGCTGGGGATAAAGCTCTTCGTCAAGAAAGCCGGGCGTTACGTGCCGACCGACGAAGCGCGCGACATCTTCGCCCAGCTCCAGGAGGTCCATCGCAAGGTCGACGACCTGCAATTTTCCATCCGTCAGTTGGAGCGAGGACGAGGTGTGGAACTCGCGCTCGGCTCCGTGCCGAGCATTGCGAATGCAATGATGCCGCAGGCCATCGCCGGGCTTATGCGGCTCTACCCGGACATCCGCATCAATTTCGATATTCTGAGGATAGAGGAGGCGATCGATTACCTGTTGCTCGGCAAGGGAGAGCTGGTCGCGATGAGCTATCATCTCACCCATCCCTCGATCACGTTCGAGCCCCTGTCCAAAGGGCACCTCGTCTGCATCGCCGCCAGGGAGCATCCGATTGCCGGCCGGACCGAAATTTCCGCCCGCGAGATCGCCGAGCATCCGCTCATCGGTATCGACCCGCGCGATCCCTACGGGGCGATCATCGCGGGCATATTCGAGAGGGAGAGGCTCGAATATCGTACCCCGATCAGGGCGCGTTTCGGCACGACGGTTTGTGCGCTGGTCAAGCGGAATCTCGGCATCGCGGTCATCGACGCCTTCACCGTGGGCGGTATCGCCGACCAGGAACTGGCCGTCATTCCGATCAGCGAGGATACGGAGTTCCAGACCTATGTCGCCTATCGCGCCGACGCCGCGCTCTCCAGCTATGCCGAGCGGCTGGTCACGACGCTGCGCCGCGTCATGGATGAATCGACCCGCCGTTCGCGCGGCGGCCGAGATACATAACAACAGGTTATGGAGGACGAAAAAAACGGTATTTGCGGTAAAGGTAGGAAGTGACCATCATCAAGGCTTCGACGCTTCGCCTTTTTGCGGAAGCAAGCCGGCCCTGCCACGCGGACCGGCAAAGGACGAGGCCGGCGAGAGGAGATCGGCATGAAGACCTCGATCGCGACCGTTTCGATCAGCGGCACTCTTTCGGAGAAGCTCGCCGCCGTCGCTGCGTCGGGCTTCAATGGCGTAGAGATATTCGAGAACGATTTCCTGACCTTCGACGGCTCGCCGGCGGAAGTCGGCCGCATGGTCGGCGATCACGGGCTGGAGGTGACGCTTTTTCAGCCGTTCCGCGATTTCGAAGGTCTGCCGGAACCGCACCGGTCGCGTGCTTTCGACCGGGCGGAGCGCAAGTTCGACGTGATGCAGGAGCTTGGAACGGAACTGATGCTCGTCTGTTCCAGCGTTTCCCCGCTCGCATTGGGCGGTATCGACCGCGCTGCCGACGACCTTCGGGAACTGGGCGAGAGGGCGGCCAAGCGCGGCTTGCGCGTCGGCTACGAGGCCCTTGCCTGGGGCCGCCATGTCAACGATCATCGGGATGCTTGGGAAATCGTGCGGCGGGCGGACCACCCGAATATCGGGCTGATCCTCGACAGTTTCCACACCCTGTCGCGCAATATCGACCTGCGGTCGATCCGCTCCATTCCGGGGGACCGCATCTTCATCGTTCAGCTCGCGGACGCGCCGCGAATCGACATGGATCTGCTTTATCTCAGCCGCCATTTCCGCAACATGCCCGGCGAAGGCGATCTTCCGGTCGTCGATTTCATGCAGGCTGTCGCCGCGACCGGCTATGACGGCGCCCTATCGCTCGAAATCTTCAACGACCAGTTCCGGGGCGGATCACCCAGGGCGATCGCCGAGGACGGACATCGTTCCCTGGTCTACCTGATGGATCGGGTGAAGCGGTGCGAACCGGTCGCGAAGAGCGCGGAGGCAATGCCCGACCGCGTCGAGGTGCTGGGCGTCGAATTCGTGGAGTTCACCGCCGATCGGGCAGAGGCGGAGGCGCTCGGGTCGCTTCTGGGAACGATGGGTTTTCACGCGGTTGCCTCACATCGCGAGAAATCGGTGGCGCTATGGCGCCAGGGTCGCGATCGTGGAGGCGTAAACATCGTCATTAACACCGAGCAGCATGGCTTCGCTCATTCGAGCTACCTGGTGCACGGGGCATCGGCCTATGCGATCGGCCTGAAAGTGCCCGATGCCGCGGCCGCCGTCGAACGCTCGGCCGCGCTCGGGGCCGAAATATTCCGGGCCGAGGCAAACGAAGGCGAGGGGGCGATGGCCGCAATCCGCGGCATCGGCGGCGGCTTGATCTATTTCCTGAACGAGGCCGACGACGTCTGGTCGCGCGAGTTCGTCCGGTCGGGAAAGGCGCCTCAGGGATCATCGCCCCTCGTCGCCATCGACCATGTGGCGCAATCCATGCAGGCGGAGGAGCTCCCGAGCTGGCTGCTTTTCTACACGTCCATCCTCGATGCCGACAAATCGGCAGAGGTCGATATCGTCGATCCTGCCGGTCTGATCCGCAGCCAGGTCGTGGAGAATGCGAGCGGGACGCTCCGGCTGACATTGAACGGAGCGGACAACCACCGCACGCTGGCAGGCCACTTCATAGCAGAGAGCTTTGGCTCGGGTGTCCAGCATGTGGCCTTCCGCACCGACGATATCTTCGCAGCCGCCGACCATATGCGCCGGAGCGGCTTTCGCCCATTGGCAATCTCGCGCAACTACTATGACGACATCGAGGTGCGGTTCGGGCTCGAACCTGACTTCGTCGATCGACTGAGGGCTGAGAGCATCCTCTACGACCGCGATGAAGACGGCGAGTATTTCCAGATCTACGGCCCGACCTATGGAGAAGGCTTCTTCTTCGAAATTGTCGAGCGGCGCGCCGGCTATCGCGGCTACGGCGCAGCCAACGCGCCCTTCCGCATCGCCGCTCAGAAGCGCTCGCTTCGACCCGCCGGAATGCCGGCTCTTTAGGGTTGGTGAGGGGTTCAATTCCCCGGTGCTACGCCGTCCCCTTTGCTTCCGCAGCCATCGCCGTCCCGGCCGCCTCGCGCAGCGTCTGCATCAGGATCGAGAGCGGCAGCGACGGGATAGCGTCGGTCCGCATGGTAAGCCCGACGGGTCCCCTCGTCTCGCTCGTGTCGACCGGCAGCGCCGCCAACACGCCATCCGCGATATCCGTGGCGACGACGCCCGCCGATATGATCCAGATGGCGTCGCTGGAGCGAACGAACGCCCGGCCGAAGGAGTCGGAAACGGTCTCGATCTGGTTCGCAAGGCCGGCGATGCCGTTGGCGATCAGGAAATGCTCGACGAAGGGGCGGATGATCGAGGCGCGGGTAGGCATCAGCACCGGATAGTCGCTCAGATGCGCGAACACAGACTGCTTGCCGGAGATGAGCGGATGTCCGGCGCGCACCGCGAAGACCACCTGTTCCGAGTAGAGATGCTCGAACGAGAAGCCAGTCATCTTGTCCGGAGCGGCGAGCCTGCCGACGACGAGGTCGAGATCGCCCACGCGCAATTGTTCGAGAAGCACTGCGTTTTCACCGGTGACGATCTTGATGCGTGCGCCGGTCTTCTCTTTCAGGAAGAGTGCGATGGCGCGCGGCATGATGCGGGTCGAAACGGTCGGAAGCGCACCGACGCGGATCGGCGGGCCTTCGCCGGACCGCTCCTGCGAGACGGAATCCAGGCCTTGGCGCAACGCCGTCAGCGCGGCGCCTGCATGGCGCAGAAAGACCTCGCCGTAGCGCGTGATCTTGATGCCGCGCCCCTCGCGCTCGAAAACCGCGACGCCCAGAACCTCTTCGAGTTCCCGGATCGTCTTGGTGACCGCCGGCTGCGTGACATGCAGGAGTTCGGCCGCCTTCACCACGCTCTTCTGGCGCGCGACCTCGACAAATGTCTGCAGATGGCGAAACTTAACGCGAGCGTCGATCACGGATCGCATAACCCTCTGGTTAAGGGAAAGCCACGAAATATCATTTTACCTAACCAGATGAAACATCCAATTTGACGACGGAGGAGAGCTGCCGTGCAATTCACCCGCATCAACGACGTCACGATTCACTATCGCGTGGTCGGCGCGGTCACGGAAAGGCCCGCGCTCGTCTTCATCAACTCGCTCGGCACGGATTTCCGCATCTGGCGCGATGTCGTCCTCCGACTGGCCGGCGATTTTGCCATCGTGCTCTATGACAAGCGTGGTCATGGGCTGTCCGATATCGGCCAGGTTCCCTATTCCATCGAGGACCATGCGACCGATCTCGCCGGGCTCCTCGATCGCCTCGCCGTGAAACAGGCGATTGTTTGCGGACTTTCGGTCGGCGGTCTCATCGCGCAATCGCTCTACGGCCGCCGCCCCGACCTCGTGCGGGCGCTCGTGCTTTCCGACACCGCCCACAAGATCGGCACCGCCGAGTTCTGGGACGCCCGCATCGCGGCGATCGAGGCGCATGGCATCGAGGCGGTCGCCGACGGCGTGCTCGAACGCTGGTTCACCCCGGCCTTCCGGCGACCCGAAAACCTCGCCTTCACCGGCTACCGCAACATGCTGGTCCGTCAACCGGTGCCGGGCTATGTCGGCACCTGCGCCGCCATCCGCGACGCCGATTTCACGGAAGCCGCGGGCACGATCGCGGTTCCGGTGCTCTGCGTCGTCGGCGACCAGGACGGTTCGACGCCGCCCGACCTGGTCCGCTCGACGGCCGATCTCATTGCGGGCGCGCGCTTCGAAGTGATCCGCGGAGCGGGACATATCCCCTGCGTCGAGCAGCCGGAAGCCTTGACGTCGGTGCTGAAACGCTTCTTCCGATCCGTGTTGTCTGGAGGCAAACCATGAGCGATGCCCTTGCGCCTTCCGGGCGCTACCGACAGGGAATGGCGACGCGACGCGCCGTTCTAGGCGACGATCACGTCGACCGGGCGGAGTCGGCATCGACCGATTTCGACCGTCCTTTCCAGGAGCTGATCACCGAGGCGGCATGGGGGCATGTCTGGTCGCGTCCCGGCTGGACGAAGCGGGAGCGGTCGATCGTCACCATCGCCCTGCTCGCCGCCCTCGGACAGGACGAGGAGGTGGCCATGCATGTCCGCGCCACGGCCAATACCGGGGCGACGCGCGAGGATATTTGCGAGGCACTGCTGCATGTTGCCATCTATGCAGGCGTTCCGGCGGCCAATCACGCTATCAAGATCGTCAAGCAGGTTTTCGCGGAAATGGATGCCGGCACGGCTGCTCGATAGGGGCGAGGGAGAAGGACGATGTCCGACAATCAAAATGGCAGACGGAAGGGTCAGCCCGAAACGGGCGCCTTTTTCGCCCGCGACCGCGCCTGGCACCCGCCGGCCTTCGCGCCCGGTTACAAGACCTCCGTGCTGCGTTCGCCGCAGAAGGCGCTGCTGTCGCTCGACGGGACCATATCCGAGATCACCGGCCCGGCCTTCGGCCATTCGATGCTTGGCGAGCTCGACAACGACCTGATCCATAACTTCGCCAGTCCCGGTGAAAGCGCGATCGGCGAACGCATCATCGTCCATGGCCGCGTCCTCGACGAACGCGGCCATCCGGTTCGGGGTGTGCTCGTCGAGTTCTGGCAGGCGAATGCCGGCGGACGCTACCGTCACAAGAAGGAAAGCTATCTCGCGCCGCTGGATCCGAATTTCGGCGGCTGCGGCAGAACGATCACCGACGAGGAAGGCCGTTACTGGTTCCGCACGGTCAGGCCCGGAGCCTATCCCTGGCCGAACGGCGTCAACGACTGGCGGCCCGCCCATATCCATTTCTCGGTCTTCGGCCACGGTTTCGCCCAGCGCCTGATCACGCAGATGTATTTCGAGGGCGATCCGATGATCTGGAAATGTCCGATCGTCGGCACGATCCCCGACCGCCGGGCGATCGAGCAACTGATCGCGGCTCTCGACTGGGGTAACACGGTGCCCATGGATGCGCGCGCCTACAGGTTCGACATCGTGCTGCGTGGCCGCCGCTCGACCTTCTTCGAAAACAGGCCGGAAGGGAATTGAGGAGGCACCGATGGTTCAGGATCCAGGCACCCTCAAGGAAACGGCGTCGCAGACCGCCGGGCCCTATGTCCATATCGGCCTGACGCCGAATTTCTGCGGCATCGGCGGCGTATATGATGGCGACCTCGGCGCTTCGATGGTCAACGACAAGACGCTCGGGCAGCGCATCACCGTGACCGGTCGCGTCATCGACGGCGCCGGAATGCCGCTCAGGGACGCACTTCTCGAAGTCTGGCAGGCGGACGCAGCCGGGCTCTACAATTCCCCGTCGGAGCTGCGCGGTACGGCGGACCCGAACTTTACCGGCTGGGGACGCTCACCGACGAGCGACGAGGACGGCGTCTTCACTTTCGAGACGGTGAAGCCGGGCCGCGTTCCATTCCACGACGGCCGGCTGATGGCTCCGCATGTCAGCTTCTGGATCGTCGCGCGCGGCATCAACATCGGCCTTCACACGCGCATGTATTTCCCAGACGAGGCGGCGGCGAATGCCGAAGATCCGTTGCTTGCCCGCATCGAGCACCGCCACCGGGCCAAGACGCTTGTCGCGGCGGGTCAGGCCCCTAATTATGTCTTCGACATTCATCTCCAGGGCGAGAAGGAAACGGTCTTCCTGGATATATGATCGTTCGGCAGCCCGCCCCCGCGTTGCCGCATGCGTGTGAGGCTCCCTTCAAATCGAAGGGCGCGAGAGCTGGAGATGCGGCATGACCTATTCGGCCTTCGATCACCCCTATCTTTCCGGTCTTCTGGGAGACGAGGCGGTGGCGGCGGAATTCTCCGTCGTCGCGGATGTTCGCGCCATGCTGGCCTTCGAGGCGGCGCTTGCGCGGGCCGAGGCGCGCCACGGCGTCATCCCCGAGGCGGCCGCCAATCGCATTGCCGAGGCATGCCGTGGCTTCTCTCCGGACGTCGGCGCCATGCGCCGGGCAACTGCCATCGACGGTGTCGTCGTTCCCGAGCTCGTGCGGCAATTGCGCCGGGCGGTCGGCGAAGAGGCGGCGGAACATGTCCATTTCGGAGCCAGCAGCCAGGACGTGGTCGATACCAGCCTCATGCTGAGGCTGAAGGCGATCGCGGAACTTTTCTCCGGCCGGATCGGCGACGTCGTGACGGCGCTCGAAGCTTGCGGGCGGCACTGGGGCGAGCGTACGCTGACCGCCCATACGCGGATGCAGCCGGCGATCCCGATTACAGTGGCCGACCGCCTGCGGAGCTGGATCGAGCCGCTGTTCGACCATCAGGACAGGCTGGATGCCACGGGAACGGACATTTTTACGGTGCAGTTCGGAGGAGCCGCCGGCACGCTCGAAAAGCTCAAGGGCAAGGCCGACATCGTCCGCGCGACGCTGGCGGAGGAACTCGCGCTGGTCGACTGCCCGCAATGGCACAGCCAGCGCCTGCCGATCGCTGATTTCACCCACCTCCTGTCGCTCGTCACCGGCAGCCTCGGCAAGTTCGGTCAGGACGTGGCGCTGATGGCGCAGGCGGGAGACGAGATCGTGCTTGCCGGCGGCGGCGGCTCCTCGGCCATGCCGCACAAGCAGAACCCGGTCGCCGCGGAGGTGCTGGTGACGCTTGCCCGCTTCAACGCGACGCAGATTTCCGCCATCCACCAGTCGATGGTGCACGAGCAGGAGCGGTCGGGCTCCGCCTGGACGCTCGAATGGCTGATCCTGCCGCAGATGGTCGGCGCAACGGCGGCCGCGTTGAGGCTCGCCGCCGAGCTCGCCGGCAATGTCCGGCGGCTGGGGCGGGTGTGAGGTTGATCCCTCACGCCTCGACCAGCAAGGCGACAGGAAAGTCCCGCAGGATGTCCGCCACGGCAAGAAGAGGTCGAGGCTCGGTGACGCCGCCGGTCAGGAGATTGCACATGGGCTTGAACTGGCAGCCCTCGGGCAAGGCGAGGAAGGCGTTTCGCCACAGTTCCGGACGGACGGACAGGCGGCCGTCGACCGTCTGGCCGAAGACAAGCCGCGGGACGACTGTGAGCGCAAAGCCATTCCTGCCGCGACGCATGAAAACGGCGGCGTGACGGGCGCCCGGTCCTTCGACGCGCACCGCGCGATAGTCGCCTCTTCCAAGACAATCCGCGCCGCGCCCTCGGCGATAGTTCAGGCCTATCGAGATCAGCGTCTGCTTGCAGTCCTCGAAATCGCCGATCGGCGGCGCTTGCGGCAGCCGGGAAGGTGAGGGGCGCGGTGAAAAGCCGCGGCGGTTGTCGGGATCGACGAGGGAAAGGTCGACGCGTTCGCTGCCCTGATAGATATCGGGAATGCCGGGCGCGGTGAGCTTCACCAGCGTTTGCGAGAGGCTGTTGATCAGGCCGGCATGGATGAACGGTGCGGCCGTTTTCTCGAAATCGCCGAGGAAGGACCGGTTCCGGCGATCCAGGAGATCGCCGAGAAAGGCCTTGATCGCTGCTTCATAGCGCTCGTTCGGATCGTCCCAGCTTGTCCTGAGCTTTGCCTCCCGCAGCGCCTTAACGGCGAAATCGAGCATCCGCTCGTGCAGAAAGATCAGGTCGTCTTCGTCACCGAGCGGCGCTATGGGCCAGGCACCGAGCAGGCTCTGATAGAGGAATTGCTCGACCGAAGCGTCCGGTTCCTCGCCGGCCGGGAGTCGGCCCATGCTTTCCGCATTCATCCCGTGCCAGCGGTCCACCGCTGCGGCCCAGACGTCCGGTGCCTCGCTGATGACGTGGAGCCGGGCGCGCGCATCTTCACCCCGCTTGGTGTCGTGCGTGGAAGTAGCCGACAGGCCGTGCGGCATCCGGCTTGCGCGATCCTGCATCGTCGCATGAAAGCGGCCGACGCCGCCGGGCGTCCATAAGGGGGAGGCACCCACCTCGTTCGCCGCGAGATAATCGCCTCTCCGATAGAAGAAGGTATCCTCGACCGCCTTGGCCATGACCGCGCCGCTCAACTGCTGAAAGCGCGTACGGAATTCAGACCGCACCTTGCCGTCGGCCGAGTCGAACGGCAGCCTGAGTGCGGGAACGATCGCTGCGATCTCGGCGCCGACGGCGGGCGCGCGTGCCGCTGCCTTCGCTGCGGCTGCGTCGAGGATGCGGCTGTCGCGCGCTCCGGCCCCCCGGTCGCCGACATAGGTCCGATAGACGGGCAGTGCAGCCGTCAGCTGGGAAATGGCCTCACCGGTCCGCTCGTTCTGGTCCGGATCCTCATCGCCTGTGAAGCGAGCGGCCAGTCCGGTCAGCCGCCGGACTTCCGTATTGAAATTGCGGCTGAGGACCTGAAGCTTGCATCCCGTGACCGCCTCTTCGGCCGCCGATCGCCTTTCCTCGCTCGAAAGCCACGAAGACGGAGTGTCGTCGGAAAGGAGATCCGCGAGGGCCGATATGAACTCGTAGCCCGTGGTTCCGTCGACCGGCCAGTCGGACGGCAGCGTTTCGTTCTCGCCGAGTATTTTCTCGACGATGATATAGGTGCCGTCGCCGGCCTCCCGGCGGAGCCGGTCGAGATAGCCCTTGGGATCGGCCAGGCCGTCGATGTGATCGATCCTGAGCCCATCGATCAGGCCTTCCCGGACCAGGGCGAGCGCAAGCCGGTGGGTATCCGTGAAGACCGCGTCATCTTCGACGCGCATGCCGATGAGGCCGGCAACCTCGAAAAACCGCCGGTAGCTGAGCTTGTCCCGGGCCGTCTGCCAGCTCATCAGCCGCCAGGATTGTCTCCGATGCAGCCGGTCGAGTGTGTCTGCGGAGAACCGGGCGAGACATTGGTCGAGTTCGGCAGCGAGCGATGGCGTCGCGACGACAGAGGCGATTTCCGCGTGGAACTGTGCGGCGGTTTTCCGTTCGACCGTGCCGGCGGCAGCCGCGAGCCTTTCGAGCACGGCATTGCCGTTGCGCGGGATCGCCGCATAGCTGGCGGGATTGAGCGGATAGAGAGCCTCGTAATAGCGGAGCGCCAGGCAGCGGCGCTCGTGGTCGTAAGCAAGGCGCAGATTGCGGGCTGCGACCTCTTCCTCAAACGACCGGCCGAGGAAGGGGAGCGTAAGCGGCTCCCGCCAGTCGATGTCGAAATAGTCGGCAAATTCGCTAAGGCGGCCCCATTCGATCACGCTGTGCCACCAGTCATTCTCGAGATGCGCGGCCATGTGGTTCGGGACGATGTCCAGAATGAGACCGAGTCCTTCGGCTTTCAGCGCATGGGCGAGCCGCACAAATCCGTCGTAGCCACCCAGGTCCGGGTCGATCTCGTTGTAGTCGACGATGTCGTAGCCATGGGTTGACCCTCGGACCGCGGTGAAAACGGGCGAGGCGTAGAGGTGAGATATGCCGAGCCCGACGAGGTGCGGGATCAACTCCACGGCTTTTGCGAAGTCCATCCCGTTGCGGAATTGGAGACGGTAGGTTGCGTCGGGCAGATGCATGGCGGTCTTGCACTTGTCTGGCGGTAACACCGCGGCCGGTGCTTTGTTCCCCCAGGGAAGCCTCGAAAGCAAAGTCTTCTTGTTCGCGCATCGGGAATAGAACGGCGTTCCTTTAGTCTACTAAGATTATAGATTTTGATGAGTATCACAGGAGCACGGATCTCACGAGGAGCTAAAGCGATGCCGCAGACACGAGTGGTGGGTATTTCAGGCAATATCACGCGTCCGTCCAGGACACGCGCATTCGTGGACCATATCGTCCACCGGCTGGCGGTCGACGCAGGGGCGTCGGCGCAGACCTTCGATATCGAGGACTTCGGGGCGTCGCTGCCCCCTGCGAGAAGGCTCGACGAACTCGCACCGGAAGCGCGCTATGTCGTCGGCCAGATGCTTGCAGCCGACATTCTGGTGGTGGGGTCGCCGACCTTCAAGGGAAGCTATACCGGCCTCTTCAAGCACGTCTTCGACCTGCTTGATCCCTCCTCGCTTCGCGGCAAGCCCGTCATCCTCGCCGCCACCGGGGGCGGGGAACGCCACTCGCTGATGGTGGAGCATCAGTTGAGGCCACTGTTCGGCTTCTTCGAGGCATTGGCGATCCCGACCGCGATCTACGCTTCCGACAAGGACTTTGCCGACGGCTCTCTCGCCTCCGAGGCGATCCATGAACGCGTCGGCAGGGCGGTCGGCGAGGCAACGCAGGCGCTCGCGCGCACCGCCAGGGCAAGCCTGGCGGCTTAACCGCAATTTCAACCCAACCCGGTTTGCGTCGGCAATCGAGGCGAGTGACGCCGGCCGGCGAAGCAAATCCAACGGAGGCAGCGATGACCAGACAGATCAAGCTTGGAGCCTTTCTTCCCGGCGGCGGCCAGCATATTGCCGCCTGGAGGCATCCGGGCGCTCCGGCAGATGGTGCCACCAATTTCGAATTCCACAGAAGGCTCGCCGAGACCGCGGAGCGCGGCCTGTTCGACGCCTATTTTCTCGCCGACAACCTCTCCGTCGGGCTTGGCGGCCGCGAAGGCGGCAATGCGAAGATCGCCGGTTTCGAGCCTGTCACTCTCTTTGCAGCACTCGCGCCGCTGACGACCCATCTGGGCTTCATCGCCACGGCATCGACGACCTATGAGGAGCCCTACACGCTCGCCCGCAAGTTCGCCTCGCTGGACCTTCTGTCCAACGGGCGGGCAGGCTGGAACGTGGTCACCTCCGCCGGGGACGAGACGGCGCGCAACTTCAACAGAGAGACGCAGCCGAGCCACGCCGACCGATACGAGCGCGCACACGAGCACGTCGAGACCGTCAAGGCTCTATGGGACAGCTGGGAAGATGATGCCTTCATCCGCGACAAGGCGACCGGCCGCTTCTTCGATGCCGGCCGGGTTCACGACATCGACCACAAGGGCAAGCATTTCAGCGTCAAAGGACCGCTGAACGCGCCGCGTCCCGTCCAAGGACATCCGGTCGTGGTGCAGGCGGGGCAATCCGAGGACGGACGCAGGCTTGCGGCGGCCAGTGCCGAGGTGATCTTCACCGCCCATCAGAACCTCGCTTCGGCGCAGGAGTTCTACCGCGACATCAAGGCACGCGTGAAGCACGCCGGGCGCAACCCCGACCATGTGCTGATCATGCCGGGGGTGGCTCCTTTTGTCGGCCGGACCGAAGAGGAGGCGCGCTCCAAATATGAAGAGCTGAATGCGTTGATCGTGCCGGAGGACGGCGTGGCGCTGTTGAATGGCCTGACCGGCGGCACGCTCGACCTGACGGGATATCCGCTCGATGGGCCCTTGCCCGTCAGCAATGAGACAGAAGGAATGAAAAGCCGGCAGGCGCTGATCCGAAAGATCGCGGACGAGCATGGCTTCACCATCCGCCAGCTCTATCAGTGGATCGCGACCGCACGCGGTCACTGCACCGTCGTCGGCAGCGCCGAGCAGGTCGCCGATCAGCTCGAGGAGTGGTTCCTGAGCGAAGCCGCCGACGGTTTCAACATCCTGCCGCCATGGCTTCCGGGCGCGCTCGACGATTTCGTCGATCTGGTCGTCCCCATACTGCAGAGACGCGGCCTGTTCCGCACCGCCTACGAGGGGCGGACGCTGCGGGAGAATCTCGGACTTCCCCGTCCGGCGAACCCGTGGACTTTGGCGCGCGCGACCGTTCAGGCGGCCGAGTAAGAGGGGAGACACGAAAATGAGCTTGCAGGAACTCGACAGGTCGATCCTCCACGAAGGCGGCAGCGTCAGCGCAAAAGCAGACGAGTATCTCCGCCGGTCAGGCGCCGCCGCCGGCAGCTGGCTGTCGCGCTACGGACTGCTCATCGCCTTTCTTGCGCTCTGGCAGGCGGCCAGCACCGCCGGCTGGATCAATCCGGCCGTGTTTCCGTCCGTCGGTGCCATCTTTTCCGCCCTGTGGACGGGAATTTCCGGCGGAGCCTTGCTCGACGACATCGCGATCAGTCTTCAGCGCTCCGGAACCGCCTTCGTCGGGGCGGTGGTCCTGGCCATACCGCTCGGTCTCTTGATGGGGCAGGTGCGTCCGATCGAGAACGCGCTCGATCCCGTCCTCCAGCTTTTCCGCCAGACGTCCGCGCTCGCTCTCTATCCGGTTTTCATTCTGCTTCTCGGACTCGGCGAGGCGTCGAAAGTCTTCGTCATCTTCTGGGCGACGCTCTTCCCGTTGCTTCTGAATACCATCAACGGGGTCAAGGAAGTGGATTCGAAGCTGATCGAGATGGCGCGCGTCTATGGCGCGTCGCGTCTCACTGTGTTCCGTCGCGTGGTTCTTCCGGGCGCCGTTCCTTCGATCTTCGTCGGCCTGCGCCTGAGTGCGACGACTGCCCTGCTGCTGCTCATCGCATCCGAGATGATCGGGGCCAATAAGGGCATCGGGTTCCAGGTCATGAACGCCCAGTACAATTTCCAGATTCCCCTGATGTTCGCGGCGATCTTCATTCTCGCCGGGCTGGGGCTCGTCTCCAACTACGCGCTGGTCTTTGCGCAGCGCCGCCTCTGCCGCTGGAGCGACGCCTCGAACTAGAGCAATTCCAGAAAAAGTGCGCAGCGGCCTTCCGCCCGGAACTGCGGCAAAACGGCCTCGACATTCGAAACTTCCAGATCATGGAAAAGGTGACATATGACGATTTCCATTCGCGCCCTCGCATTCGGCAGCCTGTTCTCGATCGGGCTTTCCAGCCTTGCAGCAGCAGAAGCTCCGGAACCGGTGACGCTGCGGTTCCTCGCGAGCCAGGGCAGCCTGTCGCCGCACGAACTCGCCTATGAGCTCGGCTATTTCGACAGCCTCGGCATCAGGCTCGAGAATGTCGGTTATGCGGGAGGCGGGCCCGCATCCCTGTTCGCGCTTGCCTCCGGCAGCGTCGACATCGGCTCGGCGGCGACCGCAGCCGTCATCAACTCGATCGCCGGCGGAAACGATTTCGTCGCGGCCTTTCCGACCAACGGCATCAACGAGCAGGTCAAGAGCATATTCTACGTGCTCGACGACAGCCCGATCAGGTCCATCGAGGACATCGCAGGTAAGACGATTGCGGTGAATACGCTCGGGGCGCATCTCGACTATGCGGTACGCGAGGCGCTGCACAGCAAGGGTTTGCCCGAAAAGGCAGCAAACCTAGTCGTCGTACCCGGGCCGCAGCTCGAACAGACGCTCCGGTCGAACCAGGTCGACATCGCCGCCGTGGGATACTGGCAGGCGACCTTCAACGGCCAGATCTTGGATCACGGCGGGGTGCGCGCGGTCTTCGACGACACGGATGTGCTCGGCGAAATTGCCGGCGGTTTTGCGGTTCTCAGGCGGGATTTCGTCGAAAAGAATCCGGAGGCCGCCAAAAACTTCGTTGAACAATCCGCGCGCGCCGCCGACTGGTCACGCGAGCATCCGGAAGAAGCGCGCGCCGTGCTCGCCCGTATTCTGACCGAGCGCGGCGAAAACGGCGATCTCGCGAGGCATTGGACGGGATTCGGTCTACGAAAGGGCGCGCAAGCGACCGAGCGCGATCTGGATTTCTGGATCGGCGTTCTCGAACGCGAGGGCAGCCTGCCGCAGGGCAAATATAAGGCTTCCGATCTTCTGTTCCGGCCGGACGCGACGTCCGCCGCGGCGAATTGAGGGGGTGAAAATGGCTGAAGTCAGAAGCCTGCGCAAAGGGGAGGTGGCGTTGCGCGATCTCTCGAAATCCTTCCGGATCAACGGGCGGCGGCTCAGCGTCCTCAGGAACCTCAATCTGGACATCCGGTCCGGGGAATGCCTTGCAATCGTCGGGGCGAGCGGATCGGGCAAGACGACATTGCTGCGGGTTCTCGCGGGTCTCGAAACGGCCGATGCGGGCCGGGTATTGATCGACGGCCGGCCGGTTGCCGGTGTCGGCAAGGAGCGCGCCGTCATTTTCCAGGAGCCGCGGCTGCTTCCCTGGCTGACGGTTCTCGGCAATGTGGCCTTCGGCCTGAAGGTGCGAGGCGAGGATTCCGGACGCGCCGAGGAGCTTGCACGTCACTACATTTCGCTTGTCGGCCTTGCCGATTTCCAGGATGCCTATCCGAAGCAGCTTTCCGGTGGAATGGCGCAGCGGGTCGGGCTTGCGCGAGCGCTGACGGTAAAGCCCGAGATCCTGCTGCTGGACGAGCCGCTGGGCGCCCTCGATGCGATGACGAAACTGACGATGCAGCAGGAGCTCGAGCGCATCTGGCGGGAGGAGAACGTGACGATGGTTCTGGTCACGCATGATCTCGAGGAGGCCATCTATCTGGCGGATCGTGTCCTGGTACTGCCGAAGCAACAGGACGGAGCGCCGAGAGTGATCGACATCGACCTGCCCCGGCCGCGCGATCGCAGCGGCGCACGCTTCGTGCGCTACAGGCAGGAACTGCTTCGGGAATTCGGGCTGCACTGACGCACGCGCGCTTCCTCCATAACCCCCGGACAAAACAATAACCGGGGGATTATGGATTTCCGCCCATATTTCATTTTTGCATCACCGTTTGACATGGCAGACTGCCCGCTGTCGATTGCGATTGATGTAAAAGGAAGCGATGCCGGCCGGGAGTAGCGGACGTCGCGGGGGAGGAAATATGACAAGGCTCATTCTGGCCGCGCTCGCGGCTCTGGCAACGAGCGTCGCGGCGCAGGCGGATACGATCAAGGTCGGCGTCGTCGGACCGTTTTCCGGTCCCTTTGCGCTGCAGGGCAAGAACTTCAAGGCAGGCATCGACGCCTATATGGCGGTGAACGGCGCCAAGGTCGGCGACGACGATATCGAAATCCTATACCGCGACGTGCCGCAGGCGGACCCGGCCCAGTCCAAGGCGCTGGCGCAGGAGCTGGTCGTAAAGGAAGGCGTGCAATATCTCGCCGGCTTCTATTTCACGCCCGACGCGATGGCCGTCACGCCGCTGCTCGAGCAGGCGAACGTGCCGCTGGTGATCATGAATGCCGCCACGTCGGCGATCGTCACCAAGAGCCCGCTCGTGGTGCGCACCTCCTTCACGCTCTGGCAGACATCCACGCCGATCGCCAAGGTGGCGAAGGATGCCGGCGTCTCGAAGATCATCTCCGTGGTCAGCGATTACGGCCCGGGTGTCGATGCGGAGAACGCATTCAAGGCCGGCTTCGAGGCGGTGGGCGGCGAGATCGTGGAGGCGATCCGCATGCCGCTGTCGACCAACGATTTCTCGCCGATCATGCAGCGCATCAAGGATTCCGGTGCCGAAGGCGTCTTCGCCTTCCTGCCGTCCGGCCCGACGACGCTCGGCTTCGTCAAGGCGTTCAACGAAAACGGCCTCAAGGATGGCGGCATCAAGTTCTTCGCGCCGGGCGACCTCACCCAGGAGTCCGACCTGCCGGCGCTGGGCGACGCCGCGCTCGGCCTGCAGACGACCTTTCACTATGCCGTTTCGCATGACTCGCCGGAAAACAAGGCCTTCGTCGAGGCGGCCGCCAAGGCGATCGGCAATCCGGCCGAGCTCTCCTTCCCCGCGGTCGGGGCCTATGACGGCTTGCATGTCATCTACAAGATGATAGAGGCGACGGGCGGCGAGCAGGATGCTCAGAAGGCGGTCGATGCCGTGAAGGGGCTCTCCTGGACAAGCCCCCGCGGGCCGGTTTCGATCGATCCCGAATCGCGCCATATCACTCAGAACATCTATCTGCGCGAGGTCGCCAAGGCCGATGACGGAACCTATTACAACAAGGAGATCCAGATCTTCGAGAAACAGGGCGATCCGGGGCTTGCCGCGGTGAAATGATCGGCGGCCATCATCTCGACCGGTTCATAGGAGCTGCCCTATGCGACGGCTGCACTGCTGGTTTGGCGGAAGCCTTCCGGAATGAGGACCGAGGGTGAAGCCTTGCCACACCGTTAGGATGCGCTCATGCAAACCATCTCCAGCATAGCCGTCGATGCGCTCGCCTATGGCATGGTGCTGTTCGTGATCTCGATCGGCCTTTCGGTCACGCTCGGCCTCATGCGCGTCGTCAATCTTGCCCACGGCGCCTTTGCGATGATCGGCGGCTATATCGCATCCTATGCGGCGCGTGATCTCGGGCTCGGCTACGGGGTCGCGGTGCTGATCGCGGTCTTCGGCACGATCGTCATCGCCATCCCGATCGAGCGCCTGCTCTACCGCCGCATCTACGGTCAGCCGGAGCTGACTCAGGTGCTGATGACGATCGGTATCACCTTCTGCATCATCGGCATTGCCAACTACGTCTTCGGCCCGACTCTCAAGACGATCCCGCTACCGCCGAGCCTTGAGGGCTCCGCCGATCTCGGCTTCCGTTCGATCGCCGTGCACCGGATCTTCGCGATCGTCTGCGGCCTCACCGTTGCCGGAGCCCTCTGGTTTGCCATCGAGAAAACCGCCTTCGGGGTCAAGCTCCGCGCCGCCGTCGACGATGCGGCGATGGCGGCGGCACTCGGAGTGCGCACGGAGGTCGTCTATGCCGTGAATTTCGCCGTGGCCGTGGGGCTTGCCGCGTTCGGCGGCGTCGTCGGCGCGGAACTGCTGCCGGTCGAGCCCTATTATGCGCTCAGATACATGGTCACCTTCCTGGTGGTCGTTTCCGTCGGCGGTGCGGGGTCGATCCCGGGTGCACTTGCCGCCTGCCTCCTGCTCGGCGGCATCGATACGACAGGGCGCTATCTGATGCCGGAATTCGGAGAGTTCTTCTTCTATCTCGCCGTCATCGCCATCGTCTGCGTGTTTCCGCGCGGCCTTGCCGGGAGGATGAAGTAGGTGACCATGGCAACGATGAACGAAGCAGCCACGGCACTTTCTGCGGGCAGGCGGGGGCTCGGCCGCGATCTTGCCGGCCTCGCCGTGATCCTCGTGCTGGCCGCCATCGGCTATCTCCTCTTTCCGAACAATCTCGCGCTGCTCACCCGCATCATAGCGATCGCGCTGCTGGTCCTCTCGCTCGATCTCGTCACCGGCTATTGCGGCGTCGCGACCCTCGGCCATGCCGCGCTGTTCGGCAGCGGTGCCTATGCCGCCGGGATCGCGGCCGTGCATTTCGGCATTACCGATCCGCTCCTCATGGTCGCCGCCGGTATTCTCGGCGGTGCGGTGGCGGGGCTCGCCTGCGGGGTCGTGATCCTTCGGGCGCACGGTCTGCCGCAGCTCGTGCTCTCGATCGCGCTCATCCATCTCTTCCATGAATTCGCCAACAAGGCATCGTCCTGGACGGGGGGAAGCGACGGACTGGCCGGCATCGCGCCCGATCCGCTCATCGGCCTTTTCGCCTTCGACCTCTGGGGCCGCACGGCCTATGTCTTCGGCGTCGTGCTGCTCGCAATCGTCTTCGTGCTCCTGCGCCTCGTCGTGCGCTCGCCCTTCGGCATGCTCTGCCGCGGCATCAAGGAGGATCCGATCCGCATTCGGGCGGTGGGCGCGTCGCCGACGATCGCCATCCTCAAGATGTATGTGATTTCCGGCGCGGTCGCCGGCGTCGGCGGGGCGCTCAACGCCGTCTCGACGCAGGTCGTCGGTCTCGACAGCCTCTCCTTCACGCTCTCGGCCGAAAGCCTGGTGATGCTCGTGCTCGGCGGTACCGGCTCGCTCTTCGGGGCGCTTACCGGCACGATCGTCTTCATGTTCTTCGAAGATCTCGTCTCGGCGGCCAACCCGTTCCATTGGCTGACCATGGTCGGGGCCCTGTTGATCGCGGTCGTGCTCTTTGCACCGAAAGGGCTTTACGGCACGGTCGCAGAAATCCTCGCGCGGCGACGGGGGGCGGGCCGATGAGCGCCATATTCGAAGCCAGAAATCTCAAGCGCTCCTTCGGCGGTCTCGCCGTCACCAACGATGTCAGCCTTTCCATGGCACCGGGCGACCGCGTCGCCCTGATCGGCCCGAACGGTGCCGGCAAGACGACCTTCGTCAATCTCGTCACCGGTAATCTGAAGCCGGATGCCGGAGAGGTGCGGATCGGCGGCGAAACCGTCACGCATATCGGCGCGATCGGCCGCGTGCGCCGCGGCCTCGTGCGTTCGTTCCAGGTGACGCGCCTTTTCCAGGACATGACGCCCGCCGAGCACGTGGCGCTCGCGATCCTGCAGCGCGACGGCCGGGCGGGCCGCATGTTCGGCAATTTCCTGGCGATGCCCGGGGTGATGGCAGAGGCCGGTAGCCTGCTTGGCAAGCTTGGCCTGCGCGATCTGGCGCACCGGCCGGTGCGCCAGATCGCCTACGGCCAACAGCGGCTGCTGGAGATCGCGGTAGCGCTGGCGCTCAAACCTAAGGTGCTGCTGCTCGACGAGCCGGCAGCCGGCGTGCCGCAGAGCGACACGGGCCGCATCGAGCAGGCGCTCGCCGAACTTCCCGATGACCTTGCCGTCCTGATGATCGAGCACGACATGGATCTCGTCTTCCGCTTCGCCAAGCGCGTGATCGTGCTTGCTGCCGGCATGGTCATCTTCGACGGCTCTCCAGCCGACGTCACCAAAGATCCGCGTGTGCGCGAAGCCTATCTCGGGAGCTATGCCGATGCCGGCAGCGCCGCTTGAGGTTGACAATCTCTCCGCCGGCTATGGGCCGACGCGGGTGCTGGAGGGGATTTCCTTTTCGGTGCCTGCCGGCGCGCGGCTTGCGGTTCTCGGCCGCAACGGCATGGGCAAGACGACGCTGCTCGCTACGCTCGCCGGGCAGACGCGCTGTTACGGCGGACGCATCCGTATCGGCGAGGCCGACGTCACCACGCTGCCGAGCGCATCACGCGCGTTGAAAGGCCTCGGCTTCGTGCCGCAGGCGCGCTGCGTCTTCCCGTCGCTGACGGTTGAGGAAAATCTCTTCGTCGGTCTCAAGGGCCGGCCGAAGACGGCGCTGAGCGAGGCCTATGAGATGTTCCCGCGGCTCTACGAGCGGCGCCGAAACCTCGGCTTGCAGCTTTCCGGCGGCGAGCAGCAGATGTTGTCAACCGCCCGCTCGATCCTCGGCCGCCCATCGGTCCTGCTGCTCGACGAGCCGCTCGAAGGACTGGCGCCGGTCATCTGCGAGGAACTGATGAAGGCTTTCGCCGAGCTCGCGAAGACCGGCGACATGACCATCCTGCTGGTGGAGCAGCGCATCCAGAGCGCCCTCGATTTCGCCGACCGGGTGATCATCCTGGAGCGCGGCAGGCTCGCCTGGAGCGGAACGCCGGAGGCGCTGGCGAAGGAGCAGGCCACGGTCGAGCGGCTGCTGGGGGTCGGCGGCTTGCATTGAGCGCCAAGTCCGTGGTTTGCCCCTTATCCGCTATTTCAGCAGCCGTTCCCGCTCGCGCTCGTAATAGCGCGCGAGCGACGGCAGCGCCGCCTTGAGTTCATCGAACAAACCGTCATCGGCAGCGATCTCGCCGCTGTATTTCCCTGCGAGGTAGGCGCGGTGGCGTGCGAGCGCCGGTTCCGAAGCCCCGTCGACCAAGGTGAAGACGGGGGAGACCGTGCTGCGTCCCTTGACGGTGATGCGGTCGAGCTCGGCAACCGCAAATTTCCGGGCGGCGAGTGTTGCAGTACGTTCGCCGAGGAGCAGCGGCACACCGTAGTCCTTGGAGGCACCTTCGAGGCGGGAGGCGAGATTGACGGCATCGCCCAGCGCCGAATAATCGAAGCGGCGGGCCGAGCCCATATTGCCGACGACGCATTCGCCCGTGTTGATGCCGATGCCGATCCTCAGCGCCTTCGGCGGACGCCCCGCCGCTTTCGCCTCGGCTTCCAGCTCTGCGTTGAGACCGCCGAGGGCGGCAAGCATGTCGCGCGCCGCCTGAACGGCATGGACGGCATGGTCCGGATCGTCGAGTGGAGCGTTCCAGAAGGCCATCAGGCAGTCGCCGATATATTTGTCGATCGTGCCGCGTCGGTTGAGCACCGCCTCCGAAAGAGGGGTCAGGAGCCGGTTGATGAGTGTCGTCAGTCCCTCCGGATCGTCCTTCATGTCCTCCGATATGGTGGTGAAGCCGCGAACGTCGCAGAAGAGAACGGTGAGCGTCCGTCTTTCGCCACCAAGCTTCAGCTGGGATGGGTCGCTTGCCAGCCGCTCGACGAGGGCCGGCGAGAGATACTGCGCGAAGGCACGGGTGATTTCCCGCCGCCGCCGCCGTTCGTCCGCGTAGTCGAGGCCCGCCTGCCCCATCGCCACGGCGAGAAAGGCAAGTGCCGGGGCGAGGGGCGAGACGAACGCATGGCCGAGGCGCATCAGGCCATAGCTCGCAAGGAAGATCAGAGTAAGGGCGAGGGCGCCGTAACCGAGCGTCTTCCAGCTGGTCGACCTGAGGACAGCAAGGGCTGCGGCCAGGCTGGCGAGGATGATCGCCGCGATGGCAATGCCCGCGCCCGCCTGCCTGACGAACAGCCGGTGCACGAGATTGTCGTAAATGGTCGCCTGGATTTCGGCACCCGCGACGCGGCCGCGTGAGAAGACCGTGTCGGAGGTGGGGAAGGCATCGACGCCACCGCCCGCGATGGTGGGCGCGTTCTGCAGGCTCAGGCCCACGATGACGACCCTGTCGCGGAAGGTGCCCTCCGGCAGGAAATTCTCGGGATCGAGCGCCTGATAATAGGAAACGGTCGGATAGGTCCGGGCCGGGCCGAAGGTCTGCATCAGCGCCCTTCTCGGCGGCACCGCCGGCTCGGCGCCGGCGACGGTCGCGAGCGTTGCGGCGAAACCGTCCGGATAGGCGGGGATATGCCGGAGCGCTCCGTCGCCGCTGAGGCCGACCGAGGCGATGCCGACCTTCGCGCCCCGTGCCAGAAAGGCGGGAAGAGGCTCGGTCCTGACGAACTGCTCTGCCTGCGGTGTCCGGATCAGCGTCTCGTCGCCGGCAAGCACCACATCGGGCCCGAGAACTTCGGCGAGCGCCTGATCGTTCTCCGGCGCGGCGGCCGGTTCGGCGAAGATCACGTCGAGGCCGATCGCCCGGGCGCCGGCGGCCCTCAGGGCTTCGATCAGGCGGGCGTGCAGCGCGCGCGGCCAGGGCCATTGACTGCCGATCTCGGCCATCGAGGGTTCGTCGATAGCGACGATGACCGGGCCGTCTTCCGGTGGCGATGGCCGGCCGACGATCGAAAGATAGTCATAGGCGCGCAGGTCCACCAGCGACCACGTACCGGTCAGCGAGACAGCCGAGACGAGGGCGGCCACGACGGTCGTCAGGGCGGCAAGCTTTACCCGCCGGGAGGAAAGGCGAAGCTCGCGAAAGTCGTTCATCAGAACCGCATTTTGACGGTGCCCTTGACCGTGGGACCCCAGCCGGGCAGCCCGTCGCGCACCTCGAACTCCTCGTCCAGAAGGTTGAAGCCGGCGAGCTCGACTTCGAACCGCTTGTCGAAGGGCTCCCATTGGAGAGCGGCGTCGAGCGTCCAGAAGTCGTCGAGTGTCGTGGTGCCGTCGGTACGCTCGCCGACATAGTTTGCTGCGACCGTCGTTTTGATGTTGGCGGTGCTGACATAGGTAAGCGCTACCTGGCCGGAGCTTTCCGGCAGGAACGGAAGGTCGCCGTTGCTGCCGGCCGAGAGGTCGTCGCTTTCCGTCCGGGCCACGGTCGCCGAAAGGCCGAAGCCGTGTCCGAGCGCCAGATTCGTGGTCAGCGCCACGCGGTCGACCCTGCCTTTGTCGAAGTGAAAGTCATCCAGCGAGAACGGAAAGTCAATCGAACCGTTTCGGATTTCCTGATGCTGATAGTCGACGGCGGTGAAGAGCCAGTCGGTCCATTCGGCATCCCAGCGCAGAGCCAGCGTGTCGGCATAGCCGTCAGTGCCGATCAGGAACTGATTGGGCTGAAGTCCGACTATGCCGATGGGCGCGAGCGTGGCAGAGCCGAAATTATAGCCCTCGCGCTGGACGGCGGCGCGCAGCCAATGACCCTCTGCCGGGGCCCAGGCTAAGCCGAACTTGGGTTCGAGCCGGATATTGTTGTCATTAACGTCCTCTATGTAACGGGCGAACAGCGCGCCCTCGACCTTGAGATCGGGGGTGATTTCGTAGAGGCCGTCGACATAGGCCTTTGCCACTGCTTGCGTGGACGAATTGTAATCGGCCGTGGTTTCGGAGAGCGGCGGCACGTTAATATTCAAAATCGTCCTGATGTCGGACCTTATTTTCCCAGCTTCCGCGCCGTAGCGCCACGTCAGGTCGTCCTCTCCATACACGTGGTTTAAGGCCGCGATGTAGGTTCGTTCTTTTGCGTCGACATCAGCACTGATCTCAGCCTGACCAGCGCGCCGAACTTCACTGTCTCCGGTCCGAAGTTCTTTGAAAAACAAGGCGGCATTGCCGACGTTGCGGTAGCCGAACGTGTGACTCCAAGCGAGCCCCGAAATTACACCGGAAGAGTCGTCCCCAATCTCGACTTCCAACGGGACTGGCAGTAACTCCCGGGCATCGTCGACGTCCGAGAAATTGGTGAAGGCAACGACGCGGTCGTCGGGCGTTGGGCTGGCCGTAACATAGCCATTGCCACCGATAAGCCGCAGTTCGCGTTCCACGCTCAAGCCGTCCGAATCGAAGGTATCCCGCGGCTCCTCCCACTGGAACGTACCGTAGACGCTGATGGGGAACGGTGAGACCGTAAATCCGCGAACCGCAGCTTCCCCCACCCATCCGGTATGGTCCTCATTGGCGATGAACCCGCCGCCGAGCTCCGTCTCGAAAAAGGGCGAACGCAGTAGATTGACCGTCCGCTCGCGGCTGGCGAGCATATGCGGCTCGATCAGAAGCCCCTGGATGAGAGCGGAAAAGCTTGCGGTATTGACCGTGTTCGCGACGGCGTTGGCGGTGAAATCGTAAGCGTTGAAGAAGGGGTTGACGCTGCCGCGCACCGCCTGGTCGACATAGCTGGCGCCGGTGAAGGGATCGAAGACGGCGTCGCCGTAATATTGACCCCAGGCATCCAACCCCTGCAGGCGGAAGGCGTCGTTGAGCGTCGAACCTTGCTCCTGGTTGGCGCCGAGTGCCGCCGTGTCGCCGCCCTTGGCGCGGGTACGGCGCAGGGCTTCCTGGGCGTTGCGAATGGCCGCGTCGGCATCATAGGCATCGATCGCGATCGCGGTTCTGACCGTCGCCACGACGGGATCGTTCGGGTCGAGCCGGTCGGCATTGTCGAGCGCCTGAGCTGCCGGAACGCGGTCGCCCTTCTCGTAATGCGCGGCTGCGAGCAGCAGCTGTGCGTTCGAATAGGCCGGGTTGGCTGTCGAGCCGGCGAGCAGGTCTTCCACCGCCTTGTCGGCCTCGCCGTTCTGCATGTAGTAGCGGCCGCGCGCCACGAGCGCCACGTCGAAGGAGGGATCGACGGAGAGCGCGGCGTCGATCTCGCGCTTCGCCTCGGCCATCCGCATCTCGTCCATGTATTGTATTGCAAGGTTTGCGTGCGAGACGGGATCGAGCGGATCGAGCGCGATCGCCTGGTTGAAGGCGGCCTCCGCTGCACGGTTGTCGCCGCGCGCGCCCTGGACCAGCCCGAGGGCGTTCCAGATCGACGAGGAGCCTGGGGCAGTCTCGAGCGCCCTGTTCAGGTCGGCAAGGGCGGCATCGAGATCGTTCTCGATGTAAGAGCGGTAATGTGCGCGCGCCTCGAGCGCCGTCGGGTCTTCAGGGTCGATCGCAAGCGCCCGCTCGACGCCGTCGCGAAGCTCGTCGCGATCGTCCAGCAGCAGGGCGAGCTGCGCGCGTGCCGCAGGCAGGGTCGGGTCGTCGGGATATTGCTGCTCGGCCCTCTTGATCACTGCGATCGCCGCCGGAATGTCTTCGCGGAAGCCGGCGGTCCAGGCCCTGACCATGCCCGCATAGCGGCCGCTGGCATTGCGCGGCGGCTCCTCGACGCGTTCGGGGTTCCCGAGCCCGCGCGAGAAATAGCCGCCATAGGCCGCGATCGTGCGGCGGCTCGGGTCGAGGCCGCGTTCGGCCCTGGCGAACAAGCGCGCCGCCTCTTCATACCGGTTGGACGAGCCGGCGATCAATGCGCGCACGAGATCGGCACGCGCTGCCTGGGATCGGCTCAGGCCCCGTCCCGCCGCTTCCGCGAGTGCGGCCTGAGCCTTGTGGCGGCCATCGAGCGAAAGATAAATTTCCGCAAGCGTCAGCCACTCCTCGGTCGTGCGCGAGCCTGCGGGTTTCGCTTCGACGCGCGCGCGCTCCCGACGCATTTCGGGAACGCTGAAGGGCGTGGCCGGCATCCAGACGAAGGCGTTGCGGAGCGACAGATGAAAGAGCATCTGCTCGCGGTCCCTCGGCGTGACGATCACGATCTTCGTCGGTGCGCTGCCGATCGCCGCAACGGCGCCTTCGCCCTGCTTCACAGTCACGCTGCCATAGGCATTGCTGAGTTCGACGACACCTTCGAGGACGACGAGCGAGGTCTTGCCGTCGGGGCCGACCGTCAGCGTCCAATCGGTGCCGCGAATGGCGGCGGCCGCGGCCGGCGTGTCGATGACCAGGCCCTCGCCGCCGCGCTCGGCCCGGGCCCAGATCGTCCCTGATTCCAGCCCGAATTTCGTGTCGCCCGCGCCGATTTCCTTGACGCGCAGCGCGGTATTGCGCCCCAGTCTTATCTGCGTGTGATCTCTGAAGAGGACCGCGAGCGCGCCGGTGGCATTGGTGCGCAGCACATCGCCGGGAATAAGATCCTGAGCGAGGTCGACGACCCGCCAGTTGGAAACGTCGACGAAACGCACCTCCTCGCCGGACTTGCGGGCGATGACGGAGCCGGCGGCCGGCGAGGGGCGCGGAACCGGCTCGGCTTGCGCAGACAAGGGCGCAAAAAACGTCGCCGCGGCAAGCAATGCTCCCGTTCTTCTTCCCCGCATTCTCGTGTCACCCCTCATTATACTGAATCCAGTGAATTTAGAGGGGAGAAATGTCAAGAGCCCAGTTTTGGGCGGATGTTTTTACTCGTTGAGTGTAATAAAGAGGAGACGAATAAAGGGGAGTGGCGAATGGAAGCCGGGGGTAATCTGTACAAACTCGATCTGCCAAGTGAAGGAGTCGGGCCGGAAGTGGCACTCGGCGCCTATTACGATCACATCAGGAAGATCAACGATGTCTTCGCCGATCAGATAAAGACGTCGGACCAGAAGGCGGCCTATATCTTCACCTTCATGTTCGCCTTTCTCGTCACTTCGCAAGAAGGGCGGAGCGTCTTTTCCTGGCAGCGTTACGCCGAAGGCGGCGGCATGGCGCTGGCCCTGTCGGCAATGCTTGCGCTTGCTTCGGTCTTCTCCATCGTGTCGGCTATACTCGTGGTGCTGCCGAGGAAGAGCACCACCTCCACGACGCTGTTCTGGGGCGCCTGGTCCCGTCATCGCGACAGCTTCATCCGAGCGGCGGAGACCGGCGATCAGGCCTATCTCTTCCGCCAATATGCCGAGAATGCGGACGCGCTTGCCGCGATCGCCTGCGGCAAATACCGCTGTGTCAGCTTTGCTTTCCGCGGCCTGCTGGTAACGGTGCTTTCCTATATCTGCGTGCTGGCGGTGAAATGATGGGCGCCGAGCGGTGATGCCCCTCTGGCCGGCAGGCCAGAGGGGGTATTTCGCTTTTGCGTCGACGCTCTAGACCGCGTCGCGCACCCGTTCCCAGGCCTTCGCCAGATGAAGCCCCAGCACTTTCGATAGCCTGGCCTTGTCGCGCGCTTCGAGTGCGGCGATCATTTCCTGATGTTCGGCGACCGCGGCGGCCCATTTCTCCGGGCCTTCATGGCCGATGAAGCGGATGCGCTTCAGTCGCGTCTGCAGCATGGCATGCATGTCGGCGAGGGCCGCATTGCCCGAAAGCCGGGCGATGGCGGTGTGAATGTCCTGGTTGAGCTTGTAATATTGCATCCGGTCGCCCGCCTCGTAGCGGCGCACCATTTCGTCGTGGAGCGCCCGCACTTCGGCGATCTCCGCATCCGTCGCGGCCTCGCAGGCAAGCCTGCCAGCGAGCTCCTCCAGGGTCTGCAGCACGGTGAGCATGTCCTGAACGTCCTTGGCGCTGAAGCGCTTGACGACGGCGCCGCGGCTCGGGACGAGCTCCACCAGGCCTTCGCTCGCGAGATACTTGATCGCCTCGCGCAGCGGCGTGCGCGATACGCCGAGCTGCTCGCCCAGTTGCCCCTCGTGCAGACGGGTTCCGGGCGGAAGGTCGCCCTCGATGATCATATCGCGCAGATGACTGACCAGCGTGTCGTGGAGTGCGGTGCGCCGGATGGGGCCCGGGCCGCCTATGGGTCGCTGCTCCAGTGATTTGAGTTCGTTCATTTTTCTCGTCTGAACCTTGGCCCGCCGCGCGGCCCTTCCCCTTGAGTGTGCGCGATTGAATCAGCGCCGTTCATTCAAGCATGGAGACTGCCCTGGAAGTCGTCAACAGAAAATGCTGCATACAGAATACAAAAGACTTGATGCAGAATTTTGAATGACGTATGAGACATTCAAGCATGAAGCGGAGGACATCTCGAATGACGACATCTGGAGCGGACGGAACGAAGGAGCGGCGCCCTGTGATTGCGCTGGCCATGGGCGACCCCGCGGGAATCAGCCCGGAACTGACGGCGCAGCTTCTGGCCCTTTCCGACATCCGCGACGCGGCGCACATCATCGCCATCGGCGATCGCCGCATCCTCGACGAGGGCGCCCGGGTGGCCGGCGTCACGCTGGATCTGGAAGCCGCTTCGCTCGATGCGCTCCACGACGCCGGCACCGTCCGCCACGTCTTCGTGGATCTCGCCCATCTCGATCCGGCCGATGTGGTTCGCGGCGAGGCGACGCTTGCCGGCGGCACCTTCGCCACGCGTAATTTCCGCACCGCCCTCGAACTCGCCCATGCGGGCAAGGCCGATGCCGTCTGCTTCACCCCCTTCAACAAGAAGGCGATGCGCTTTGCCTATCCCGGCTATGACGACGAGATCCGCTTCGTCGCCGATGTGCTTTCCTTCACCGGAAAAGTTCGTGAATTCAATGTTCTCGAAAAAGTGTGGAACGCGCGGGTGACGTCGCATATCCCGCTCAAGGACGTGGCGTCGCACCTGTCGGTGGAGGCGATCCTGGCCGAACTCAAACTGACGCAGGCCTGCCTCAAGGATGCCGGCTACGAGGAGGCGAAGATCGCGGTTGCGGGACTCAATCCGCATGCCGGCGACGGCGGCAGCTTCGGCATGGAAGAGATCGACATCATCGAGCCGGCGGTCGAGAAGGCCAAGGCGCTCGGCTTCAACGTCGAGGGGCCGTTCCCGGCCGATACGGTTTTCCTCCGGGCGCTGAAGGAAGGCTTCAACGCGGTGATGACCATGTATCACGACCAGGGTCAGATCGCCATGAAGATCATCGGCTTCGACAAGGGTGTGACGATGATGGGCGGACTGCCGTTCCCGCTCTGCACGCCCGCCCATGGCACCGCCTACGACATCGCCGGCAAGGGGATCGCCGATATAGGCGCAACACGCGAGGCGATCCTGCTTGCTGCCCGCATGGCGAAGAAAAAGAGGACGCTTTCGGCTGCTGCCTGAATTCGCACGCTTTCGATGAATACCGGCGTGAGGGGAGGTCTCGCGCCGCAAACCAGCTCAAAGGGAGGACCACGCATGAAAAAATCCGTCTCCATCGCAGTAATCGCGGCCGCCGCTTTCGGCCTTGCCGCGCCGGCATCGGCCTTCGAGCCGAACCGCCCGGTCGAATTCGTCGTCACCGCCGGCCCCGGCGGCGGCACCGATATCTTCGCGCGCACCATCCAGGCGATCATCGGCAAGTACGAGCTGATGAAGGCACCAGTCGTCGTCACCAACAAGGGCAGCGCCGGCGGCGCGGAAGGCTTCGTCTACACGGCTGGCTACAAGGGTGATCCCTACAAGCTCGCCTTCGGTACCAACAATGCCTACCTCCTGCCGGTCCGCGCCAAGGTGCCCTATACGTCCGAGGACCTGACGCCGGTCGCCTCGCTCGCGTCCGACGAGTTCGTGCTCTGGGTCAATGGCAAGGCGGACTACGCGACGGCTGCCGATTTCGTGGCCAAGGCGAAGGAAGGCGGCCTGAAGATCGGCGGCAGCCAGTCCAAGGATGCCGACCAGATCCTGACTTCGATGATCAACGACGCAACCGGCGCCAAGATCAACTACATCCCCTTCAAGAGCGGCGGCGAGGCGGCCGTTCAGCTTGCCGGCGAACACCTCGACGCCAATGTCAACAATCCGAGCGAGAACCTCGGTCAATGGCAGGCCGGCATGATCAAGCCACTCTGCGTCTTCAAGAGCGCGAAGTTCACGAGCGACGCCAAGGTCGCCGGCGACAAGGCCTGGAGCGATATCCCGACCTGCAAGGAAGCCGGCATTCCGATCGAGAACTACTCGATGCCGCGCACCGTCTGGCTGCCGGCGGGAGTCGAGCCTGAGGTCGTCCAGTTCTATGCGGATGTCCTGCGCAAGGTCTCCGAGACGCCGGAATGGGCGAAGTATCTCGCCGACAGCTCGCAGTCTCCCGGCTATATGACCGGCGACGAACTCAAAGCCGTCATCGAAAAGGATGGCGCGACGATCGGCGAAGTGCTGAAGCGCGAAGGCTGGCTCGCCAACTAAGGACCGGTCGATGGGCGCCTGGGGTCGGGGGGAGAGGATGCGGGCAGAACCGCATCCATCCTCGGCCTCTCAGGACGCCCATTCTCCGCTTGGAAAGGTCACGATCATGAGTGAGAACAGTGCGAATGGGATCAGCCGCTTTGCGGTGGAACTCGGCGTCGCCGCGCTGACGGGTGCCTTCGGCATCGCTGTCTGCTACGGCTCCCTCGACATCGGTGCGGGCTGGACCGACATGGGTCCGGATGCGGGCTATTTCCCCTTCTATATCGGTCTGCTCATCGTTCTCGGCAGCCTCGCCAATATCGCGCATGCATTCTTCAAGCACCGCGGTACAGGCGAAGTCTTCCTCGACGGCGCCCGCGCCAGAGTGGTCGCCTCATTCCTGCTGCCGGTTGCGGCCTTCGCCGCCGTTTCCGCCTGGCTGGGACTCTATGTCGGAACGGCGCTCTACATCGCCGCGACCATGCTCTTCCAGGGGCGTTACAAATGGTGGATCGCGATCCCCGCAGGACTCGGCGTCTCGATCTTCTTTTTCATCGTTTTCGAAATCGGCTTCCAGGTTCCGTTGCTGAAGGGACCGGTCGAAGCCTGGTTCGGAATTTACTGACCCGCAAGGGTGCAGTGCTTGCGGGAGGAATGACATGGAAAATATCGGTCTTCTGATCGATGGCTTCGGCCACATCCTCAGCTGGAACCACATCCTGCTGATGATCGTCGGCGTGACGCTCGGCATCCTCGTCGGCGTGCTGCCGGGCCTCGGTGCGCCGAACGGCGTGTCGCTGCTTCTGCCGCTTACCTTCTCCATGGACCCGATCTCGGCGATCATCCTCTTGTCCTGCATGTATTGGGGCGCGCTTTTCGGCGGCTCGACGACGTCGATCCTCTTCAACATTCCGGGCGAGCCCTCCTCGGTCGCCACGACATTCGACGGCTATCCCATGGCGAAAGCCGGTCATGCGAGCCGGGCGCTCACGCTTGCCTTCGTTTCGGCCGGCCTCGGCGCGCTTGCCGGCGTCGTCATGATCACGCTGCTTTCGGGCTGGGTGGCGAACTTTGCGCTCAAATTCTCCTCGCCCGAATATTTCGCCGTCTATTTCCTCGCCTTTGCGAGCTTCATCTCCATGGGCGCGCAGTCACCCTTCAAGACGCTCGTCTCGATGATGCTCGGCTTCGCGCTCGCCTCGATCGGCATGGATACGATCTCGGGCAATCTGAGGCTCACCTTCGACATTCCCGAACTGATCAAGGGCGTGAGCTTCCTGATTGCCGTCATGGGACTCTTCGGCATCGGCGAACTCCTGCTGACGACTGAAGAGGGGCTGCGCTTCGAAGGCATCAAGGCGCGGGTGCGTCTCTCCGAGATCGGCAGGACGCTGATCGAGATCCCGCGCTACTGGCTGACGATCGCCCGCTCGACGATCATCGGCATCTGGATGGGGATCACGCCGGCCGGCCCGACCGCCGCCTCCTTCATGAGCTATGGCGTTGCCCGGCGCTCGGCGCGCGACAAATCGATGTTCGGCAAGGGCGATCCCCGCGGCATCGTCGCGCCCGAGACGGCCGATCATTCCGCCGGCACATCGGCCCTGCTGCCGATGCTAGCGCTCGGCGTCCCGGGTTCCGCCACCGCCGCGGTGATGATGGGTGGGTTGATGATCTGGGGCCTGACGCCCGGCCCGATGCTCTTCACCGATCGCCCGGACTTCGTCTGGGGTCTGATCGCCTCCATGTATCTCGGCAATGTCGTCGCCGTCTTCCTCGTGATCGCGACGGTGCCGCTTTACGCCTCGATCCTGCGCGTGCCATTCTCGATCATCGGACCGATCATCGTCGCGGTCATCTTCTCGGGGGCCTACCAGGTCGCGAACTCCGTCTCGGACATCGTCATGGTGATCGGCTTCGGTCTCCTGGGTTATATCTTCAAGAAGCTGGACTATCCGCTGGCGCCGCTGGTTCTCGCCATGGTGCTCGGCGACAAGGCGGAAGACGCGTTCCGCCAGTCGATGCTGATGTCGGGCGGCAGCCTCAACATCTTCTGGTCGAACGGCCTTGTCTCTGCCCTGATGGCCGTTGCCCTTGCGCTGCTTCTCTCCCCGCTCTTCTTCTGGCTGATCGGCACGTTGCGCAGGCGCAAGAACGAGGTTGCCGCTTCGAGCGGCGACGGCAACGCGGCGGCCTGACCGGCCGCCTCGTCCCGTACCCTAGATCCAATTTCTTCAAATCCCGAGGAGTCCGCCATGGCGCCGCGCAAATGGAACCGTGACAACTGGCCGATTGCGGCCGCGATGATCCAGTATCCCAACCTTTTGCCGGACGGCCGTTCGGTGCAGGACCAGCCGGTCGAGGAGTGGGCGGCGACGCTCGCCGACGTGGTGGATGCCGGCTTCACCGAACTGGATCCGACCGACAGCTGGATACGGCTGGCGGACCTTTCGGCGGAGCGTCTTGATCAGTTCGTGGGCCTGACACGGTCTCTCGGCCTCACGATACCGGCGATCTCCACCTCCCGGCGCAGCCTCATCGACCCGGAACATGGCGAGGAATACCTCGCTTACGGGCACCGGGTCGTCGAGGCGGCTGCCGCCGTAGGCGCCGGCTCCGTGTCCTTCGGCTTCTTCGGTCCGCTGACGGAGGCGCAGAAGAAAGTCCTCTGGTTCTGGACGGTCGACGGCGTGAAGAACCCCGACGATGCGGGAACCTGGCAGTTGGCGGTTTCGCGTGTTCGCGAACTCGGCCGCCATGCCGAAGAACTCGGCATCGAAGTCTCGCTGGAGATGTACGAGGATACCTATCTGGGCACGGCCGACAGTTCCGTGCGCTTCGTTCAGGAGGTAGGCCTCGCCAATGTCGGCATCAATGCGGATCTCGGCAATCTCATCCGCCTGCACCGGCCCGTGGAACATTGGCAGGAAATGATGGCGAAGGTTGCGCCTTTTGCCAAATACTGGCACGTCAAGAACTACAACCGCACGGAAGATCCGGCATCCGGCGTCATCGTCACCCATCCGGCCCCGCTCGAATTCGGCCTTATCAACTATCGGGCGGCAATTCGCATGGCGCTGGCGCATGGCTTCGACAGTCCCTTCCTCTGCGAGCATTACGGCGGTGACGGCCTTTCCGTCAGCGCCGCCAATCGGGACTATCTGAGGCGCATCCTGCCTCGACAAGAAGGACATTGAAGGGGACATTGAAGCGATGACCACGATCTTTGACGCTCCGGAAGATTTCGCCACGACCGCACTCGCAGGTTTTGCAGCGATCTATCAGCGCAACGTCCGCCTGGTGAAGGGCGGCGTCGTGCGCTCGACCAAGGTGCCGAAGGGCAAGGTCGCCGTCGTGGTCGGCGGCGGCTCGGGACACTACCCGGCCTTCGCTGGCTATGTCGGACCGGGGCTCGCCGACGCGGCGGTCGCCGGCGATGTCTTTGCCTCGCCCTCGACGGCCGCGGTAGCCCGCGTCTGCCGCCATGCCGACCAGGGCGGCGGTGTATTGCTCGGCTTCGGCAACTATGCGGGCGACGTTCTGAATTTCGGGGTTGCGGCCGAACGGCTTCGCTCCGAAGGCATCGACGTGCGCATCCTGCCGGTGACCGATGACGTGGCGAGTGCGCCCGCGGAGACGTCGGCCAAGCGCCGCGGGATTGCCGGCGACCTCGTCGTTTTCAAGATCGCCGGCGCGGCAGCGGAAGCTGGCAAGTCGCTCGACGAGGTCGAGCGGCTCGCGCGTCACGCCAATGAGCGGACGGTATCCTTCGGCGTCGCCTTCGGCGGCTGCACGCTTCCGGGCGCCACCGGTCCGCTTTTCACCGTGCCGAAGGGCCAGATGGCGCTCGGGCTCGGCATTCACGGGGAACCGGGCGTCAGCGAGGAGACGATCGCGACGGCGAGCGATCTCGCGAAGCTTCTAACCGGCAAGCTTCTTGCCGAGCGCCCCGCAGGCTCCAGGAAGGTGGCGGCCGTGCTGAACGGTCTCGGCTCGACCAAATATGAAGAACTTTTCGTGCTTTGGACGGCGATCGCCAGACAGCTCAGCGATGCGGGCCTCGAAATCGTCGACCCCGAATGCGGCGAATTCGTCACCAGCCTCGACATGCAGGGCTGCTCGCTCACCCTTCTCTGGCTGGACGAAGAGTTGGAGGCGCTCTGGCGCGCGCCCACGGATGCGCCGGTGCTGCGAAAGGGTGTGATCATTGCCGCCGAACCCGCGACCGACGAGATCGTAGACGCCGACGGCCCGCAGTCTTTCGGCCCCGCAGCGGAAGCCTCGAAGGAAAGCGGCAAATGCATAGCCCGGCTGATCGGCAACATTGCCGAGGCGCTGAAGGACGCGGAGGAGGAACTTGGCCGCATCGACGCCTTTGCCGGCGACGGCGATCACGGCCAGGGGATGCGCCGCGGTTCGGCCGCCGCATTCGACGCAGCAAAGGCGTCGGTCGCGGCGGGGGCAGGGGCCGCAAGCGTGCTTGCTGCCGCGGGCGACGCCTGGGCGGACCGCGCCGGCGGCACCTCGGGCGCGATCTGGGGCCTGGCCCTGCGCTCCTGGAGCAATGCCTTCAGCGATGAGGATAAGGTGAGCGACGTGGCGATCGCGAAGGGCTCCCGCCTCGCACTCGACGGCGTCACGCGTCTCGGCCGCGCGCGCGTGGGCGACAAGACGCTGGTCGACGCGCTGGTGCCTTTCGTGGAGACGCTGGAAAAGGAATCCGCCGCCGGCAGGCCGCTTGTGGAAGCCTGGAACGCGGCGGCCAAGGCCGCTCAAGAGGCCGCCGATGCGACCTCCGCGCTGACCCCGAAACTCGGCCGCGCCCGGCCGCTGGCCGAAAAGAGCATCGGCCACCCGGATGCGGGTGCGGTTTCGCTGGCGCTGGTGGCTCGGGTCGCGGGTGCGTTTTTGATGGAAGCTGCGGCCGCCTGATACGCTTGCGGCGGCGGATTTGCCCCTCTCCCCGGCTTGTCCCTTCTCCCCGTCGAAACGGGGAGAAGATCGCGGCAGCGGGATGAGGGCATCATACGTGCGGCGCCTAGCTATACCGCACAAGAAACTCCTCCGCCGTCAGTTCCCGGAAATCGTCCAGCGCATGGCGCAGCTTGGTGTGGTCCCAGTCCCACCAGGCGAGCTGATCCATGGCTTCGCCGACCCTGGCCGTGAAGCGATCTCGGATGAGTCTCGCAGGTACCCCGCCGACGATCGTGTACGGTGCGACGTCCTTGGAGACGACGGCGCCGGCGCCGATCACGGCTCCATTGCCGACACTCACGCCGGGCAGGATCGTCGCGCCATGGCCGATCCAGACGTCATGGCCGATCGTTACCCGGTTCTGCCGGCGCCAGGCGAAGAGATCGTGGTCGGGCTCCGCATCGTCCCAATACATCGGTGCGCGATAGGTGAAGTGATGCAGCGTCGCCCGCCAGGTGGGATGGTTGGTGGCGTTGATGCGCACGGCTGCGGCGATGTTGACGAATTTGCCAACCGTCGCGCACCAGATCGAACCATCCTGCATGATGTAGGAATAATCACCGAACTCCACCTCGTCGAGGCGCGAGCGCTCCCGGATTTCGGTGTAGCGGCCGAGCGTCGAGTTCACGACGCTCGCTGTCGGATGGATGGTGGGTTCGAGGTCGAGTTTCTGGCTCATGCGGCGTATTTCCTCGGCGAGAATTCCGATACGTCGATGATGCGGTCGGCGACCGCCTCGCGTACCTCCTCGTCATGAAAAATACCGATCAGGGCCGTGCCGGCCGCCTTCTTCCCGGCGATCATTTCCACCACCACTGCGCGGTTCTTCGCATCGAGCGAGGCCGTCGGTTCGTCGAGGAGCAGGATCTGATGGTCCGTGATGAAGCCGCGGGCGATATTGACCCGCTGCTGTTCGCCGCCGGAGAAGGTGGCCGGCGGCAGGGCCCAGAGTTCCCTCGGCAGGTTGAGCCTCGAAAGCAGTTCGGCCGCACGCTCCCGCGCTTCGGCCGCCGTCACACCGCGCGCCTGCAAGGGCTCGGCGACGATGTCGAGGGCCGAGACGCGCGGCACGACACGCAGAAACTGGCTAACATAGCCGAGCGTCGTGCGGCGTACCTCGAGCACGGTGCGCGGCTCGGCCGTTGCGAGGTTCACCAGGCGGCCGTCATGTTCCACCAGGATCTGGCCTTCGTCGACGCCGTAATTTCCGTAGAGCATCTTGAGGATCGAGCTCTTGCCGACGCCGGAGGGGCCGCCGAGCACGACGCATTCGCCGGCCTTCACCGAGAAGGAGACGTTCGCGACCACCGGCAGGCGCACGCCGTCGCGAAGGTGCATGGTGAAGCTTTTCGCGACTTCCGAGACAACGAGGGGAGTTGGCATGGTCTTTACTTTCCGTTGCGCATTGTCAATGCGTCACACCTGAAGAATCGAGGAAACGAGGAGCTGCGTGTAGGGCTCGCGCGGATCGTCGAGCACCCGGTCGGTCAGACCCTGTTCGATGACGGCGCCGTCCTTCATCACCATCATCCGGTGCGAAAGGAGGCGCGCCACGGCGAGGTCGTGGGTGACGATGACCGCCGCAAGGCCAAGGTCGTGGACGAGGCCGCGAACCAGATCGAGCAGGCGTGCCTGCACCGAGACGTCGAGGCCGCCGGTCGGCTCGTCCATAAAGACGAGGCGGGGCGAGGTAACCAGATTGCGGGCGATCTGCAGGCGCTGGCGCATGCCGCCGGAGAAGGCGCGCGGCTGATCGTCGATCCGGTCCTCTTCGATTTCCACGCGCCTCAGCCAGTCGCCTGCCGCCGCGCGGATATTGCCGTAGTGCCGGTCGCCGACCGCCATCACGCGCTCGCCGACATTGGCACCGGCCGACACCGTCATCCTCAGCCCGTCCGCCGGGTTCTGATGCACGAAGCCCCAGTCGGTGCGCATCAGAAAGCGACGCTCGGCCTCGCTCATGCGCGCAAGATCCCGGTACTGGCCGTCGCGCATGTGATATTCGACGATGCCGGATGTCGGCATAAGCCGGGTCGAGAGGCAGGAGAGCAGCGTGGTCTTCCCCGAGCCGGATTCGCCGACGATGGCGAGCACCTCGCCCGGATAGAGCTCGAAGGAGACGTTGCGGCAGCCGATGCGGCTTCCATAAAATTTCGAAACGTCACTGACTTTCAGAAGCGGCACGGCGCTCATACTGCAGCCTCCTGGCTTTCTTTCGCGGCGGGGGCGAGCATGGCACCGGCATGGCCGTGCGCCCGGCGATCCTCGCAATGGTCGGTGTCGGAGCAGACGAACATGCGCCCGCCCTTGTCGTCGAGCACGACCTCGTCGAGATAGACGTTCTCGGCGCCGCAAAGGGCGCAGGGCTTGTCGAATTTCTGCACCTCGAAGGGGTGATCCTCGAAATCGAGGCAGACGACCTCGGTATGGGGTGGCACCGCATAGATGCGCTTCTCCCGGCCGGCGCCGAAGAGCTGGAGGGCCTCCGACATATGCATCTTCGGATTGTCGAATTTCGGCGTCGGCGAGGGGTCCATCACGTAACGGTCCTCGACCTTCACAGGATAGGCGTAGGTCGTGGCGATATGGCCGTTGCGGGCGATGTCCTCGTAGAGCTTCACATGCATGAGCCCGTATTCCTCGAGCGCATGCATCTTGCGCGTCTCGGTTTCGCGCGGTTCGAGGAAGCGCAGCGGTTCCGGAATGGGCACCTGGTAGACGAGCGTCTGCCCCTCTCTCAGTTGCTCCTCGGGAATGCGGTGCCGCGTCTGGATGATTGTCGCCTCCGTCGTCCTCGTGGTGACGGCGACATCGGCGACCTTCTGGAAGAAGGCGCGGATCGAAACGGCGTTCGTCGTGTCGTCGGCGCCCTGATCGATCACCTTGAGCACGTCGTCGGGCCCGAGGATGGAGGCGGTCACCTGCACGCC
Organism: Sinorhizobium sp. 22678; assembly: GCF_052044265.1. NCBI lineage: Bacteria > Pseudomonadati > Pseudomonadota > Alphaproteobacteria > Hyphomicrobiales > Rhizobiaceae > Sinorhizobium > Sinorhizobium sp. 22678. The sequence continues at coordinate 98,957 of NZ_JBQEMS010000003.1, read as the reverse complement.
GCCGGTGCCCCAGCCATAGGGCATGGGCATTTCGCGGGAGGCGAAGGGCACCTGATAGCCCGGGATGGCGATCGCCTTCAGGATCGCGCGGCGGATCATCCGCTTCGTCTGCTCGTCCAGATAGGCGAAGTTGTAAGTTGCGAGGTCGTTCATTCGGGGGCCTCCTTCATGCCGTCCCTGCCGCCGGCCTGGGCGGCGTCGTGTTCCCGGCGCATGCGCCTGACCAGGTCGAGCTCGGCCTGGAAATCGACGTAATGCGGCAGCTTCAGATGTTCGACGAAGCCGGTCGCCTGGACGTTGTCGGCATGCGAGATGACGAATTCCTGATCCTGGGCGGGGGCGACGATGTCCTCGTCGAATTCGTCGGTCCGGAGAGCCCGATCGACCAGCGACATCGACATCGCCTTGCGCTCGCTCTGGCCGAAGACGAGTCCGTAGCCTCGGGTGAATTGCGGCGGCTGCTTGGCCGAGCCTTTGAACTGGTTGACCATCTGGCATTCGGTAACGCGGATGACCCCAAGTGAAACGGCAAAGCCCAGCTCCGGCAGCTCCAGTTCGACCTCGACCTCGCCTATCCTGACCTCGCCGACGAAGGGATGCGTGCGGCCATAGCCGCGCTGCGTGGAGTAGGCGAGCGCCAGCAGGAATCCCTCGTCGCCACGGGCAAGCGCCTGCAGGCGGAGATCGCGCGCCATCGGAAATTCCATCGGCTCGCGCGTCAGGTCCCCCGCCACGTGAGCTTCCGGCATCTGGCCGTCGCCCTCGATCAGGCCTTCGCCGTCGAGAATGTCGGAGACGCGCATGACATGTTCGCCCGGCTCCTTGAGCGCCGGCTCATCGACCGGCTGTTCGCCGATGAGCGACGGGTCGAGAAGCCGGTGCGTATAGTCGAAGGTGGGGCCGAGCAGCTGGCCGCCGGGGAGGTCCTTGTAGGTGGCCGAGACGCGCCGTTCGACCTTCATTTTCGCGGTGTCGACCGGTTCGGAATAGCCGAATCGCGGAAGGGTCGTGCGGTAGGCGCGCAGGATGAAGATCGCCTCGATCATGTCGCCGCGCGCCTGGCGCACGGCAAGCGCCGCAAGCGCACGGTCGTAAAGCGAGGCCTCGGCCATCACGCGGTCGACCGCGAGCCCGAGCTGCTCGACGACCTGTTCTATGGTGATCGCGGGCAGCGCCCGGTCGCCACGCCGGCGGTCGGCCAGCAGCCGGTGAGCATTGGCAATGGCGGCTTCTCCGCCCTTGACGGCTACATACATGCGCTTACTCCCGTTCGAGTTTGGTGGTGCGCGGCAGGCAAAGCACTGCCTCGCGCGCCGTCAGGACGAGATCGATGCCGCGTGGAAAGATCGCCCGGTTGGCGGCCCAGAGGTCGAGGAACACGTCAGGCAGGCCCTTCGGTGCGATGACGATCCCGTTCTTGATTCCGGGTCCCCGGCCGATCAGCGGTTGCCCGCCCTCGAGCGCTTCCACCTCGACGACGAGCGTGGTGGAACGGTCGGGATATTCCTGCGTGCCGAGGGAGAACTGGTCGAAGCCCGGCACAGCCGCGTCCTTCTCGAAGAAGGCAAAGCGAGCCTCGTCCTTCGTCTCGGTGACGCCCGCGCCGGTGTGAAACGCGATCCACTTCGGCGCGGAGGATTTGGAGAGCGCCGGCGATAGCCAGACCGGCGTGTCGTGGTCGCAGAGCGTGAGCGCGACAGCTCCGCTTGCCTCTCCGAGTGGCGCCGGAGGGGCTGCAGCAGTGGAAAGCCGGCCGACGGTGCCCGGGCGGGCGAAGCAGTCCATCAGGCTGCGGAACACGGACTGCGCCTCGAAGACGGGATCGGCGAAGGCGCCGCTATAGATTTGCGATTTGGCCGTCATCAATCCTCTCCGCGGACCATGGTGAAGAAGTCGACGCGGGTCGCAGCCGTTTCCTCGGCCTTGCGACGGTCTTCCGCATCAAGGCGAGCGGCCACCTGCTCGTGCAGCGCCTCGACGCTTGCGCGATGCGCAGCGCTCTGAAAAAGCGCGTCGAAGATCGCGGCAAAGCGGGCGCGTGCCTTGTCGGTGCCGAGCAGTTGCCCATGGCCGATCTCTCCGGTCGCAAGCCGCACGGTGGCGCGTGAAACGGTGGCCTCGCCGAGGTTGAAAGGATCGCCGCCGCCGCCGATCTTGCCGCGCACCATGACGAGCCCGGTTTCCGGACCGCGCACCGGCGCCACCTCCGGCTTGTCGTCGATCGCGTCCCAGGCCATGGAAAGTTCGCCGAGCGTGGCGCGCGCCAGAAGCCGCATGCCTTCCCGGCGCTGAGCGATGCCTTCATCACTTGTCTTCGCTGCGTCCATCATCTCACTCCAAAATGTCTATTGATCTAGACAACTATACATCTTATACCTTTCCATAGCCTTCGCAAATGACAGGCTTGTGACATTTGCCAAGAAACCGGCGGCGAAGAAGTGGGGCGAAGAAGATGGTGGCGAAGGTCGTCGAACGGCAGATGGGCGTGGCGCTATGGCGGCAGATTGCCGACAGGATACGGCTGGCGATCAGCAACGGCGACTATGACGCGACCGGCATGGTGCCGCCGGAGACGGCCCTTGCAGCGGAATTCGGCGTCAATCGCCACACCGTGCGCAGCGCGCTGGCAGCACTCGCGGAAGAAGGTCTGGTGCGCGCGGTGCAGGGGCGCGGCACGATGATCGAGCGCAAGGATCGTGTGAGCTATCCGATCTCGCGGCGCACTCGCTTCTCGCAAGGCCTCGGCCGCCAGGTGAAGGAAATCGGAACCGAGCTCCGGGGGCATCGCCAAGTGTCGGCAAGCGGCGAAATCGCCGCTGCGCTTGGCGTTCCCCCGGGCACCCCTCTCATCGAGCTCAGCACCGTCAGCAGCGGCGACGGGCGGCCGCTTTCGACGGCGGTCAGCTACTACCCCGCCGAGCGCTTTGCGAGGATGGCGGAGGAATATGGGCGGCTCGGATCGGTCACCAAGGCCTTTGCCGTGCATGGGCTCGACGACTACGTCCGGGTCTCGACGGAGATCGTCGCGCGGCACGCGGACGCAGAGGAACTCTCGCTTCTGAAACTCTCGCCGGGGGCGATCGTCATGGAGACGCAATCGATCAATGCGGATCTCGGAGGCCGCCCGGTCGAATATTCGCGAACGCGCTTTGCCGCCGACCGGATGAAGCTCCGGATCGAGACTTGAACTCGGCCGGACGGCGCGGACTACACGTTTCGCCGCCTGCCTTCGATCAGATCCAGCACGGCGCGCGCGGCGTCGAGCACCTGGGTGCCGGGTCCGAAGACGGCGGCGACGCCGTTCTCCATCAGATAATCATAGTCCTGCCGGGGAATGACACCGCCGCAGACGACGATAATGTCCTCGCCGCCGCGCTTCTTCAGTGCCTCTGCGAGTTGCGGCATCAGCGTCCTGTGGCCGGCGGCAAGCGATGAAACGCCGATTACGGTGACCTCTTCGGCGAGCGCCAGATCGGCGGCTTCTTCCGGCGTCTGGAACAAGGGGCCTGCGACGACATCGAAGCCGATATCGCCGAAGGCGGATGCGATCACCTTGGCGCCGCGGTCGTGTCCGTCCTGGCCGAGCTTGGCTACCATGATCTTCGGCTTGTGGCCGAGCCGCTTCGTCGCTTCCCCGAGCCGCCCGGCGAGTACGCCGAGTTCCGGATCTCCTTCATAAGCCTTGCCGTAGATGTCGGTGACGACTTCCGGAATGGCGGTGTAATCGCCGAAAGCCTCCCGCATGGCATCGGTGATTTCGCCGACGGTGGCGCGCGCCCGGGCGGCCTCGACGGCGGCGGCGAGCAGATTGCCCTTGCCGCTGCGCGCCACGTCGGCCAGCGCGTCCAGCGCTTCCTTCATCTTCCGTGAGTCCCGCCGGCGCCTCGTCTCCTCGATCCGCTTGATCTGAGCCGCCCGAACCGCGGCATTGTCGATCTGGAGAATGTCGATCGGCTGCTCGTTCTCGAGCCGGTACCGGTTGACGCCGACGATGACCTCCTCGCCGCGGTCTACGGCGGCTTGCCGTCGGGTCGCGGCCTCTTCGATCAGCCGCTTCGGCAGGCCGGCATTGACGGCCTTCGTCATGCCGCCCAGCGCCTCCACTTCCTCGATCAGGGCCCAGGCCTTTTCGGCAAGCTCGTTCGTCAGGCTCTCGACGTAATAGGAGCCGGCAAGCGGGTCGACGACCTTCGTCACGCCGGTCTCGTGCTGCAGGATCAATTGCGTGTTGCGGGCGATGCGGGCTGAAAAATCCGTCGGAAGCGCCATCGCCTCGTCGAAGGAATTGGTGTGAAGCGATTGCGTGCCGCCGAGCACGGCGGACATCGCCTCGAAGGCGGTGCGGACGATATTGTTATAGGGGTCCTGTTCCTGAAGCGACACGCCCGACGTCTGGCAATGGGTCCGCAGCATCAGGGAGGACGCCTTCTCGGGCTTGAACTCCTTCATGATCCGCGTCCAGAGGAGCCGCGCGGCGCGCAGCTTCGCCGCCTCCATGAAGAAGTTCATGCCGATTGCGAAGAAGAAGGAGAGCCGGCCGGCGAAGTCGTCGACGTTCAGCCCCTTGGCGAGTGCCGCGCGCACATATTCGCGCCCGTCGGCAAGGGTGAAGGCGAGTTCCTGCACGAGCGTCGCGCCGGCCTCCTGCATGTGATAACCGGAGATCGAGATCGAATTGAACTTCGGCATCTCCTTCGCCGTATATTCGATGATGTCGGCGACGATCCGCATCGAGGGTTCCGGCGGATAGATGTAGGTGTTGCGGACCATGAACTCCTTGAGGATGTCGTTCTGAATGGTCCCGGAGAGCTTGTCGCGGCTGACGCCCTGTTCCTCGCCGGCAACGATGAAGGAGGCGAGGATCGGGATCACCGCACCGTTCATGGTCATGGACACGGAAATCCTGTCGAGCGGGATGCCGTCGAACAGGATCTTCATGTCCTCCACCGAGTCGATCGCGACCCCGGCCTTGCCGACATCCCCTTCGACGCGCGGGTGGTCGCTGTCATAGCCGCGGTGCGTGGCGAGATCGAAGGCGACAGAGACGCCCTGCTGGCCGGCGGCGAGGTTCCTGCGATAGAAGGCGTTGGACGCCTCGGCCGTCGAGAAGCCGGCATATTGCCGGATCGTCCAGGGCCGCCCTGCATACATGGTGGCCCGCGGGCCGCGCACGAAGGGTTCGAAGCCGGGGAGCGCGTTCAGATGACCGATGCCGGAGATGTCGTCGTTCGTATAGAGCGGCTTGACGTCGATGCCCTCGGGCGTGTGCCAGACGAGGCTTTCGGGGGAGGCCTTGAGTTCTTTTTCGGCAAGGGCTTCCCAGTCCTTGATGGTCTTGTCGGTCATTGTTTCACTCCGAATAGCTTTGGCCGGGGCTTGGCCCTCATCGGTACCGATGAAACCGCAAGCCCCTCATCCGCCTGCCGGCACCTTCTCCCCGCAAGCGGGGCGAAGGAGACTCGCGGCGCAGTCTTAAGTCCACTCTCCCCGCGTGCGGGGAGAGTGCTAGGGTGAGGGGCAAAGCTGCCGCTCCTCACGGCGGCATCTCAGCGCCTCCTCAACGCTGCACCATCACTCGAACTCCATGATCAACTCGTCCACCGCGAGGCTCGCGCCGGCTTCGATCGCCACGCGCTTCACGATCGCACGCTTTTCCGCCCGCAGAATATTCTCCATCTTCATCGCCTCGACGACGGCAATCGCCTGTCCGGCCTCGACCGTGTCGCCGGGCTTGACGCTGATCGAGGTCACCACCCCGGGCATTGGGCAGAGCAGCATCTTGGACGTGTCGGGCGGAAGCTTCTTCGGCATCAGGCGGGCGAGCTCGGCGACGCGAGGGCTTCTGACCCTTGCGACGACGTCGATCCCTCGCCAACGCAACCTTATGCCCGGGCCGGCGAGCTCGACCTTTACGCTCATGGGCTGATTGTCGATGTTGAAAGCGGCGCGGGTGCGGCCGGGGGCCCAGTCGGTTGCGACGGAAACGGATGTCCCGTCGGCAAAGCGGACATAGGTGCCGTCGGCGGAAGCCTCGCATGTGATCTGAATGTCGTGCCCGTCGAGGCTCGCCACCCATTCATGGCCGACGATCCGGCGGTGGTTGCCGATGGTGCCGGAAATCCGGCTGGCGCGCTCCTGGAGCGTCTGGTTGACCGTAGCCGCGACGGCGGCGAGCTTGCGTGCCGAAGTCTCGTCCGGCGCCACCCCTTGAAACCCGTCCTTGAATTCCTCGGCGATATAGGCGGTGGTCAGCCGTCCCTCGCGGAAACGGTCCTGCTGCATCACGGCCGAGAGGAAGGGCAGGTTATGGCCGATCCCTTCGACTTCGAACGCGTCGAGTGCATCCGCCATCGCGCGCACGGCCGTCGGTCGGTCCGGTCCCCAGGTGCAGAGCTTGGCGATCATCGGATCGTAATACATCGAGATCTCGCCGCCCTCGCAGACGCCGGTGTCGTTGCGGATGACGGTACCATCGGCCTGCACGCCTTCCTCCGGCGGACGATAGCGCGTCAGCCGGCCGATCGAGGGGAGGAAGTTGCGATGGGGGTCTTCCGCATAGAGCCGGCTTTCAATTGCCCAGCCGTCGAGCTTCACGTCTTTCTGGGTGAAAGCCAACTTCTCGCCGGCCGCGACGCGGATCATCTGCTCGACCAGATCGAGGCCGGTAACGAGTTCCGTCACGGGATGCTCGACCTGCAGCCGGGTGTTCATCTCGAGAAAGTAGAAGTTGCGGCCGGCGTCCACGATGAACTCTACCGTGCCGGCCGAGTGATAGCCGACGGCCTTTGCCAGCGCGACCGCCTGCTCGCCCATGGCGCGGCGTGTCTTCTCGTCGAGGAAGGGCGAGGGCGCCTCCTCGATGACCTTCTGGTTCCGCCGCTGGATCGAGCATTCGCGCTCACCGAGATAGACGATATTGCCATGTTTGTCGCCGAGCACCTGGATCTCGATGTGGCGGGGCTCGGTCACGAATTTCTCGATGAAGATGCGGTCGTCGCCGAAGGAGCTTTTCGCCTCGTTCTTCGACGACTGGAAACCCTCCCGTGCCTCGCGCTCGTTCCAGGCGATCCGCATGCCCTTGCCGCCGCCGCCGGCGGAAGCCTTGATCATCACCGGAAAGCCGATGTCAGCGGCGATGCGCGCGGCCTCGTCCGCATCCTCGATCAGCCCCATATGGCCGGGAACGGTGGAAACGCCCGCTTCCGCGGCGAGCTTCTTCGAGGTGATCTTGTCGCCCATCGCCTCGATCGCCCCGACCGGCGGACCGATGAAGGTCACGCCTTCCTTCTCCAGAGCCTCGGCGAAGGCGGGGTTTTCGGAGAGGAAGCCGTAGCCGGGGTGAACGGCATCGGCCCCGCTCCTGCGGATCGCCGCGAGGATATTCTCGATGACGATGTAGGACTGGCTGGAGGGGGAGGGGCCGATATGGACGGCCTCATCCGCCATGCGTACATGCATTGCGTCGCGGTCGGCATCCGAATAGACGGCAGCTGTCGCTATGCCGAGCTTCTTCGCGGTGCGGATGACGCGGCAGGCGATTTCACCACGATTGGCGATGAGGATCTTCTTGAACATGTTTCCCATCGGGTTCTCCCGTCAAAGCGGGATGGTGTCGTGCTTGCGCCAGCGGGTCTCGACCTGCTTGTTGCGCAAGGAGGCGAAGGCGCGGGCGATGCGGCGGCGGGAGGAGTGCGGCATGATCACCTCGTCGATGAAGCCTCTCTCGGCGGCGACGAAGGGATTGGCGAAGCGCTCTTCGTATTCCTTCGTCCGGGCTGCGATCTTCTCGGGATCGCCGAGTTCGGAACGGTAGAGGATTTCGGTCGCGCCCTTGGCACCCATCACGGCGATCTCGGCCGTCGGCCAGGCGTAGTTCACGTCGGCGCCGATGTGCTTGGAGGCCATGACGTCATAGGCGCCGCCATAGGCCTTGCGCGTGATCAGCGTCACCATCGGCACGGTGGCCTGGCTATAGGCGAAGAGCAGCTTGGCGCCGTGCTTGATGACGCCGCCATATTCCTGGGCGGTGCCGGGCAGGAAGCCGGGCACGTCGACGAGCGTCAGAATCGGGATCGAGAAGGCGTCGCAGAAGCGGACGAAACGCGCCGCCTTGCGCGAGGAGTCGATGTCGAGGCAGCCGGCGAGAACCATCGGCTGGTTGGCGACGACGCCGACGGTCTGGCCTTCGATGCGGATGAACCCGGTGATGATGTTGCGGGCGAAGCTTGCCTGGAGTTCAAAGAAATCGCCCTCGTCGGCAATGGCGAGGATCAATTCCTTCATGTCGTATGGCTTGGCGGCACTGTCCGGGATCAGGCTGTCGAGCCGCATCTCAATGCGTCCCGGATCGTCATGGAACGGCCGCACCGGCGGCTTCTCGCGGTTGTTCAGCGGCAGGAAATCGAAGAGCAGGCGGACGTGCTCGAGCGCCTCGACATCGTTTTCGTAGGCGCCGTCGGCGACCGAGGATTTCGTCGTGTGCGTGCGGGCGCCGCCGAGCTCTTCCGCGGTGACGATCTCATTGGTGACCGTCTTCACGACGTCGGGACCGGTCACGAACATGTAGGAACTGTCGCGCACCATGAAGATGAAGTCGGTCATCGCCGGCGAATAGACGGCGCCGCCGGCGCAGGGCCCCATGATCACCGAGATCTGCGGAATGACGCCCGACACCTCTGCATTGCGGCGGAAGACCTCGGCATAGCCGGCGAGCGACGCCACGCCCTCCTGGATGCGCGCGCCGCCGGAATCGTTGAGGCCGATCACCGGCGCACCGTTGCGCGCCGCCATGTCCATGATCTTGCAGATCTTTTGGGCATGCGTCTCGGAGAGGGAGCCGCCGAGGACCGTGAAGTCCTGGCTGAAGACATAGACCTGGCGGCCGTTGATGGTGCCCCAGCCGGTGACGACGCCGTCGCCGGGGATCTTCTGGCCAGCCATGCCGAAATCGACGCTGCGATGCGTCACATACATGTCGTATTCTTCGAAGGAGCCCTCGTCGAGAAGCACGTCGATGCGCTCGCGTGCCGTCAGTTTGCCCTTGCCGTGCTGCGCCGCGACGCGGCGTTCACCGCCGCCCGCCCTCGCTTCGGCCCGGCGGGCTTCCACCTGTTCAAGTACGGCGCGCATCGCTCTCCTCCATTTTTGCTGATTGTGCAGAGGCTTGCCTGCCTTCGCAATAGCGCCGAAGGCCTGATGGAAAAACCGCCGATGATGTGCAAATGTGGAACATATAAAATTGCGAAGCGCAAACTGCAAAGTTGCGAATACGAGTGCAAGGATGGCGATCGGGAAGCTCTATATCGGCCGCAAGGTCAGGGATCTCAGGGATGGCAAGCGACTGACGCAGGGGCAGTTCGCCGAGCGCATCGGAATTTCGACGAGCTATCTCAATCAGATCGAGAACAATCAGCGTCCCGTGTCCGCGGCGGTGCTGCTCGCACTGGCGGAGAAGTTCCAGATCGACATCGCCGAACTTTCCTCGGGCGAGAGCGACCGCTTGCTCTCGGCACTGTCGGAAGCTCTGAGCGACCCGCTCTTCGAAACCTATTCGCCGAGCCTGCAGGAGCTGAAGCTCGTCGCCCAGAATGCGCCGGGGCTCGCCCATGCGCTGATCTCCTGTCATCAGGCCTATCGGCGCAACAGCGAGCAGCTCGCCAGCATCGACGACACGATCGGTCGTGGTGCGTCCCTGGTGGAGACGACGCCCTATGAAGAGGTGCGCGACTTCTTCCATTTCGTCGACAACTATATTCATGAAATCGATACGCTCGCCGAGACGCTTGCGGGCGAGCTCGGCCTCGGCGATGGCGACAACCATGCGGCCCTCGCCGCCTATCTGGAGGCGCGCCACGGAATACGTGTCGTGCGCGGGGCAGCGGGCGACGAGGCGATCCGCCGTTTCGATCCCCGCGCCCGCCTACTCACGCTCAATCCTTACGCGCCGGCGGCGACACGCGACTTCCAGCTCGCATTGCAGATCGCACAGATGCACGCCCGCGAGGAGATCGACCGGGTGGCGGGAAGCGCCGGCTTCCGAACGGAGGAAGCCTATGAGATCTGCCGCATCGGTCTGCAGAACTATTTTGCGGGCGCCTTGATCCTCCCCTACCAGCCGTTCTCGAAAGCCGCACGCGACCTGCGCCACGATGTCGAGCTTCTTGCTGCCCGTTTCGGTGCCTCGCTGGAGCAGGTCTGCCACCGGCTTTCGACGCTGCAGCGGCCGGGGCAGAAGGGTATTCCGATCTTCTTCGCGCGGATCGACCGGGCCGGCAACATCACCAAGCGGCACAGTGCCGCCAAGCTGCAATTCGCCCGCTTCGGCGCAGCCTGCCCGCTCTGGAACGTGCATCAGGCCTTCGAGACACCGGGCCGGATCATCCGCCAGCTTGCCGAGACGCCGGACGGCGTGCGCTACCTCTGTCTCGCGACCCAGATCACCAAGGGCGGCGGCGGTTACCGGGCCGCGCATCCCCGCTATGCCTTGGCGCTGGGCTGCGAAATCTCCTACGCCGATGCCTTCGTTTATGCCGACGATATGGATCTCGGGAACCGCGCCGCCTACGATCCGATCGGCATTTCCTGCCGCATCTGCGAGCGCACCAGATGTGCGAGCCGTGCCGTGCCGCCGCTGAAGCGCAAGCTCATCGTCGATCATGACATGCGCGGCGCTCTGCCGTATCGTCTTAGCGAGACGTAGAGCCGCGCCTAGCGTCCTGTTCGTTTCTGAACAGATACTGTGTGCATTTGCGTCTGTGCCTGTGCGGGTTTTGCTGTAACTAAGCATTGCAGCAGCGATATGCGGGTCAGGGAGGACATGCATATGGATTTTCGCCTTTCCGAGGAACAGCAGGCCATCCGCACGATGGCGCTCGATTTTGCCCGGGACGAGATCGCGCCCCACGCAATCGACTGGGACCAGCAGAAGCATTTTCCGGTGGAGACTTTGCGCGCGGCGGCCGCGCTCGGAATGGCCGGCATCTATGTCCGCGACGACGTCGGCGGAACGGGACTTACCCGTCTCGACGCGGCAATGATCATCGAGGCGCTCGCGACCGGCTGCCCCGCGATCGCCTCCTTCGTTTCGATCCACAATATGTGCGCCGGCATGATCGATCGCTACGGCACGGACGCGCAGCGCCGGCGCCTGCTTCCGCCGCTTCTCACGATGGACGTCCTGGCGAGCTACTGTCTGACGGAGCCCGGCTCCGGCTCGGACGCGGCCGCGCTCAAGACAAAGGCGGTGCCCGAGGGTGACGCCTATCTGCTTACCGGCCAGAAACAGTTCATTTCCGGTGCCGGCGAGTCCGGCCTTTATATCGTCATGGCGCGCACCGGCGAGGAAGGGCCGAAGGGGATCTCCGCCTTTGTCGTCGAGAAGGACGCTCCTGGGCTCACCTTCGGCGCCAATGAAAAGAAGATGGGCTGGCATGCCCAACCCACGCGGGCGGTGATGCTCGACAATGTTCGCGTTCCCGTCGAGAACCGCTTGGGTGCCGAGGGCGAAGGCTTCAGGATCGCCATGGCCGGTCTCGACGGCGGGAGGCTCAACATCGCCGCCGCCTCGCTCGGGGGCGCGCAATCCGCTTTTGACAAGGCGCTTGCCTATGTCCAGGAGCGCCGGGCCTTCGGGAAGGCGATCGGCGAATTCCAGGCGCTGCAGTTCCGCCTCGCCGATATGGCGACGGATCTGGAAATCGCTCGGACCTTCCTCTGGCGGGCGGCCTGCGCCCTCGATGCGGCGGACCCGGAGGCGCCGAAGCTCTGCGCCATGGCCAAACGTTTTGTCACAGATCGCTGCTTTGCTGTCGCCAATGACGCACTGCAATTGCATGGCGGCTACGGCTATCTCGCCGACTACGGCGTCGAGAAGATTGTCCGCGACCTGAGGGTGCACCAGATACTCGAAGGTACGAACGAGATCATGCGGCTGATCGTGTCGCGTGCGATCATGGGACGGAACTAGGAAGGATTTTCGATGGAGATGCAGACCATGCTTCCGGAGGTCATTGTCGAGCGCCAGGGCGCGATCGGCAGGCTGCGGCTCAACCGTCCCCGCGCACTGAACAGCCTCAATCGCACGATGATCCGAGCGATCGCTGCGGCGCTGACCGAGTTCGAGCGCGACCCGGAGATTGCCGCAGTGCTTGTCACGGGCGAGGGCGAACGGGGCCTCTGCGCCGGCGGCGACATCCGGATGATCTACGAAAGCGGCCGCGAACGGCCTGAGGAGGGCGCGCAGTTCTGGCGCGAGGAGTTCATCGTCAACAGCCGAATTTCAGCCTATTCCAAGCCCTATATCGCGATCATGGACGGGATCGTGATGGGCGGCGGAGTCGGCGTTTCCTCCCATGGCAGCCATCGGATCGTGACCGAGAGGACGCGCTTCGCCATGCCGGAAACGGGGATCGGCTATTTCACCGATGTCGGCGCGACCTGGCTCCTGCCGCGCGCGCCCGGCGAGTTCGGTACCTATCTCGGGCTGACGGGCCGCGATGTCGGTGCGGCGGCGGTCATCCATGCGCGGCTCGCCGACAGTTTCGTTCCCTCCGAGAGGATAGGCGAGCTCATCGCCTCGCTCTCTGCCTCGGCCACGGCCGATGACGTTTCGGCGGCGATCCGCGCCGTTTCGAGCGAGCCCCCGGCATCGGCCCTGCTCGACCATCTGTCCGTCATCGACCGCTGCTTCGCCTTCGATGCCGTGGAGGAGATCCTCGCGGCACTGGAGAAGGACGGTTCGGATTTCGCGCGCGAGACGCTCGAACTCCTGAAGACCCGATCGGCGATCAGCCTCAAACTGACGCTGTCGCTCCTAAGGGCAGGGCGCTCCAGCGCAACGCTCAACGAATGCCTCGAGCGGGAATATGCCGCCACCCTCGCCATGCTTTCCAACCCGGATTTCTACGAGGGCGTCAGGGCCGCGGTGATCGACAAGGACAGGAATCCGAAATGGTCGGTCGGGCTTTCGGAGGCTACCCCCGAGATGCTCGCCCGCTTCGGGAGGAATGACGGCGCGCCGCTCTTCGCCGGGAAGGCATAAGGCGGGGCAGTTCGTGACAGTTTCAGTTGAGGAGGAGAGGCAAGATGACGAAGATCGCCTTTATCGGGCTTGGCAACATGGGCGGACCTATGGCCGCCAATCTGGTGAAGGCGGGCCACGCGGTCGCCGGCTTCGATCTGTCGGAAGCCTCGCGCAATGCCGCCGCCAAGACGGGCGTCTCGGTCGCCGGCTCGATCGCCCAGGCCGTGCGTGAGATGGAATGCGTCATCACCATGTTGCCGGCGAGCGCGCATGTCCTTTATGTGTGGGACGAACTGCTCGGCTTCGTCGATCCCGGCACGCTTCTGATCGACAGCTCGACAATCGACGTCGAAAGCGCGCGCAAGGTTCACGGCCTTGCCGAAAGGGCTGGCTGCCCTTCGCTCGACGCGCCTGTTTCCGGCGGCACGGCGGGGGCGGCGGCCGCTACGCTGACCTTCATGGTCGGAGGGAGCGAGGGCGCCTTCTCGCGCGGCAAGCACCTGCTCGAAGCCATGGGCAAGAAGATCGTCCATTGCGGCGACGCCGGCGCCGGCCAGGCGGCGAAGATCTGCAACAATATGATCCTCGGCGTTTCCATGGCGGCGGTCTGCGAGGCCTTCGTGCTCGCCGAACGGCTCGGCCTCTCGCATCAGGCGCTCTTCGACGTGGCCTCTACCTCGTCGGGCCAGTGCTGGTCGCTGACGACCTATTGCCCGGTGCCCGGCCCGGTTCCGACCTCGCCTGCCAATGGTGGCTACAAGCCCGGTTTCGCCGCGAGCCTCATGCTCAAGGATCTGAAACTCTCGCAGCAGGCGGCCAGCGCCAGCGGTGCGGCGACGCCGATGGGGGCACAGGCGACACAGCTTTACAGCCTTTTCGAGAAGCTCGGTCACGGGGCAGAGGATTTCTCCGCGCTGATCCATCTGCTCAGGGGGAACGAGGAGGCGAAGGAGGGGTAGCTTGCCCCCTCTGGCCTGCCGGCATCCACCAATCCTCACATCTGCACGGTCATTCCGCCGTCGACGGTGAGCGTGATGCCGTTGACGAAGCTCGCGGCCGGCGAGGCGAGGAAGACGGCGGCGGGGGCGATCTCTTCCGGCCGCCCCCAGCGCTTCAGCGGAATGCGGACGTCGACGAAGGCTTTGAGCGCCGGATCGGCTGCGAGATGCGCATTGGTCTCGGTCGCAAACCAGCCGGGCGCGATCGCGTTGACGGTGAGATTGTCGGCGCTGAGTTCGACCGCGAGCGAGCGCGTCAGTGCGGCGAGCCCGCCCTTCGCCGCCGTATAGGCGGGATCGCCGGCCCGCGCCGCGAAGGCGGCGATCGAGGTCACGAAGATCAACCGACCGGCCGCGGAGCGCCTGAGATAGGGAAGGGCGGTCTTTGCCATGGCGTAGGCCGCGGTCAGGTCGGTGTTCAACAGAGCCGCAAATTCGTGCGGTTCCATCGCTTCCGTCCCGCGGCGGTCGCGTTCGCCGACAGCGTGGATGAGAATGTCGAGCCCGCCCGTCTTTTCGGCCGTGGCGGCGATGATCGCCGGCGCATCGCGGGTTATGTCGCCGGCCGCAATCCCGATCTCGATGCCGTCGCCTTGGAGCCGCTTGCGCGCCTCTTCCAGGCCTTGGCCGTTGCGGCCGTTGATCACCGTCCAGGCGCCGGCCCTGGCGAGCGCCTTCGCCATCTCCAGCCCGAGGCCGCGTCCGCCGCCGGTAACCAGAGCCGTCCTGCCGCTGAGATCGAACATGGCCTTCCTTCGCCCGCTCTTAGATCACGATGTTTTAAGTCGGGTCGACCAAACAGGACCGTGATCGGTTCCAAGAAGTTGAGACGCGGGATGCGGGTGGAAAACCGGATACACTTTTTTGCCTCGTCCCGCTCTAAGCCCCGTAGCTTCGAAGCGTTGCCGCCGACCCGTTCTGGAGGAGTCCATCCAGCGCCTTGATCAGCGCGGCGCGAAACGGAGCGCTCGCCGGAAGGTCCGTGCCGAAGACGTCCGTCATCGTCAGAAAGGCATCGACGATGCGATCCGGCTCGTCAATTCCCTGCGCAAGCCCGGCAATCCGGGCAGCATGCGGATCGCGCACGTCGATGGGATGCCCCGCCTCGTCCAGGCCGCGCGCATAGCGCATCCAGGCGGCGACCCCGAGCGCGAGCCGGTCATAGCCGGCCTCGGCGTGCAGCCGGTCCCTGATCGAGCCGAGGAGGCGTTGCGGCAGCTTCTGCGAGCCATCCATTGCGATCTGCCAGGTGCGGTGGCGAAGCGCCGGATTGCGAAAGCGCTGAAGGAGTTCGGCCCGATAAGCCGGAAGGTCGAAGCCGGGCAGTTCCGGAAGGGTGGGGCTCACCTCGTGGCGCATCAACCCTTCGACCAAAGCTTCCATGCCCGGAAGGGACATGGCATCCGCCACCGTCTCGGCACCGGCGAGATAGCCGAGATAGGCAAGTGTGGAATGGCTTCCGTTCAAAAGCCGGAGCTTCATGAACTCGAAGGCGGAGACGTCTTGGACGAAGAGCGCTCCCGCCTTTTCCCATGCCGGGCGGCCGAGCGGGAAATCCTCCTCGATCACCCATTGCCGGAAGGGTTCGGTCATGATCGGCCAGGCATCTTCGAACCCCATTGCCGCGGCGACCGCACTCCGGTCGCCGTCGGTGGTGGCCGGAACGATGCGGTCCACCATGGTCGAAGGCGACGCGACGTTGCGGATGACGGCGGCGAGGGCCGGATCGCGCAGTTCCGCGAACTGCGTGACGATACGCTTCAAGACATGGCCGTTCCCCGGAAGATTGTCACAGGAGAGCAGCGTGAAGGGGGCGATACCGGCGCTGACGCGACGCGAAATCGCCTCGACGATGAAGCCGATTGCCGATCGCGGCCGCGCGGGGTTTGCGAGATCGTGAACGATGTCCGGGTGGCCTTCGTCGAGCGTGCCGGTTGCCGGATTGTGGCAATAGCCCTTCTCGGTGATCGTCAGCGACACGATGCGCGTGGCGGGGTCTGCCATGCGGCGAAGAACGGCTTCCGGGTCCTCCGGCGCGCAAAGGAGCTCGACGACACTGCCGATCACGCCGAGATCGGAGCCTTCGCCGTCCTGGACGGCGAGGGTGTAGAGCCCGTCCTGCGGTTGAAGCGCGTCGCGCGTTTCCGGGCTGCGCAGCGAGACGCCGCAGATGCCCCAGGACGGATTCTCGGAGAGCAGCGCATCGGTGTACGCCGCCTGGTGCGCGCGATGAAAGGCACCGATGCCGAGGTGTACGATGCCGACGGTAACTGGACCGAGGTCGTAATCGGGCCTTTTGACGGTGGGCGGCAGGCGGTCGATCGTCTTTCTCGAAAGCCGCATCAGAAGGCCCATCCGTTTCCGGTACCCGCTTGTCCGGTGCTTGCGACCGGCATCGCGTTCGCGGGCTGCAATGTTGCGCCTCGCGCCGTCAATCGCGTGGCGATCACCTTCATGTAGTTGGGGTGTCTGGCATCCACGCGGCTTCCTCCCTGCGTCGTTTTGGCTGCAAACTGGTATATCAGCCGCCGGAGGCGCGTCAACCGAGGTCACTTTGCTGCCTATCCGGGCATACGCTCGATCATCGGCACGGTAAGGCTGCAGACCGGCGTGCCACCGCTGCAGCGGTCACTCAAATGCCACAAAACTGGGGAGGCTCACGCAGGATCGAGCACGATCTTCGCCGCCCGCCCGGCGCAACCGCGCCGTTGTCTTCACCGCAGCCCGAGAGGCTGTGCTTTCGGGACGGGCATCACCCTCAAGGACCTGCATGAGAAGGTTCGCCGCGACCAAAGCCGAAAAGCGAGGTTCACTGCGATGCATTCCATCCGAGACCATCTTCCTGTCTCCATCATCATAGCGAATTACAATTATGCGCGGTTCCTGAGCCGCGCGATCGACAGCGCCCTCGACCAGGACCACGCGCAGGTCGAGGTCATCGTCGTAGACGATGCGTCGACGGACGGGTCGGCGGAGGTGATCGCGTCCTACGGCGGACGGATCAAGGCCTGCCTGCGGGAGGAAAATGGCGGTCACGCAGCCGCTTTCAACACCGGCTTTGCGGCAAGTCGAGGGGCGATCGTTCTCTTCCTCGACGCCGACGACTATCTCTACCCGGCTGCCGTTTCCGAATTGCTTGCCCAATGGAGCGACGACACGGCCCAGATGCAGTTCCGGCTGCATCTGGTGGACGAGGATCTGCGCGTCAAGGACATCTTCCCGCCCCCGGAGGTCCCGTTCGACTCCGGTGACGTAACGCCGCAACTGGCGAGCCGCGCACGATACCAGACGACGGTCACCAGCGGACTGGCTTTTGCACGCTCGGCTCTCGATGTCATCATGCCGGTTCCGGAAGCCGAGTTCCGGCAGGGTGCAGACGGCTACCTTGTCACGCTCGCCCCGCTCTACGGGAAGGTGACGTCGCTCGAAGCCTGCCTCGGCGCCTACCGAATGCACGGCAGCAATCATTCTGTCTTTGCCGAAAAACTCGGGCAGAGGGCGCGCTGGCGGGTGGAGCATGATTTTCACCGACTGAATGCCCTCAACGAACAGGCGGTCGATGTAGGTCTATCGGTTTCGCCGAAAGCGAACCTGCGCGACCCGGTGCATCTGGAGGAGCGTCTTGCATCGCTCTGCGTGGACGGCGCACGCCATCCGGTGGCTGCGGATTCGAGGCTCGGCCTCGCCGCTCACGGTGCCGTCGCCAGCATGCAGATGAACGTCTCGCTGCGCCGTCGTGCCATGCTGGCAGCCTGGTTCGTCTCCGTCGGGCTGCTGCCGCGGCGCATGGCGCAGGCGGTCCTTTCATGGAAGCTCGTCGCTTCCTCACGGCCGGCCTTCCTGACCCGGATCTCGAGAACCATTCGCCATGCGATGGGGTAGTTGCACTTGCACGCAGACGCGATCAGGGTTCACAAAGGAAAAGTAGACAGGCTGTCTGTTCGGCTGCGAAACCTGACCCATATTTTCGCAGGTGACGGCGCCATGGCCCGTGCGTCCGATCGGACGCGCAAAGGCCGTTACCGGGAGAAAGAGCATGCGCATCGAACCCGTCTTCCTGTTCGATCTGGACGGCACACTCGTCGACAGCGTCTACCAGCACGTGCTTGCCTGGAAGGAAGCGCTCGACGCGGAAGGGATCGACCTTTCGGTCTGGCGCATCCATCGCAAGATCGGCATGAGCGGCGGGCTCTTCGCCGACCAGCTCTTGCGCGAAACGAACATGGAAATCAGCGGTGACAGGGTTGCGCGATTGCGTCAGCGCCACGCCGACGCTTACAGGCGGCAGGCAGACAGCATACGACCGTTGCCCGGCGCGCGCGAGCTTCTAACGTGGCTCACCGATGCGAAGATCTCCTATGCGATCGCCACGAGCGGGCGGATGGAGACGGCCGCCGTCAATCTCGCCGCTCTCGGCGTCGATCCGGCGGTCGTGCCGGTCGTGACGCGAGACCTCGTCAAATATGCCAAGCCCGATCCGGATCTCTTTCTCGCCGCCGCCGAACAGCTCGGCGCCCCGATCGAGACGGCAGTGGTGGTCGGCGACAGTATCTGGGATATGCTGGCGGCGGTGCGCTGCCGTGCCTTGGCCATCGGCTTGCTGAGCGGAGGCTACGGACATGAGGAACTGCGGCAAGCCGGTGCTTACCGCATCTTCGACGACCCGGCCGATATGCTGCACCATATCGACGAGGTCGGCGGGCGGCGGTGAGCGGGAAGACCGCTCCGCTTCAGTGCTTCGTATCGTCGCTCAGGGCTTCTTCGTGATACCAGCAGCCATCGACGGCGGCGCACACGTCCGACGGTGCGAGGTCCAGTTTGCGCTGGGCTTCGGAACGCCGTTCCTCGGCCTTCCGCGACACAGCGGCCGGAAACTTCAGGATCGTCGCAGACTTGCCGTAAAGACTCGTGGCCATGCTCTGGTCTCCCGTGAGTTCTGGGGAGAAACATAGTGCAACCAGGCAGGATTTGCACATGATTTACGCGAATTGCCGAAATTTCGTTCAATTCCGTGCCGGAATTGCGAGCATTGTCCGGAGCATTCACGGATGCGACGGGCGCAAGTGCGATTTTTTAGGCAGCGGCGCCTGCCAAATAATTTTTGGGCAGAAATGTTCGGGCCGCGGACGCCGATAAGGATGAAAAGGAGAAGCGGCTCCAGGCACCTTTCCGCAAGTGAGGAGACCGCGGTATCGATTTGAATTGCTGCTTGTTTTCCTACCCAGGCCGGCCCCGAACCGCGTGAAAATGCCGGCCTTTGCGGGTCCCGCCGACGATCTTTTCCGGCTGCGTCCGCGGGGCGCGTCCGCGCCGATTCGCCCCGCCGCGGTGCCGCCGGCCGAAAAAAGTCTCTCTCCAGCGCCCAACTGGCACGCTTGATGCTTCATGGTATCCGATCCCTGGCGGTTGGGCGTTGTGTAGCGCTGAAGCTGTCAGGATTTGCTCAAACCATGCAGCACCACGTTAGAGAGATTCGCTAATGACCAAGTATAAGCTCGAGTACATCTGGCTCGATGGCTACACGCCCGTCCCAAATCTCCGCGGAAAGACGCAGATCAAGGAATTCGACGCGTTTCCGACGCTCGAACAGCTTCCGCTCTGGGGCTTCGACGGCAGCTCGACGCAGCAGGCCGAAGGGCGCAGCTCCGATTGCGTGCTGAAGCCGGTTGCGGTCTATCCCGACCCGGTCCGCACGAATGGCGCATTGGTCATGTGCGAGGTCATGATGCCGGACGGCAAGACGCCGCATCCGTCGAATACCCGTGCAACGGTCCTCGATGATGAAAGCGCCTGGTTCGGCTTCGAGCAGGAATATTTCTTCTACAAGAACGGCCGCCCGTTGGGCTTCCCGGAGCAGGGCTATCCGGCGCCGCAGGGCCCGTACTACACCGGCGTCGGCTACAAGAATGTCGGCGACATCGCGCGCCAGATCGTCGAAGAGCATCTCGACATCTGCCTGGCCGCGGGCATCAACCACGAAGGCATCAACGCCGAAGTGGCCAAGGGCCAATGGGAATTCCAGGTTTTCGGCAAGGGCTCCAAGAAGGCTGCCGATGAAGTCTGGCTGGCACGCTACCTTCTGCTGCGCCTGACGGAGAAATACGGCATCGACGTCGAGTTCCACTGCAAGCCGCTCGGCGACACGGACTGGAACGGCTCCGGCATGCACGCCAACTTCTCGACTGCCTATCTGCGCGAAGTCGGCGGCAAGGATTATTTCGAAGCGCTGATGGCCGCCTTCGAGAAGAACCTGCACGACCACATCAACGTCTACGGCCCGGACAACCACTTGCGCCTGACCGGCAAGCACGAGACGGCGCCGTGGGACAAGTTCAGCTACGGCGTGGCCGACCGCGGCGCCTCCATTCGCGTTCCGCACAGCTTCGTCAACAACGGCTACCGCGGCTATCTCGAAGATCGCCGCCCGAACTCCCAGGGCGACCCCTACCAGATCGCTTCGGTCATCCTGAAGACGATCGCGAGCGTGCCGACGGCGGTTGCCAAGGTCGCTTGATCTCTTGTTGGATGCCCGCGTGAGCTCAAAGCGCGCGGGACTGTAAAATCTTGGTGGCGCCGGCCAGTTTGCCGGCGCCATTTTTATCTGAAGATCTTCCCATTCCGGCGCCTTTTCACATTCCCTGCCAGTTCGTGACGGGGACCGTTGAACAGGCCGAAAGACGGCATCACAGCGCTGACGGATATCATCGGGACGGATTGGTCGCCCTGCACATTCACCATGAAATGGCAGTTCACCCGGGCAGGGCATGGGTCCGGTTCGAAGCGGCGAGCCGACCTGTCACACCTCGGCGCAACGGCCGGGAGGATCATTCGCGTCCGGTTGATGTTGAAGCCGTTCGGACGACGGTCGCAATGGGAGGGCAGTTCCCTGAAACAGGATCGCG